>CAZVAS010000007.1:10312-16411 GCA_964625165.1 uncultured Methanospirillum sp. | reverse complement strand
TCAGGAGTCATCACAAAGAACTTGTGGGTTACCGGAGACTTCTCCACCTTGACAACATCTTCTGACGGAGTGAGTGTGCGAGAGAGTTCAGAGAGCGGGTGACCTTTGCATGAGACGGTGAAGGATTTGTACCAGCCGAACGGTGCACGCTTAACCTCAAATCCTGCTCCACCAAGAGCAGTCTCCATAGCCTTGAGTGCTTCGACCGCAATATCAGGCGATGAAAGGTCGCTGCTCAAATGGGCATATGGATACACCATGACCCGTCTGCACTTGGTCTGCTCTGACATCTCTTCGATAGATGCTACTGCCTGGGCAACAACATCCTCGATTCCGTCTTCATCAGGAGCCTCGACTGCACAGAATGCAACAAGTGATTCATCAAACGAGTCTGAGGGACTGCAGGGTTCTTCAGCGAATTTTGTCTTCTTCTTCGCTTCGTATTCGATATGATCTGAATGTATCAAAAGAAGGCGCATGAATTAATCTCCGGAATCAATACCCGAATCTATTGGCGCTCATCGGCAATAAAACACCGCCTATTGTTTGTTTTCGTAATATCGTGAGAGGGTGGCCTGGCGCTGGTTCATGTATTTTGCATCATGCTTGGAGTTATACGGGCATGCAGCCCGCTCTGTGCTGTAAAATACGAGTTGACCTATTGACATCCCTGCATGAATCCTGACCGGGCGGTGGTTTACATTGCACATCTCAAGAGTGATACTACCCCGAAATCCTGCATCGATCCATCCCCCGGTCTGGTGGAGTTCAATTCCAAGCCGTGCGATGCTGCTCTTTCCTTCGATGCTTGCCACAATGTTATCTGGAAGTTCGATAAGTTCCATCGTCTCGGCAAGAATGAACTGACCCGGATTGAGAACGAAACTCTCCGCAGTCATCTCCTGAGTCTTGCTGGTTACCGATTCACGGTCAAATGGATCGATGATATCATCACTGGTCTCATACCAGGCAAAGTGATTACCAAGTCTTATATCGAGAGAATTTGGCTGAACAAGTTCAGGATCATACGGGTCAACAGTGATAAAACCCCGTCTGATACGATCGACGATCTGCCAGTCAACAAGGATCATTACTATCGGTATCGTCTGGATCGTATTTACTGTCTGTCTTTGGAATGCCACCCTGAGTAATATTGGCATTGTCGCGGGGCATAAACCGCCACTCAGATCTACGGAGCAGACCGTGGATGGTGGTTGCTTCCCGCCAGGTCAGATTACAACGTCCGATGATACGACGGATCAGGGTCATTGTAGATACACGCTTGAACCTGGGATGATCCACAAGGTCCAGGTACTCGTCAATATGGGCATACAGATGGGTCATCTCCTCAGGCGTCGCAAGGGCAATCTCCCCTTTCGGAAGATTGGCGAGTTCGTAGCAGAGGATACCAACTGCATGTGAGAGGTTGACAATCGGGTATATCTCCGAGGACGGAATCGTGCAGATGATATCAGACCTTCTGACCTCATCGTTATTCAGCCCCCAGTTCTCCCTGCCAAAGAGGATCGATATGGTCCCGTCGATATCACCAATCATCTCCCTCAGTTCTTTTGGTGAGTAAAATGGCATCCTGATCGGATGGCAGGCGGAATGGGAGAGGGCACCGGTTGTTGCAATGACGATGTTGCTTGTGGTAAAGATCTCTTCCAGGTCTGTAACCACAGCCTGCTCAAGTACATCTTTTGCATGTGATGCCCTGGCATATGCCTCGATTGTAAGTGGAGGGGGATTGATCAGAACAAGTTCGGTAAAACCGAAGTTCTTCATCACACGTGCTGAAAAACCAATATTTCCCTCGTAGAGGGGTTCAACCAGAACAATACGGATTCGTGGCATTAAAAACCCCAATGGTGCCCATTGGGGGCCCCGGGTGAGACCGTTGAAGTATATTTCATGCAAAAAATCCCGGAGCCCGCTCGTGACTCCTGGAGAAAAATATTGAGAGAAACGCTCATGCAGATTATTGGATTGCCTGGACCGTCTCGATCAGGGTCTGGACACCTTTATCGTAGACTGCATTGCCAACAACGATGGTATCAGCATACTGGGCCATCTCTGCCGCCTTCTCTCCTGAATCAATTCCCCCGCCATAATAGAGAATTGCATTGTCAACGGCACCGGCCGCTGCTTTCACGATCTCCGGGTTTCCATACGTTCCGCTGTATTCGATATAGACGACTGGAAACTGGAAGTAGTGATCAGCTACCTCAGCGTATGCTGCAACCTCTGATGGCCCGATGGAACAGTCAGATCCGGTAACCCGTGCAACCGAAGAGTCCGGGTTCAGAACGATGTATGCCTCCTGGATAACACGGTCCCACTGGACCTTATTGTGTAGTGCCCACTCTTTGTGCTTGCCTACGATCCACTGTGACTGGTTGGTGTTCATCACGCTGGCGATAAAGAGGAGGTCTATCCCGTCGGCCACGACTGCTTCAGGACCGGCGGGCTCAACCACCAGGGGAAGTCCGTACTCCTTGACCTGATCGCGGAGTTCCTGCATGTTCTCTTTGGTAATATTCAGGGTACCGGAGAGCATCAGGGCATCAGTACCGCTGGTTGCTATCTCTGCCAGCTGATCCTCGGTCAGGTTTTTATCGGGATCGAGTTTGGTAACATGAGCCCAGGTCTTCCATTTTGTATACATAATGATCCAGCCTTGGATTCTTCTTAAGACTCACCGTAGAAACGGAAATAGATTGCAGTTCAGACAGGGGCTGCAGCCTGGAACTGTTTTATCTTGTCTTTCGATATTCCTGATATCTTTGCAGCCTTTTCAGGAGTTGCAGCCTTGAGGGATTTGAAGTCAAAGATCCCTGCACAGTATAACTGCTCAAGCATTCCTTCACTGACACCTTTCAGTTTCAGGAGCTCTTCACGACCTTTCTCGAGATGCTTCTTGGTGATCTTCGCGGGAGGTTGTTGCCTGTGTGCCTCGGCAATCAGGGTGATGTGCTTTCCCACGGTCTCAATAGAGACCCCGGACTTCAGGCTGATGTACGTCTGATGTGTTCCAAGAAGATCTTCAGGCCCGATGAATCCGGCCTCCTGATACTTGCGAAGTGATGCAGACGGGATACCGATCTCTTTGAGCTGATTCTTGCTTGTCAGAAGCACAGCCTCAGCCTTGAGTGTGTTTGCCTCTTCTTCAGTCAGACCGGCTTTCTTCAGATTCTCGACGCAGACCGTAGAGAGATCCTCGATGCTGTTGATCCCGCTGGCCGTGAATGTAGACATCACCTTTGTATGGCTGCGTCCCCGCTTTGGCGGGACATACTGCTTCATGAACTTCTTGCACTCTGAACGCTTCTTCAGCAGTGCCAGTACATCGGTCGTCTCCCTGATAAGCTGCTCTGCTGCCTTCTTTGAAACACCGATAGCCTTTATCAGAACTTCAGGCTCCATCTTTCCGAGTTCAAACGCAGAGTAGATCTTTGCCTTGATGAGATCCTCCCTGATGGCATCGGTCATTGACGGGATCATCGCAAAGATATCCTTCTGCTGGGTGATGAGCTGACAGAGCGGACATCCCATCTCCCAGGGGCGTGTTCCCTTTGCGATGAGGCTGACATGATTGAGGTGATGGATCTCACAGACAGCTTTGGTCCTGACCGCCCCTCCCCACATGGAACTCGGAAGGCTGATGTTGAAGGTACAGTCCGGGTATCCGGTACATCCGATGAACTGAGAGACACCCTTGCGTCTGATGCGCAGGTCTTTACCACATATCGGGCAGGGTCCGATGGTCAGTTCCTCATCGGTCTGGTCCATAATCTCCCTGCCGATGAGTTCGCTGTTCGGCTCCAGTGCGTCGAAGACCTTGTGCAGCATCGTTCGCGAGTCAGAGACAACAAAGTCGCGTGACTGTTTCTTGACCTTGATGTCCTCCATCGCCGCTTCAAGCGTGCTGGTCATCTCAGGCCTGGTGATCTCTGATGCATGGCCTTCGAGAGACTCGGTGACCGCTCTTCCGACGAGTGTCGGCCTGAGCGGGTTCCCTTCGATGTACTTCCTGCCAACGAGTTTCTGGATGACCTCGTGCCTGGTTGATTTTGTTCCAAGCCCGAGTTCTTCCATCACCTGAATGAGTTTACTCTGGGAGTACCGTGGTGGAGGCTGGGTCTGCTTCTCCTCAAGGTTGACAGCCTTGATAGGCAGTTCCTCACCCGGTTTTACTACCGGCAGGATTGTGTCCTTGGCATCGGAGTAGGTGTATACCGTCCTCCATCCCGCCTCTTTCAGCCTGCTTCCGGTTGAGGTGTATCCTTCGGTAGATGCAGTGAGGTTGATCTTCATCGTCATCCACTCTGCATCCGGTGAAAGGGTTGCCAGGAACCGGCGCACCACCAGTTCGTACACCTTCCAGTTCTCGCCAAGTTGCTCGGGGGTTGCATCTCCGGCAGGGTGGATCGGCGGGTGGTCGGTTGAGGACTTCTTGCCCTGAGTCGGGGTCTTACGCCTGTTCTTCCTGACCCATGCAACCTCTTTGCTGAACTGTGTCTTTGAGAGGGTGTCGAGGATAGACTCAAGGTTCAGGGAAGGCGGATAGATCGTGTTGTCAGTCCTCGGATACGAGATGTACCCGTTCATATAGAGATCTTCAGCGATTCGCATCGCGTTGGCCGCAGAGAGTCCGAGCCTGGCTGCTGCAACGATGAACCCTGTTGTATCAAACGGAGTTGGAGCCTTATCAGTCCTGGTTCCCTCCTTGACATCGGTCACCTTCAGGGGTTTTTTTGTTGCTGCATATGCGGCATCAGCCTGTTCTTTATCGGTGAACTTCCCGTTTATATGCCTGGCACTGAACTCCTCGCCACTCTTTTCAGTGTCGAGTGATAGTTCCCAGTATGGTTCAGGAATGAACGCCTCAATCTCGCGTTCCCGGTCCACGATCATCGCAAGTGTCGGGCTCTGAACCCTGCCAACCGAGAGGATGTTGTTTCCTCCACGGCGTGCAGCAAGACTGATGAACCTGGTAAGTGATGCACCCCAGAGCAGGTCCACGATCTGACGGGCCTCGCCTGCCGCAGCAAGATCAAAATCAAGTTCAGAGGCATTTGAAAAGGCCTGGTTGATCTCTTCCGGCGTGATGGCTGAGAACCTGGCCCGGTCCACCTTGACCTTCTGATTGACTGCCCGGACGAGTTCAAACGCCTCTTTGCCGATCAACTCCCCTTCTGTATCAAAATCAGTGGCGATCGTGACACGGTCAGCCTTCTTCGATAGTTTCTGAACCAGCTTCACAATTGCCGGCTCTGTCGGACGTTTGAGGACTCCGGCATCGATGAGTGAACGAGGAGGATGAGTCTCAGATCGCCAGTTGGTGTACCCTTCAACGAAATCGATCTCTACCACGTGGCCGCGAAGTCCGATTGTGGCAGTGTCGTTAAACTGGTAGAGGTTGACACCACTCTCTTTCTTCTGGGATATCTTCTCCTTCCCGGCAAGTATCTGTGCGATACGATTCGCAACGATATTCTTTTCCGCAATGATCAGATGCATATTGATATCCCAGCCCTCTGCTTATGCCCCGCCCTGTATTTTGTCGAGTTCTTCCCTGAGGAGGGCGTTCAGGTGACCGGGATCTGCACGGCCACGACATTTCTTCATCACCTGGCCGACGAGGAAGTTCAGCGCAGGTCCCTTTCCTGCATGGTAATCTGCAACCGGCTGCGGGTTTTCTGCAATCACTTCCCTGACCATCCCGGTTATCTCATCACCACCGGTCTTGGCAAGGCCAAGCCGCTTGACAATGGAGGCAGGCATCTCCGGTTTCTCACCGTTCTTTACCTGGTCGAGGATGGTTCGCAGGATCTCAACACCGCTCTTGTCGGTGATGGTGTCTGCTTTCAGGAGAGTGATGAGTTCTTTGAAGTGCTCTGCCGGCATTGCATCGATGGAGAAGTCACGGTAGTTGAGTTCACCGAGCAGGTAGTCTGCTGTCCATGTTGCTGCAAGTCCGGCATCGGTCTTTGCAACCTCTTCATAGAACTCAGCGAGCTTGAGCCCACCGGTCAGGGTCCGGGCATGTTCGAGAGAGCAGCCATACTGCTGCATGAACCGCTCGCGTCGTGCATC
>CAZVAS010000007.1:6449-10212 GCA_964625165.1 uncultured Methanospirillum sp. | reverse complement strand
ATGTTGGCGTCAACTCTGAGCGATCCTTCCTTCTCGCTGTCAAAGACATTCAGATATTCAAGGGTCGCCCGAAGTTTGTTCAGGAACCGGCGAGCCTCTTTCGGTGACCTGAGATCAGGTTCTGTGACGATCTCGATCAGTGGTATCCCTGCACGGTTGTAGTCGACAAGGGTGTATTTACCACGGTCGGTGGTTCCCATGTGAACAGACCGGCCCGGGTCTTCTTCAACATGGATCCTGGTGATCCTGATGTCACGCTCCCCGTCCTCACCCTCGATCATGAGTTTTCCCCACTCGGCAAGTGGGCGGTCGTATTGGGTGATCTGGTATGCCTTGTTGAGGTCTGGGTAGAAGTAGTTCTTTCGTGAGAAGTCGCACTCCTTGAGAACAGAACAGTTCAGCGCCTTGGCAACCCTCATCGCGTACTCAATGACTTTTTTGTTGACAACCGGCATGCTTCCCGGCAGACCGAGACAGACCGGGCAGGTATGGGTGTTGGGTTCGTCATCCCTGAAGTCTGTTGAGCATCCACAGAAGAGTTTGGACTTGGTATTGAGCTGACAGTGGATCTCAAGACCGATGATGACGTCGTCGTGCTCCATCAGGCTGCCTCCTGCTCATATGCAAACGCAGCGTCAATAACCTTCTCGTCCTCAAAGTGCCGTCCGATGAGCTGAAGACCGACTGGCATCCCGTCTACCTTGCCACAGGGCACAGATATTGCGGGAACACCCGCAAGGTTTGCAGGCACAGTCAGGATATCTGACAGATACATCTGCAGAGGATCAGACTTCTCTTTCAGTCTGAATGCAATCGAGGGCATCGTAGGTCCTGCGACAAGATCAACATCCTTGAAGAGTCTGTTAAAGTCATCACGAACCATCTGACGTGCAGTCTGGGCCTTCTGATAATACCTGCCAAAATAACCTGCAGCTAGTGAGAAGGTTCCGAGGATGATCCTGCGTCTGACTTCTTTGCCGAACCGCTCCTGTCTCCTGTCAGAGAACTCTTCGTGCCAGCTCTTCCTGAGATCGCCACCGGGTCCGTACCTGATCCCGTCGAACCGTGCAAGGTTGGATGAAGCCTCGCTTGTGCAGATAACGTAGTATGCAGCAAGTGCATGGCTCATGGAAGGCATAGAGCAGGGTACTGCCTCGGCTCCGGCTTTCTCAAGAGCGTTTACAGCGTTTCTGACCGACTCTGCAACCTTTGGATCGACACCCTCACCAAAGAATTCGGATGGGAGACCGATCTTCAGTCCTTTGATCGAAGGTTCCGGTGTGTGCGTATATGGTTTGTCCACAGAGGTTGAATCACGCTTATCGTGACCGGCAATCACCGAGAAGAGGCGTGAGACTCCGGTTACATCCTTTGCCATCGGACCGATCTGTTCAAGGGAGTTTGCGTATGCGATAAGACCGTACCGGGAAACCCGGCCATAGGTGGGTTTCAGTCCGACGATCCCACAGAAGGCAGCCGGGCACCTGATCGAGCCGCCGGTATCAGAACCGAGTGCCATATCACAGTATCCGGCAGCAACCGCTGCTGCTGATCCACCAGATGATCCTCCCGGTACCCTTGCCGTGTCGCATGGGTTGAGTGTGGGGCCGAATGCACTGTTCTCGGTCGTCGTCCCCATACCGAACTCGTCCATATTTGTCTTTCCGACAATGGCGGCTCCTGCTGCTTTGAGCAGGGTTACCACATGGGCGTCATACGGAGGGATGTATCCTTTCAGAATCTTTGATGCACAGGTGGTTTGTACTCCCAGAGTTGAGATATTGTCTTTTATTGCAACGGTTGTTCCGCTCAGCGGCCCGTCTTCGTATGATACTTCCGGGATGGTGGTGATGAAGGCATTGATTGTATCTGAAACTGAAAAGTTGAGAGTTCTGGTCACTCACATCACCCTCGGTGCTTTGAAGTACCCATCTTCTGTCTCAGCAGCATTGCTGAGGGCATCTTTCTGACTCAGTGATTCAGTGACCTCGTCCTCTCTGAATATATTTACAAGGCCACGGTCGATGCCAGCTCCCTGGGGAAGTGCATCGAGCATCTCGAAATAGGTGAGGATATCTGAACACTGTGATGTAAACTCTTCAAGTTCGCCGTCATCAACTCCGACATCGGCTAGTTTTGCGATCTTTCTGACGTCTTCTGATAGTACCATGGATTCTTATGCCTTCCTGATATGGTGCATGTAATCTGAAACTGAGTTCTGATAACCGTTCTGCCTTGCAAGACGCTTTATCTCTTTCCAGATCCCGGTTCCGTACTGCATAGCCTTCTTCTCATAGTACGCCGTCTCCCGTGAGAGATATCGTGCTGCAATCTCCCGGAGCGGCTTTTTTCTGATCCCTTCACTGACCCGCTCGGTAACGGGTATTGCTGATGCAGCGCACACCACTCGTATGTCAAGGTACGGCATCGAGAGCCAGGTATTGTGATACCCGGCAATGGTCTGATCCCTGATCCCCTGTCTTGAGAGCGATGCGAAATCTGTTGAGAAGGTTGAAGCAAGTTCCTCTTCTGTCCTTCCCAGATACCGGGAGTACCCGCCAAAGACCTCGTCGGCCCCCTGACCGGTGAGGATGCGTTCGTACCCAGCACTGCGTGCTGTCTCAGCAACAAAGAAGAGGGTGGTTGCGATGGCAAGGTCTACCGGTGTCGGGTCCGGGAGAAGACCTAGTACAACCGGCAGGGTCGCCTCGATCTCATTAGGAGTTACTGTCCTGATCTCAAGGGGGAGATTAAGTTCCCTGGCTACCTGGGTAGCACGTTTCAGATCATGAGATTTATGAACTCCTACTGATATACAGGGTCGCTGGGCAACTGCTGCGACAAGTGCTGAGTCCACTCCTCCGGAGAGTGCAGTAACTCCTTCGGTAGATCTCATCCGGATGGAGTCAACAATAGCTGTGTTGAGATCTGGGGAACGGGATGGTGGCTCTATCGCATTGATCTTCTTTCCATTACACCAGAATGATCCGGCCGGGCAGTCTCCTGGCATAATACCAAAGTGATCACGTGCACTGCAGGAATTCCACTTCAGAAAGAATTCTCCACCTAACTGTGAGATCTTTTCCTGGTCTCCGGTAAGGATGTGAGATAATTCCTCATCTGAAAGCACGCTACCGTTGAGTTCCACCCAGCCTCGTCGTTCCATCTGTCTTCTCAAAGGTGGAGGATACACCATATATAGCATGTTCGTACATGGTGTGGATCTTTACCTTGTCGCTTTCATGAACATGGGAGGAGATGAACCTGGAATGAAAAGGAGAAATGACTGTGCAGATGGCATATTATATAGTTTCAGGGAGAATTATGTGAGACATATCAGGTAGGCACTGCTTGAATAGCGCTGTTTCTTTCTGCCTTTTGATATATGATCTGTTGATGCGGGCGAGGGTACCAAAGCCAGGCCAAATGGGCCGGACTTAAGATCCGGTTTCGCAGGAATTCAAGGGTTCGAATCCCTTCCCTCGCATATAAGATTCCTTTCGGGATTTCTATTCTCTGCAATGTTATGGTTCTTCTGCTATGAGCGTGTTCTGACACAAAGAATAGCCTGACTTCATCTCCGGATAACATCGGGCATGTCTGGAAACTTTTCCGGCCTCAATACCATTTTGATGTAGTAATGAGAAATGCTAAGTAATATGAAATTCACTGATGTTTTTATCGGTATTGCGATTCTCCTGCTTCTTGCCATAGTCTGTGTAAATGCAGAGATTGGCCTGAACACTTCTGAGTTTGACAAACG
>CAZVAS010000007.1:4541-6349 GCA_964625165.1 uncultured Methanospirillum sp. | reverse complement strand
GAACACAGCAAGATCAATACATCAGCAATCGATGAACACCTGATCAATGCATCCATCAACACATCTGCAATCACAAATTCATCCTCTGTCTAATCAGCATCTATTCAACTTTTTTTCGGTGTTGTATGCGCCATACATGTATGAGATCGTATCTGATTGGCATGATCAGTTCAGAATACATACATAGCTGCAGAGCAAGAATCTCATGTATTAATTCATGACCCGGGTTTTGTACATTGATGATGAGCCTTCACTGCTCACACTTACCCAACTCTATCTTAAGGAGGAGGCCAATCTTGACGTGGAGATCGCCACTTCTGCTGAAGATGGATTAGATCTTCTCAAAAAGTCAGTGTACGATGCCATAATCTCTGACTACGATATGCCTGACCTGGACGGGATCGACTTTTTAAAAATGGTCCGTGCATACGACCTTACCATTCCGTTCATCATCTTCACAGGGAAAGGGAGAGAAGAGGTCGCGATCGAGGCACTCAATAATGGTGCAGACTTTTATATCCAGAAAGGTGGTGATCCCAGGACCATCTTCACTGAACTTGCGAATGCCATCAATCATCTGGTCAGGCGGAGGCAGGCCGAACGCCATGCACTTCAGATAGAACAGCATCTTGTTGCGTTCCTGAATGCACTGCCTGACATTGCGTACATTAAGGGTCCTGACCTTCGGTACCTGCTCATAAATACAGCGTATCAGAAGTATCTCGGTCTCTCATCAGCTCAGGATGCGGTGGGTAGGACCGATGAAGAACTACTCCCTCCTTCTCTCGCTCTTCAGTCCCGGAGTTCTGATGAAACTATCCTGAACCAAAAAGAACCGATATTTGTTCAGGATAATTTTAATGGAGAAACATACCAGATCCAGAAGTTCCCGCTCTCGTTCCCTTCAGGGACGATCGGCATAGGGGGAATTATTCGGGAGATCTCAGATCAGTATCCCGGGCATCCAGACCATTCTGATTGAAGATAATTCGCATACCTGGCTGCGACCGTTACACGCCCTTTTTACTAACTGATTATAACGTTTGGATACCGACCACTGAAATCGGCCGGTATTGTGATCCATCTTCGAATCTATTACAAGCTCCCGAAAGAGACATGTAACCAATGGCAATACACCCGATTGAATTCAGGTACGGGACACCGGAAATGAAGGCGGTCTGGACTGAGGAACACCGGTTCCGCCGTATCATCGATGCAGAGGTTGCGCTGGCACGTGCGGAAGCAAAGGCAGGGATGATCCCCCAGGATGCTGCTGACGCGATCGCTGCAACTGCATCAGGCGCGAGCCTTCAGCGGGCAAAAGAGATCGAGGATGAGATCCATCATGACATGATGGCCATCGTCAGGGCAGTCTCCGAGGTCTGTGGTGAGCCGGGCAGGTGGGTGCATTATGGTGCCACATCCAACGATATTCTAGATACAGCCACCGGTCTGCAGCTGAAAGATGCAACTGCCATCCTCAATACAAAACTTCGGCACCTTCTCAAAGCCCTTCTCTCCCGGGCAGAAGAGACAAAAAAACTCGTCTGTATCGGCAGGACACATGGACAGCATGGGGTTCCAACCACCTATGGGCTCAGGTTTGCGATCTGGGCAAGTGAGATCGCACGGCATATCGAACGGCTTGAACAGATGATCCCAAGGGTCTGTGTCGGGCAGATGACCGGTGCAGTGGGAACCCAGGCTGCTATGGGAGAGCATGGGATAGAAGTTCAGGCATCTATGATGGAGTTCCTCGGGATAGGCAGCGTTGATGTCTCCAACCAGGTGATCCAGCGTGACCGGTA
>CAZVAS010000007.1:0-4441 GCA_964625165.1 uncultured Methanospirillum sp. | reverse complement strand
GTCTTAAAACCGGATCGGATCCGAAAGAATCTGATGTTCCTGCATGGGATCAACATGGCAGAGTCGGTTATGATCGAGCTCACAAAGAAGGGAATGGCAAGGCAGGAGGCTCACGAGGTTATCAGGGTGAAGAGCATGGAAGCACTTGCAGCAGAGCAGTCACTTGCCAGCCTGCTAGCGCAGACAGCCGAGGTGACCAGGTATATCCCAGCACCAGAGATCGAAAAACTACTCAACCCTGATAATTATCTCGGGACTTCAATACAACAGGTTGAGCGGGTAGTTGCAAAACTACAGCCTCTCTGTTCCTGATTATCCTATTTTTTCTTCACCGGGAAAGTGAGTGACCTCACTTACCCAAATACTCCAACATATATTGAGCCGTACTGCTCGAACTGGAAATCAGATCTCTCAATTGGATCGGTGACAAACTTCCAGGTTGCTTTTGGTGGCAGATAATCTATTGATGCGTAGGCATTTCCGATCTGATCACCATCTGCGTTATAGAGGTTGAATGTAACAACAATCAGGTCGATCGTTTTGTCATCAAGGTTCCTGAGTTCACCTTTGATCACAGATTTTGATTTGGAGTATCGTTCGATCTCGGTCTTGACGATGGTGAGGTTTGCCTGGTTTGACTGAGTGCTCTTGATGTAGCCATACGGCCTCTGGACATACATGGTCATACCCGGGGTGACATCCTCTTTTTCAACCGAGGTCTGTGTCTGATACTGGGCTGCATCATACACCGGTACCGCATCCTGTGGAGGTACACCGAATGACGGGATCGGAATCAGATCGGCTGTGACTCCTGAAAAAAGCAGGATACTAATACAGCATATTGCAGTGATTGAGAGAATACCCGGCATCGAATGGCCGCTCATAGCATTGAATCAGCATACGATGAGAAAATAATTGCGAAACCGGTTCCCTGTACCGGTCAGGAAAAAAGTATCAGAGTTTTGGTTTCTTCTTGAGTGCTTCGACAAGAAGTTCGATAGCATTGTTCACATCTGCGAGATCCACCATCTCGACAGGTGAATGGATGTACCTGGCCGGAACAGAGAACGGGATGCTCGGAATCCCGTCTCTAACCAGATGAATGATGGTTGCATCGGTGTTACCGCCCTCACCTACCTCGAGCTGGTATGGAATCTTTGCCTTGTCACCTGCACTCCTGAGCCATGCGGTGAGACGCCTGTCTGCGAGCAGGCCACGTCCAGCTGCACTTGCGAGAACCAGAACCGGACCCTTTCCCATCTCAGGTGAAGCATCCTTGCGGCTGACTCCCGGGTGATCTCCCGGGATCGTGACATCGGTTGCAATGGCGATGTCTGGATTGAGAGCGAATGCACTCACCTTTGCACCCTTAAGGCCGACCTCCTCCTGTACCGTGAAGACACCGTAGACAGTCATCGGGGTCTTCATCCGCTTGATGGTCTCAATAAGAACTGCAACGCCGACCCGGTTGTCAAGTGCCTTACCAGAAACTCTGTCCCCGGCAAGTCTTGTGAACTCCTGCTCTATCGTTACCGGAGTTCCGATCTCAATCCCGAGCGCAGCTACCTCATCAGCTGAGGAAGCACCGATATCGATGAAGAGATCGTCGATCTTGATCTCCTTCTTGCGATCCTCGGGGGTCATGATGTGCGGGGGTTTTCCACCGAGAACACCGGTTACCGGTCCGCGTGTTCCATGGAGGATCACCCTGCGTGTGTACATGCTCGGGTTAAACCAGCCGCCGATACCAACGAACTTGATGAATCCCTTCTCGTCGATATACTGGACCATCATCCCGATCTCATCCATGTGAGATGCGATCATCACCGAGAAGTCTGAACCCTTTCTGACCGCAATCAGGTTGCCGAGCGAGTCTTCCCTGAACTCATCCACATGTCCTGCAAGTTCTTTTCTGACTATTTCTTTGATGTTATCTTCAAACCCGGAGACCCCGTGGGCATCCGAGAGTTTCTTGAGTAATTCATAAACCATGATGAGTTCACCTGACTACCGTGCTGATTCGCTCAAGTGCTGCTGTAATATTCTCACGTGAGGTTGCATAACTGAATCTTGTATATCCTGATCCATTCTTCCCGAATGCATCACCTGGGACCACAATCACTCCTGCGTCCAGGATCTTCTTAGTTGTCTCACTGTCCATCGGGACAAAGGCATAAAACGCTCCTCCCGGAGACGGGAAATCAAACCCGAGATTATGAAGGCCGGTCCAGAGCATATCTCGCCGTACCTTGTACTCATCACGCATGAGAGAGACACAGGTCTGATCCCCGGTGTATGCAGCATTCGCAGCGTACTGGGAAATCGAGGTCGCACATGTCTGGCAGTACTGATGGATCTTCAGACACTGTTGAATATAATCCGGGTGACCGGCAAGGTATCCGATCCTCCAGCCGGTCATGGCGTAGGTTTTACTGGTCGCATTAACGGTGAGGACATCTTCACCGAACCGTGCTGCGCTCACGTGCTTCGCATCATAGATGAAGTGTTCATACACCTCGTCTGACAGCACTGTCACGCCGGCATCATTAGCAGCCTCGACCAGCGCACGAATCGTCTCTTCTGACTCAACAGTGCCGGTAGGGTTGCAGGGTGAATTGAGGATCAGAAGTCGTGCCCCGTTCATCTTCTCTATCGCAGCATCAACATCGATGTGAAGATTCCCATCCAGTGAAAGCGGATCCATAACACCGCCGGCAAGTGTTGTGCAGGCTTCGTATGAGACAAAGCCCGGGTCTGTGATGAGCACACGGTCGCCCGGGTTTACAAGCGCCTGGATTGCGATGAAGAGGGCTTCTCCTGCCCCTGCAGTCACGATGACCTGGTCTGGATGATACCTGAGCCCATTCTCTGACTTGAACTTCTTTGAGATTGACTCCCGTAATTCGGGCAGTCCGGCATTGAAGGTGTATCCGGTCTTTCCCTCGTTGATCGCTTTGATCGCTGCCTGTTTGATATGAGCAGGGGTGTCAAAGTCGGGCTGGCCGAGGGCCATACTGATCGAGTCCGGTTTTGCTGCCTGGAAGAACTTCCTAATGCCGGACATCTCGATGTCGAGTGCTCGTTGTGCGATACGTTTCATCTGATCACTCGATGTTGGCATGACGTCCTTTGAGCTCTGCCTCGTCCGTGCTGGTGATCTCCATGAGCCGGGAGATGACTGCGTCGCAGAACGTCATGGCTGCTGTCTCAAAGAGTGTGCCAAGCGGGGCAAAAGAGCGGTGTTCTCCGAGCATCTGTCGAATCTCAAACTCGACACTCTCATCCGGAACCTTGTCTCGGTAGTTCTCGATAACAACACACGAGTCTGCCAGTTTGCCGATAACAGAGTCCGGGTTTGAGGTGATAAGACAGATCCGCCCCTCGATCTCCTTTGCAGTCTGCACGATCTCAGCGATCGTCCGGGTCTTCCCAGAGCCAGAGAGCACAACGATCACATCCCCTTTCTGCAGTGCTGGTGTGATCGTCTCGCCAACCACATAACTGATCATACCGAGGTGCATGAGCCTCATGGCAAATGCCTTCGCCACCAGGCCGGATCTTCCTGCACCCATCACATAGATACGCTTAGCCTCAAGGAGTTCTTTGATGAACCGTGAGACCTCTTCGTCTGATAAATGAGAGGCGATGGCGTCGATCCGCGATGCCATGAGACGCATCATCTCCTGCACACGATGCTGATTCATTGCTGATAACAGATTACCTTCGAAGATACATCAGGATACCGCGTGATCCGGCCTGAAGTGAATCGAAAAAAAGTGGTTTGAATATGCTCAATTATGGCGGTATGTCTCGATTGTTCCACACGGGATCAGATCGCCGTTATCGAGGATGGAGACCGGGCCGTGCCCGCAGCAGATGATAAGGTGCCTGTTGTCTTTCTGCATCTCTGCATCAAGGTTCATGGCTATCTTCATCAGTTCTCTTCGTTCACTCTTGACCAGGTCAGGATTTACATTCACGCTTCTGACAAGGTACACTGCAAATCCGTTGTATTCACTCCGGTCAGGTGTGAGGTGTTTCAGATTGAGGATGGTGTCTGAAGTGAACAGGAGCCCGAGTTCACGGCAGAGAAGGTACACCATGCCATGCTGGTGGCCTCCATACCCCTCGATGATCTCACCTGACACTCCATTCTCTTCAAACCGGCAGAGCAATGGGAAGTCACCAATTTTCTCGCCTGAAGGTGATGGGAAGAGGTTGACCTCTTCTGGAGGATGCATCCTGGCAAAGAGATTGATCATCACGGTGTAGACCTGTTCATACACAAGGTCCTCAGAACAGGCACCGTATGCACGATTGTTGGTCTTGATCACATTCCATGTCCCCTCATGCGTCCAGATCGGGACATCAAAGTATCCTGCCGCGCCACAATGATCGGTATCTCCATGTGTCATGATGATCCGGGAGAAACCGGGAGCCC
>CAZVAS010000006.1:29995-37982 GCA_964625165.1 uncultured Methanospirillum sp. | reverse complement strand
GGAACCAGGTATGCTTCTGCAATACCTTTTCCAAATGTATGGTAGATCCATTCGCTGAAATTTTTTGGATCTTTCAGTTCACCTTTCTCGTGGGCAACGAGTGTTCTGATGAATTCGTTCAGACAGACAAAACAGTCCTCTTTGGGAAGTTCACTCAGTCCGTTCTCGAAGGGATATTTGATGTATCGATTTTTGTAAAAAATTTTTGTATCTCTCTTTCTTTCACCCCGGTTCTCTTCAAGAACCTGATGCATAAAAGAAAGAACCTCCTGATCCCTGGAGAAGATGATATGAGAGCCGCCGATATCAAATGTGAAGCCATCAGTGGTGATGGATTTACAGAGACCCCCGATACGGGAGTCCTGTTCAAGCACCAGAACATCTTCACCCTGTTTGGAAAGGAGGTGGGCCAGAGTTACCCCTGCAAGTCCGCCTCCGAGGATTGCCGTCTTCACCTCTCATAAATGGGCGGTGTAGAAATAAAGTGATACCTGACAGAAAACCAATTCAAATCTGATTTCTCATAGATTAATAGAACTCGGATCAGAGTACCCTGCTTTTCCGCAGGTTTCTGAGCGACTGATCCAGGATCCTGTTACAGTCCTTTGCGATCACCTCTCCATGACCCGGGTAGATTGTACGCACTGGGAGCTGGACAAGTTTCTCAAATGCTTTGACGAACGATAACTCATACGTTCCTTCAGTTCCCCAGATCATCAGTGGGGAATCGCCAGAAAATAGCAACTGTTCTTCTCTGCAGTAGATACAGATCGAGTCGGTACTGTGTCCGGGAACATGGATGAGATCAAAATTATTTCCGTTCACCTGCACAGTCTCCCCTCCTTTAATCACATGATCAATTCCATTCAGGTATGCAGAATATGCATATGTGGTCACCTGCCAGGTTGCTCTGATGTCCCTGAGTATCTTGGTGTGATCATAATGGCTGTGAGTCAGGATCACCTGGCATACTGGCTGTCTCCTGTTCTCATACTCGATCTGTTTAAGTGCAGGAAGTATCAGGGGATCGCATCCGGTATCGATGAGAATCCCGCAGTTTGTACTTCCCTCAGATTCTGAGTCATTTTCCTGGAATGACGGTGAACAGAGGTAGGCATTTGAGGTGTAGACTTCAGATCTTGCGGTCAGGTTTCTTACCTCCATACTGTAGTGCCTCCTCTCTTATGCCTGCAGGTTTTCTGTCGTGTTTCAATGTAGTTTATCAAATCAGGGACCATGATCCCCTTCATGATCAATTCAGACAAACTTGCTCCTTTTCAGGTTATGTAATGACTCATCAAGCATGTGTCTGACTCCTTCACGGATGGGATCTCCGTGACCGGGATAGATCTCTCTCACCTCGTACGAACATATCCGCTCAAAAACCTGGAGAAAAGCAGGGTCGTATACACCGTCATCTGTGTAGATTCGCATGGGGATATCTCCGCAAAAAAGAACTCCTTCGTCATGACAGAAGTAACAGACAGAATCCTCGCTATGAGTTCCTCCCCAGATCACCTCGCAGTCTTGATCCCCGATATGGACCATCTGTCTGTCATGTAACGGAATTATGCCCTGAACCCTGCTATCAGGATGGGCATAGACCGGAACCGGGTATCTGTCAAGGATCTCATGAAGGAGTCCTGCATGATCAAAGTGAGAATGGGTAAGGAAGATCTGATCGACTGGTTTCTTTCCGATCCCTGTCCGGATGGTTCTGAGTTCTCCAAGTATGCTCACATCCCGGCCAACATCGATGAGACTGCTCTGGTCACTCAGTTGCAGGTAATCACCGGTGACGTGGTAGACATTGGAAGTATACTCAGTGCTCTGTCCGGTCAGGTTTCGGATCTGCATGTTATCTCCCGATCTTTCTGAATATCTGTGCGTTCATGACGATCTGTTCAAACTTTCCATTCAGTTCATCTGGTAACTTCTGAGTGTGCTCATGAAGCATAAAACCCCCTTCTTCAAGTGCATTGTAGAACATCATCCAGACCTTCATCCTCTCTTCTGCTGAGAAGTGAAGGAGAACATTTTTGCAGATGATCAGGTGAACTCCTGATCTGATCGGTTCAAATGAGAGGAGATCATGCTGCTGGAACTCAACAGCATTTCTGATCTCCTCTGATATGATACGCTGAGTGGGATCATTGGTGGCAGGAGTAAAGTATCGTGCAAGAATGTCCTCCGGAATCCTTTCAAGATCTTTTAGGGGATACTTTCCCTCGCTGATTATCTTCCCATAATTTCCGTACTGGTCCAGATCAGTCGCGTAGATTCTGACATTTCTGAACAGGTACGGACCGATGATCTCACGGAGGATGATCGCAAAGGTGTACGGCTCCTGCCCCATTGCACACCCGGCGCTCCATATTGATATTCGTGATCTGCTCTGAATATAGGGGTGTAAATGTTCTATTGCCAGACGCAGGGTCTGGGCATCTCTGAAAAAGAATGTAAATGCCATATGTTCTCTGCGAGAGCAGCCTTGTTATGACCGTGAACTCTCTTCTATTGTTCAGATCAACCTTTATGATATGTATGACTGATCCAGTCAGTGCGTTATCACAAGAATACGTCTTGTGAGACTTCGGTGTACCCGCTGCTCAAAATATTCACAGATTGTAAAATATTCTGCAACGAGCGGTCTGATATCCCGGTGAGTCACGATCACCGACTTCATACCTGGCTTTGTTACTCTGAGTATCTCTCCAAGAGCACCCTGGTACAGTTCTTCAAGTGCTGATCCGATGATGAATACTGACTGCCCGTATGGTAGATCTGATACCACATGATCGATTGAATTATCCGGGAATGGAAGGTATCTGACATCAGCGATGGCTGCCTTTGACCCAGGCAGGTTCAGTCGTGTTCCCTGAATCATAAAGGGATCTGCATCAGTTCCAACCGCATTGCACCCGATAAGTTCTGCTTCAATCTGGGTCCCTCCGGTTCCACAAAATGGATCCAGAACCGTCTCTCCAGGCATTGCATTGGCAAGATTCACGAGGCAACGGATCATTCGTGGCATCATCACTCCCGGGTGGAAGAACTCTCTGTTGCCGGGTTTTCGTTCATGGTATGGGCCACGATCGAGTTCCCAAAGTACTTCTCCAAAAAAGATCCTGTCCCCGGAAGCAATGGCACGAAAAACCTTCTCCGGTGCTGATACAGATACAGGTCCTTCGATGTGCGTTCCGATAAGCCGCTCCATCTGTGTGGTTGAGAGGCTCATCTCTGAGCCGTCCATCTTTTTTACTCTCCCACAGAATGGCACATCAGATATCAGGGAGAGCTCGGTCAGCATTCTGGTGAATGACTCTTCGGTAGCAGAACAATCTCCCAGGTACTGCATCACCCGGTGGGTGTATGCAAGCCTCTGGACAGATCCCGGATCAGGAATGTCAACGATCGCAACCTGGAGCCTGTGATCGATCACTCTGCCCAGGCACGATATTTCAGCCCTGGGGATGTCCGGATGTTCGCCCCAGAGCTCAAAGATCAATTTCACTGTCTACTGTTGGCCGGGAATGCATAAAAGATGTGGAATTGTCAGAAGAGGCGAGTAGGGTTTATGATGCAAGGGCAGCGTTGATCTTCTCGTTCAGACTCTCCTGTGTGAAAGGTTTTACAATGTACCCCTTTGCCCCGGAGGAGAGTGCTTCCTGTACATGGTGTGACTGCTCTGATGCCGTGCACATGATTATTTTTGCGTCGCTCTTCAGTTCTTTGATCTTTTTTAAAACAGCAAGTCCGTTCATATCAGGCATCAGGATATCAAGAATGACTAGATCAGGAGAGAGCCGCAAAAAAAGATCTATCGCCTGCTCTCCAGTCTCCGCCTCACCTACTACCTCATGCCCTCCTTTCTTTGCCATGATGCCGATGAGCCTGCGCATATATGCTGCATCGTCAACAAGAAGGAGATTGCCCATAATATGTAATTTACGCCTAAATCCAATTAAGGGTTTTCATAAAGAGATTGGAGACGGTTCATACCGCCTCATTTCTGGCTGTTAACTTCCGCCAAGAATTGACTCAAAGAATCCTTTCTTATCTCCATCAGTCCGGGGTTTGTGCCCTTCATGTGCAAGGATCTTCTCATACAACTCTTTGACTTCACCATGAATATTTTTCGGGATGACGACTTCCACAAGTACAAGGAGATCGCCATGTCTTCCTCTCCGCCTGATCCCTTCTCCTGCAACCCTGAGACGTTTTCCTCCCTGGGTACCTGCAGGGACTTTCACATCGAGTTTCCGATTATCGATAGTTTCTATCTCAACCGATGTTCCAAGGACTGCCTGGGCTGGTGAGATCTGAACTTTTGTCCCGAGATTGTCGCCTTCACGCTGGAATCGCGAGTCGGGTTTGACATGCATCTCGATGTAGAGATCCCCGTTCGGGGCTCCGTGATCACCTGCCTCACCGTATCCATCCATCCTCAAGCGCATTCCGGTATCTACGCCGGCAGGGATATGCACTGAAACCTTTCTGCGGACCTTGGAGTGGCCGGTACCATGACATGTGGAGCAGGGTTTTTCTGGTACCTTTCCCCGCCCGTGGCAGAGGTCACAGGTTCCCTGTCTGACAAAGTTCCCGAATGGGGTCTGGGTCTGCTGTCTGATCTGGCCTGACCCGCCACATTTGGGACAGTTCTTCAGGTTCCGGTTCTCACTACCTGTACCTTCACAAGTCTGACAGGCCTCAGCATGCATCACCTCGATCTCTTTGTCGAGCCCGAACGTGGCATCCTTCAGTGTGATGTCCAGGCGCATGAGTAGGTCATCACCCCTCCGCGGCCCACGCTGCCTTCCGCCACCAAACCCTCCGAAGATGTCGCTGGCAAAGTCGAAGATATCACCAAATCCTGAGAAGTCTGCGTTAAACCCTCCGCTGTACCCTCCGCCGCCATAGGATCCCTTGGAGGCGTTGGTAAAGTTTTCATGCCCCATCTGATCGTACTGAGCCCGCTTCTGGGCATCAGACAGGACACTATACGCCTCGTTGATCTCCTTGAATTTGTCCTCTGCTCCGGGATCCTTGTTTACGTCAGGGTGGTACTTACGGGCAAGGTTGCGGTAGGCCTTCTTGATCTCCTTGTCATCGGCTGTCCGTGAGACGCCGAGCCTGTCGTAGTAATCTCCCGCAACCATGATTCAGGTTCACTCCTTCTTCTCGGTGAAATCAGCATCAACGACGTTGTCGTCAGAAGGTCCTGAACCGTGCTGTTCTCCTGCGGCTCCGGCCTGCTGCTGGGCTGCCTGATCCTGCTGAACCTTCTGGTAGATCTTGGTGGTGATTGTGTAGACAGCCTCGGTCAGATCTTCCATGGCTTTTTTGATCTGCTCGGAGTCGGTTCCCTCGAGTGCCTTCTTGACTGCATCGATCTGTTCGCGGACCTTGGTCTTGTCTTCTTCCTCGATCTTGTCTTCAGATTCTTTCAGGAGTTTCTCAGCAGAGAAGACTGCCATATCGGCACTGTTGCGGACCTCGATCTCCTCTTTCTTCTTGGTGTCTTCTTCCTCGAACTTCTTTGCGTCGTCAACCATCCGCTCGATCTCGTCATCAGATAACTTCTTGCTACCCTTGATGGTGATCTTCTGCTCGTTACCGGTTCCAAGGTCCTTGGCAGATACGTGGATGATACCGTTTGCATCGATATCGAAGGTGACCTCGATCTGGGGGATGCCACGTGGTGCCGGTGGGATACCGGTCAGCATGAACTTTCCTAAGGTGAAGTTGTCAGCTGCAAGTTTTCGTTCACCCTGCACAACATGAATCTCAACCGAGGTCTGGTTGTCTGCTGCAGTGGAGAAGACCTGGCTCTTCTTGGTCGGGATGGTCGTGTTCCGGTCGATGATCGGGGTTGCGATTCCACCAAGGGTCTCGATCGAGAGGGTCAGCGGGGCTACATCGAGCAGGACGATATCGCTGGTCTCACCGCCAAGTACACCTCCCTGGATTGCTGCACCGACTGCAACACACTCATCTGGGTTGATTCCCTTGTCTGGTTCTTTTCCAAGGATCTCCTTGACCTTCTGCTGAACGAGCGGGACACGGGTAGAACCTCCCACAAGGAGTACATGATCGATGTCGGATGGGGTCATGCCTGCGTCAGAGAGTGCCTGCTTGACCGGTCCGATTGTGCTCTCAACCAGGTTGCCGATGAGCTGCTCGAACTTTGATTTTGTCAGGTCGATGTCCAGGAACTTCGGACCGCTCGAGTCGGTGGTGATGTATGGCAGGTTGACGTTGGTCTTCTGCTTCTGTGAAAGCTCGATCTTCGCGTTCTCAGATGCGTCACGAAGCCGCTGCATGGCCATCGGGTCCTTGGTCAGGTCGATACCCTCTTTCTTCTTGAACTCCTCTACCAGGAAGTCAGTGACTAACTTATCAAAGTCGTCACCACCAAGGTGGTTGTTACCTGCGGTTGCTTTGACTTCAAAGACTCCATCACCAAGGGTCAGGATTGAGACATCGAATGTACCGCCACCAAGGTCGTATACTAGAACAGTCTTGTCTTCTTCCTTGTCGATACCGTATGCAAGGGCACTTGCAGTTGGCTCGTTGATGATTCGAAGCACCTCGAGTCCTGCAATGGTTCCTGCATCCTTGGTTGCCTGACGCTGGGCATCATTGAAGTAAGCAGGGACAGTGATGACTGCTTTCTTGATCTCATCCCCAAGGTATGCTTCAGCATCACTCTTGAGTTTCTGGAGGATCATCGCGGAGATCTCCTGAGCACTGAAGTTCTTTCCGTTGAGACTGAACTTCTTATCAGTTCCCATGCTCCGTTTTACTGATATGATCGTGTTCTGGTGGTTGGTGATCGCCTGACGCTTTGCAAGGCTGCCTACCAGTCTTTCTCCATCCTTGGTGAATGCAACGACCGATGGAGTGGTTCTGCCACCTTCAGCGTTTGGAATGACGACAGCCTTTCCACCCTCCATGATCGACATGCATGAGTTGGTTGTTCCGAGATCGATACCCAGAATTTTTTCGCTAGCCATTTTATTTACTCCTTTGATTGTTCTGCTTCGTTTCCGCGTGATACTGTAACTTTTGCCGGTCTGATAACTTTGCTGTTCAGGCAGTAGCCTTTACAGACTTCATCACAGACGATCCCTTCTTCCTTATCGGAGGGAACATAAGCGATCGCCTCATGACGGGTTGGATCAAATTTTTCTCCAGACGATTCATAGGACGCAATCCCCTGTCTGTCAAGAACATTTTCAAGCAGTTTCTTGATCTGGTTCATACCTTCATGGTCGGCGCCCTCTGAAACAAGAGCACGTTCAAGGCTGTCAGCAACCTCAAACATGTCCTTTGCAAACCGTTCGATTGCCGAGCTGGTACGTGACTCAATATCTCGGGCACTTCTCTTTCTGAAATTTTCAAAGTCAGCTGCAAGTCTCAGATAACGGTTGTGGAGTTCATCGTACTCACCCTGCAGAATCTCAAGGGGAGTGCGTTCATCCTGTGGAGGGGATTCCTCTGGAATGAGTTCTCCTGCTTCACCCTGATCTTCTCTGGGTTCCTGCGGAGCCCCTTCATCTGCGGAATTAATCATACGTGGTCACCATATCTGTTGTAATGTAGTTCTATATAATTGTTTTTTAACATTCGTTATCAATACTACATAATGGTTGCTTGGCCAGGACTGAAATTTCTAAAAATATATGATATATTTCAAAAAAGAGGTTTCAAAATTCAGTTTCAAAAATGTTCAAGGACTAACTTTAAGTTAATGCACGTTCTGCCAGAATAATCCGGTTAATACTGATACTCCATTAGCACAGAGCGAACAGATCCCAGCGTATCGCATACTGACTCCAACTAACTGATGTATCAGGATCATCTCTACCAGTATCACTGCTGCTTCAAGCGGGATCAGCTGAATATCAAGAAAGATAAATCCGTAATTCATCAGTGGGTTGGTGAAAGCGTTGATGAGTACTGTATAGATGAAAAGGTTGAGAGG
>CAZVAS010000006.1:16750-29895 GCA_964625165.1 uncultured Methanospirillum sp. | reverse complement strand
AGTCTTCAGTCTGGTTACATTCAGGGTCCTGTTACTGATCTCATCTATCCTGAGCAGAACGGTAAGGTTTTGTACTTGCAAAGTTTCATTGAGGGTGGTTCCCACAGGAAGCAGCAGGTCTGATGTTGCCATCGGTGCTTTTTCAAAATATGCAGAGAGGTTCTTCTTCTCGTGATCTGATGAACTGAGTTCTGTCCTGACTGCAGGATCAAGATCCTTCTGTTTGATCGCATGCAGAACAAATCCATCCAGTTTGTATCCCCCGCCAAATGTTCCATTGATCACCAGTGAGGGATACTCATAATTCCAGATCTCACTGCTTGTCAGGAACTGATAATCAGGAAATGCCTCAGTGTTGTTGATGATGTACTGGTAGGTCTGTTGTTTCATGCCTGTGACTGCGATATCAGCTTCCAGGGGCATGATAAGCAGTGCTGTCAACACTATTAGAATGATGATGGATGTTCGCATACTCTCTCCTGGAGGTTATTTTATCGGCACAAGGAAAGAGTTTGTGGGTCTGAATGATGGCGCAGATCACACTAAAATATGATGACTGTGGCTGGGTTTATTTTTCTTTCATGCCCGGGTTGATGGCGAGTACGCATTATTTGAACACTTTGATCTGTTTCTGTCAGATTTATTTCAATTGTTGAAATTTCACAAAAATTTCGCTGATTATTCCGCGCTCCAGTGGAAACAAAGGGGTCTAAAAATTTTAAACCAACCACTGATGTCCGTATAAATAATTTCGATCTGCTTCTGGTGGGCGATTTAGATCTCTGATCAGCTCTTTCTATATTTCCAGAGATCAATGAGGTAAATTATGGGAACGAAAGGACGCATGATCGTCGGTATGGACGTTGATGAGCTCATCGGGCTGCTCAACAAAGCCCTGAGTGACGAGTGGCTTGCGTACTATCAGTACTGGATAGGAGCCAAGGTGGTGAAGGGACCGACCAAGGATGCAGTGATGGCTGAACTAATCCAACATGCAACTGAAGAACTTGGGCATGCAGATATGATCGCCCTCCGTATTATGCAACTCGGGGGAACTCCGGTTCTTGAACCCAAAGAATGGTACAACCTGACAAACTGCGGGTATGAAGTCCCGTCTGATCCGTTTGTAAAAATGATCCTTGAACAGAACATCAAGGGTGAGAGGTGTGCAATTGAGACCTACAACAGGCTGATGGCTATAGTCAAAGATAAAGATCCGATCACATACAACATGGTGCTGACCATCATATCGCAAGAGGTTGAACACGAAGAAGATCTTCAAAGTCTGCTTGAGGATCTTGAAGTCATCTTGAAATAAAAACTCCTGAACCCTCTTTTATTATTTTTGCCTCCGGTTCAAGTACTCATCTTATAATTACTTTCCGGGGTAACCGCTTCTCCTGCGCTTGGGGTAACCAGCCCGTAATCATCTCTGTAAGCCCGGCTGGTTACGAATCGCATATGTGGAGAACCTCTATGGTCAACGCTGATATTGGCATCATTGCCGCATTTGTTGTGTATCTTGCCCTGATGCTCACCATCGGTGCATTATACTATAAAAAGACACACAATGTTTCTGATTATATCCTCGGAAGCAGGGGCCTGAATAAATATGTTGCCTCGCTCAGTGCCGAGGCTTCTGATATGAGTGGGTGGCTTCTGATCGGTCTGCCAGGCCTGGCGTATGCATCAGGCATGCAGGCAGGATGGGTTGCCCTGGGTCTCATCATTGGAACTTTTCTGAACTGGAAACTGGTAGCAAAACGCCTGCGTATCTATACGCAGGAGGCCGGTGATTCTCTCACTCTGCCTGAGTTTTTTAAGAACCGGTTTCATGATAAGTCAGACATCATCGGGGGAATATGTGCGATCTTCATTCTGATATTCTTCCTGCTGTATACCTCGGCCCAGTTTGTCTCCACAGGCAAACTCTTCAACACAGTCTTCGGGATTGATTACACCACTGCTCTTCTCATTGGGTCTCTTATCGTGGTAGTATACACCTTCATCGGAGGGTTTATGGCCGTATGCTGGACTGACTTCTTCCAGGGCCTTCTCATGCTCTTTGCAATCCTGATTGTTCCCATTGCTGCTATCGGTCTCCTTGGTGGGCCGGTTGCAACCATCGATGCAATTAATGCTGCAAATCCCAATCTGCTCAATCCATTTGCTGATGCCGATGGGACTCCGCTCACGGCAATTGCGATCATCTCTCTTATGGCATGGGGTCTCGGATACTTTGGCCAGCCCCATATTCTTGTCAGGTTCATGGCCATCCGTGATCCGAAAGAGATTGCTCATGCCCGAACAGTTGCAATGATCTGGGTTATTCTCTCCCTGGCAGCGGCTGTTGCAATCGGTCTCGTGGGTAAGGTCTTCCTTTCACAACCACTTGTGGGTTCTGCATCTGAGACCGTATTCATGGTGATGACTGATCAGATCTTCTTCTCATTCCTTGCGGGAATTATCCTCTGTGGTATCCTTGCAGCGATCATGAGTACCGCATCATCCCAGTTACTTGTGACATCCTCTGCGGTATCTGAAGATCTTTACCGGACTTATCTGCGTCCAAATGCAAGTGAAAAGGAAGGGATCTGGGTTAGCAGGATCTCAGTGCTCGCCGCAGCCGCCATTGCAATTGTTCTCGGTCTTAACCCTGATAGCCTTGTGTATGGTATTGTCTCCTATGCGTGGGCAGGGTTTGGAGCTGCCTTTGGTCCGGCCCTTCTAATGGCTCTCTTCTGGCGCCGCATGACAAAGGCCGGAGCCCTTGCTGGAATTATCAGCGGTGGTGTGACTGTTCTCATCTGGAAGCAGCTCAACCTGTTCAATCTGTACGAGATTGTACCAGGCTTTATTATCGCTCTTATTGCGATCTACGTTGTCAGCATGTTAACTCCAGCACCAGACTCATCTATCATTGCAGTCTTTGATGATGTTGAAAAGGCTGACAAAAGCTCGAACTGAATTCAGTTTATAATTCCGGTCAATCACGACCGGTAACTTTTTTGCATCATCTGGTGGTAGCCCTATGCCCATTATGGATAAATTGTATAACCTCTGGTGCATAACGGTACTATTGCATAATGCAGAGTGAAGAAACGTCCACTAGTCAGCCTCACTCAGTAAAAGGCAATCGACCGCACTGCTTTTATCTCTGGTATCTGCATGGAAAAGCAGTATGTTCAGAGGAGAACCTTAACCGTTCCTGTGCGTACCCGTTCTGGGATTGCCCGGTGAGATCTGCAGCACCAGAAGTCAAAGAAAAAATCGGAAATGAATCTGCATCGGTAGGTATCCCACAGGAAAAGATCTACAAAGAGTTAGGTTCAGCCTGATTCGGTTGATCCATCATAACCTCATTGTGGCAATCCGATTGGAGCAGATTCCCTGGATAGCATTATCAGAATAGTTGATACAGCGTCTCGTCTCTAGATGCCTATCAGTTTCCCTTTTTGAGATTCTTATCGATATGATCGCCAGGACTGGTGATCCCTCCCGCAGTTATCAGACTCTCGTCAACAGTTGCTGGAACTATTTTTGGAATCTCTCCCCAGATCACGCTTTTATCTCCGAAGACTGCAAAGACTCCGTCTATACCAACTGGTAATCTCTCCAGGCATCTGTGATCTTCTGGTGTGAGTTCGTTGCACACAGCGGTAGCCACGGCATCCGCAAGAATGGGATCAGGGCTGAAGACTGTGACACTGTCTGCAATTCCTAGTGATATCGAGGGACCAACGGTTGCCGAAGAGGTACAGATTCCGTACACTCCTGATGTTGGCCCTATACGAAATGCATATTTCCCTGACAGGGGTGAATCACCTGCAAAAAGTCCTATGGTTACCTCACGGTCAGTGACCAGGGCGATATCCCCGCCGTTATCGATCAGGCAGAAATTACATCCCTGTTTGATCACATCATGGAGTGCAAAAGTGGCTACCGCTCCTGCGACCGCTGCCATAGGTCCAACCCCGGCTTTCTCTGCAGCATCTGCCATCCGGTTGATGATTGCGGATGTTGTTGATACTGCAAGTGGATCAAAGCTTGTTCTGAAAAATGGATCAACAAGGATATACCGTTCAATCTCATGCCTGGCATCGGCAAGACCCTGGCATGCGATCCTGATATCCTCGTCTCTATCTGCCACTATTGTGGCTATTGTCTCATGTAACTCGAAATGATATCTGACCGGCATCAGATATCATTGTTTGAAAGTGCCTGATGTGGGCAGGCGATTACACACCTGCCACAGAGTATACAACGTTTTGTCTCAACCTGAAGTTCCCATTCACTGTTAAATGAGAAAACTTCCTTCGGACAGACGCTGATGCAGGAGCCACAGTCAACACATTCATCGCGATCGTGGCGGATTCCCTCTTCAAGGATACTGACTTCTGCTCCCAGGCTCCGCATCTTTTCACTGATGAGTTTACAGGATTCGTCAGGAACGTCTACCAGGGCCTCTTCTCCCTCATGTGCATCTGATCGTGCTCGGTCAACATTGATCAACACACCGGTGTCTTTAACAACCTCGGCAATTATCGGCCTGCTCCTGTGTGAAAGTTTTACCAGAAGTTTCATACTCCCTGACCTCCGGGTTTGAAGAGTTTACCGAGATCACTTGCGTGAAGGATGGCAATGCACTGGTTCTGTGCATCCACGACCGGAAGAGCACTTATCCGGTGATGATCCAGTTTTTGTGCTGCGATATCAACCGGCTCATCTGACCTGGTTGTGATCACGTTCCTTGTCATGACATCCTTGACCCGAACCTTCCGTTCCGGATGGGCGACGGCCTTGGCGACATCGAACGTGGTTACCACTCCGACAAGCCTACCCTGTTCATTGAGGACCGGGAGATGATTTGTCTCCCCTTTCAGAAGTTTTCTTGCTGCCTCTGGTATCTCTTCATCCTCTTTAACAGTGACCACCTTTCGCTGCATGATCTCCTGGACCAGTGCAACCTTCCGGGTCTCTCTCATCGGCTTGACCTGCTTTGAGGGGTCGAGGCGTCTGGTCGGAAGACACAATGTCATCTGTCCATCCTCGATCCACTGCTTAAGGGTTCTGGCAACCTTCAGGGCATTCCGGTAACTGGAGAGAGACGAGGTCCTGACCTCTTCCCCGTTGAGATCGATCCTGCCGGTTTTCAGATCAGCATAACTGACCTGAGTGATGACCGGCCGGCTTCTTGAGGGGACTCCATAATCTTTGATGCTTACGGGGATCTCCTCATCCCTGATCGCGGTTCTCCTGACCACCTCGATATCAAGGACAGGTAGGGGAACTCCCACTCCCATGTAAAGGGTCGGACCGTACCGGTACATGTATGCGGCTCTAAGGAAGTCGGTGGACATATCATTCATGTCTGCAGTTGTCATCAGAGTCCCGAAGTTTCCTGCAGAAGAGTGCTGTGTCCCCTCACCGACAACCATCCCCGGTGCCCCACCAAGAAGGATCGGGACTCCACTTCCGATGAGTCTGAGGGCAGGATCATTGCAGAGTGGGTTGAGAGTCCCTGCTCCAGAATAGGTGACGTTTCCCGAGTGGGGAAGGAGGGTTCCCATGTAGGTGTAGAGGGTGTCGTCTGAAGTATTGGTTGCCCCGTCGTACCGCTGATAGGCGTTGCGTGGGTTGACCATGATCGCCTGGTTGAGATCTTCAAGCCTTATCTCAGTAGTAATATTGCGACGTGGATAACAGTCGGATCCAGAAGATTGCGCCCTGAGTTCGATCGCTTTTCCTGCGATGAAATCTTCGATAACATGAGCCCCTCCATAACTCTCAGCCCTGGTCACCGATTTGTTTGTGGCTCCTATGTAGGTGTCAACTGCTGCAATACCCCCGTATGCATCTACATCATTGAGCCAGATCCGTTCCATCTTGATGGGGGGTTCTGCATGGCCAAAATTGAGGAAGGCACCTGAGGAACACATGGCACCGAAAGTCCCGGTGGTTACTACATCCACCTCTTTGAGAGCCCCTTCTTCCCCGAGTTCACTGACTATTGCAGGCATCTCATCGGCAGTGACCACCCTGGCCGATCCCTCCCGTATCCGCCGGTTGATCTCATCGATGCTTTTATCCATACTACTATCTGGTTCGCGGTCAGATCAGTTATATATTCTTAATGAATATTTCAGCAAGAGGCGAAAATGAAGATTTCCGGAGGAATTGTGAGAATTGAGATCTGTTCTGGAATGACACATGCAGATGATGAGGACATCCATGCGTGACAGTGTTCGTGTTCTGCTGTATGGTATACTGACCTGGCTCATCCCGTTTTTGCTCGCCATACCGTTCTATTCTGATGGAGGCCTTCTGATAGATCAACAACTTTTCAAGAGCATCATGATCGTCATTGGGTCTCTGACCGGAGCATTCCTGATTGTTCATCTCTTCAGTGTCATGAGTTGGGAGTATCTTACTGCTGGATATGTTACTGCTGTGGTGTGGCTTTTAATAAACTGGGCACTTGATATTCTGATCCTGATCCCCCTGAGTGGACTGGATCTGATCTCCTATACATCCCAGATTGGACTTCGGTATCTCCTCATTCCAGTGATGACGATTATGGCCGGGGTAGTGGCTGATCATGCTGCAAAAAATGGATCAAGAATCTAAACCCACTGTTCCTGATATTGATTTGGGCACCGATGATCATACGGGAGTTTCTGTCAATTCTACAGTTCAGGAGTTTCTCCCTGCACTCTGGTACCTGATTGCTGATCGAATCGCCCCGAAGTTCTGCTGCAGGTATCCGTCTCCTCTTCAACAGATATTTCAGGCTGCAGTCAGGGAGGTCTCACGTGATGATGGGGATCTTGACAGGGCAGTATCCTGGTTGCATGATATTGTCACAAACGCACCTGCAGATGAGATGATATTCGAGCAGGCTGGTCAACTCCTGAACATTATCGAGTGGAGGCGTACGTATCACCCCTCATGGTTTGCACCCGGAAGCAGGGGTCGCAGGCTGAAACCAGGAAGATGTTCTGCATATATCAGCCATGCCATCGTGCTGCTTCAGACAGGATCTGATAAGGATGCACTTGATCTGACAGAAAAGATCCTTGACTCTTCAGAACCTGCATCAGATGATCAGTTCCTTGTATATCTTATCCGTGCAGCGATCTTCATCTGCAACGGAGAGATTGCAAAGGGTGAAACTGAACTTGCCAGAATAACCCGGAAAAATCCCTTGATTTGAAGGGATGGAAGTATTTTTCCCTCTTTCATACACATGATAGTTGATACGGGCAGGGGTCGGGCGCTCATGGGTCAGAAACAGAAGAAGATACTGATAATCGACGATGAGGCAGTATTCAGGGAGGCACAGAGTGAAGCACTGACCAGGTGTGGATACACCTGTAATGCAGTGGAAAATGCAGGGTCCGGGATACAACGTCTGAAGTCTGAACACTACGATCTGGTGCTTCTGGATATCATGATGGATCCCCTTGATGGGTGGGATACGCTTGATCTGATCAAGAACCTTCCTCAGGGACCAGATATTCCTGTTATCATGTCATCGGCAAAAGCTGTGTTCGCAGATGAGATACTCCGGTTCGGAGAACAGATCAGTGGATTTATAAAAAAGCCCTTTGTTGACTCTGATATCTGTGAGTACATCAACTCATTCTTTGAGTGGTACGATGCTGTCCTCTCTGATGCTTCTGGTGCAGAATCAAAAGGAGTTCCTCCTGATGTATCTGCTGAATGGATTCTCCTGTCACGGCAGGTCCGTGCATTAAAAGAACTGAAGGAGATCGTGAACCCCCGATGCGTCCCTGATGAAACTGAATCTGAAGAGGTGTTATTTGCACGTAAACTTGGAGAGATTCAACAGCTCATCGATGAGAAGATGCAAAGGCGTGCATCCATCATTCAAGATCATCCTCCACTTCTTCTCAGGGGCTGATCCTCAACAATGAAGCGATCAGGAATGACTTTCCTGGTATCATTTTTGGTAATGATTTTGATCAGAAGACTGGCTGGGTACGGGAAAATATGATGTACCGGGATAATATTATCCATGATCTGGAAGCCTTCGCTCCGCCCGAACTGGCTGAACCATTTGATCTTGGTAAGATAGGGCTGATTGTTGAGGGAAAGCAGGAGATTACCAAGGTTTGTACCTGCCTTGATGTCACAGCATCAGTCGTCAGACAAGCGATCGAGATGGGATCAGATCTGATTGTTGCCCACCACACTCCATTCTGGTATCCTCTCACTTGTATAAAAGGATCTGATGCATCACTCCTCCGCGATCTTCTCAGCAATGGAATCAATGTGTATGTCATGCATACCAACTACGACCTGGCAGTGAATGGGGTGAACCATTGTCTGGCCGGCCTGCTCGGACTTGGTTCTCTCCGTTCTCTCTCACTCGGGGTGGTTGGGGATTGTCATCTCACTCCTTCAATGATCGCTGATCACCTGGGAACTTCACTCCGGATATGGGGTAGTGTCCATGATATCAAGCGGCTTGCAGTCGTCGGGGGATCAGGATTTGATCCCGTACTTATAAATGAAGCTGCGGCTGCAGGAGCACAGGCCTTTCTGTCTGCAGAACTGAAGCATTCTATAGCGAGGGCTTCGCCTATTCCTCTCCTGGAAGCGACCCACTATGCACTTGAAGCACCGGCAATGCGGATCCTTGCAGGCAGAATGGGTTGGACCTATATCGATGATCCACCTGCATTGAGCACATACCCATGAGCGATCCCCTCTCGGATCTTGCTGCCGGTTCTCCCCTCAATGACTGGATGAGGAAGAGGATCGGTGCCTATTACAAGAGCCGGGGAAAAAAGGCACTTGACATCGTTGATCAGGACAGGGTCAAACGGTATCGCGATTTTTTTGTTGTTGTGGGCGATACCGGGGAATATGTGGTCGAGGATGACTTCTGTTCCTGTGATGATTTTCTTCATCGTGGTGGACGTTGCGCTCATATTCTTGCCGTGAAGGTGGCAAGAATAACCGGCAGGTTTGAACTGATCGATCTCTGGTATCATGAAGATCTTGCAGCCAGCCCGGGTGGTACTGCCTTATAGAAGGCAGGAGAATAGCTAAGGCACTGCGGGAATCTTCATGATGGAAGAAGAATATCAGCTCGAATACTTCCGTACCCAGGATATGGTTCGGAAGGTCTGTACCTCGTGCGGGAAAGCGTTCTGGACGAGGGACCCCGAGCGAACAGTCTGTGGGGATGCCCCCTGCGAACCATATCAGTTCATTGGAAACCCTCTCTTCAGAGCTCACACTGTGGATCAGATGAGGGAAGCATATCTCTCATTCCATGAAAAGGAAGGGCATACCCGGATATCCCGCTATCCTGTGGCAGCGCGGTGGCGTGACGATATTTATCTTACCATCGCCTCGATAGCAGATTTCCAGCCATTTGTAACAAGCGGTGTTGTTCCACCACCAGCAAACCCGTTGACAATTTCACAACCATGTATCCGCCTCAATGATCTCGACTCAGTCGGAAGATCAGGCCGTCACCTGACCTGCTTTGAGATGATGGCTCATCACGCCTTCAACTCAAACGGAAAAGAGGTGTACTGGAAGGATCGCACGGTTGAACTGTGCGACCAGTTCCTTGCAAGCATCGGTGCTGATATGAACCGGGTGACCTACAAGGAGCACCCGTGGATCGGTGGAGGAAATGCCGGTCCGAGTGTTGAGGTTCTCATTGGCGGGCTTGAAGTGGCAACCCTGGTTTTTATGAGTCTTGGGAAGCAGAAGACCGACAAAGATCCGGTCATGCTCGAAGGGACTCCATATTACCCGATGAATCTCCGAATTGTGGATACCGGGTACGGGCTTGAACGTCTGGTCTGGGCTTCAAAAGGATCGCCCACGATCTATGATGCTGTCTTCCCTGAGATGGTCAGCGAAGTGATGCAGGAGGCAGGACTTGGTCACCGTCTTAACGACCCTGACTTCATCCATATCCTCGGAGAGAATGCCAAGTTTGCAGGTCTCATGGACATCTCGGGCCAGCGGATCTTTGAACTCAGGCAGAAGGTTGCAGATCAGATCAACATCCCGGTCGAGAAACTTGAGAAGATGATCGCCCCGGTGGAGAGTGTGTATGCGATCGTGGATCACACCCGCTGCCTCTCGTACATGCTTGGGGACTGCATTGTTCCCTCGAATGTCAAGGATGGATATCTTGCACGGCTTGTGATCAGGCGGACACTCCGGATGATGCGTGATCTGAACATCGATAGCAGTTTCCTTGGTGAGATGGTCAGCAAGCAGATGAAGATCATCGGGACCGAAAGGTTTGAACAGGATCCTGAAGTGGTCAGTGAGATCATCGAGCGTGAGATCGAGAAGTACAGAACGACCATGGAGAGGGGAACGCGGACTGTTGAACGGCTTGCACAGACCTATAAGAAGAAGTGTGAGAAGATCCCGCTCAGCGAGATGGTCACTCTCTATGACTCTCATGGCATCCCGCCTGAGATGGTCAGGGATCTAGCTTCAGAACAGGGTGCTGTTGTCGATCTGCCTGATGATTTCTACTCACAGATCGCTGACATGCATTCTGAATCTGAACGCGAACCTGAACGCAATCCTCTCTATGACTACCTTGACCGGCTTGCCCACCTCCCTGAAACAAAGAAACTTTATTATGAGAAACAGGGCTCAATGGAGTTCGAGGCAAAAGTCCTCGATGTTCTTGATAACCAGTATGTAGTCCTGGATGCCACTCTCTATTATCCTGAAGGTGGTGGTCAGCCTGGTGACACCGGTCTTCTCCTGGCCCCGGACGGGCTTACGATTCGTGTCGAGGACACGATAAAACTCGGGGAGTCGATCCTCCATAAAATATCAGGAGGTAATCTGCAGAAAGGCGATACAGTTCGTGGGATAATCGATGAGGAGCGGCGTCTCTCCCTGATGAGACATCATACTGCAACCCATATTCTTCTGCATGCTGCCCAGGAGGTACTTGGCGCCCACATTCACCAGGCCGGTGCCCAGAAGGGTGAGACCAGTTCGCGTATGGATCTCCGCCACTACAAGCATATCACACCTGCAGAACTCAAGAAGATCGAGGCTGTCGCAAACCGGTTGGTGATGGCCAACTCACCAACTTCGATTGCCTGGGAAGATCGGACTGATGCAGAGCAGAAGTACGGGTTCTGTCTGTACCAGGGAGGAGTTCCACCAGGTTCACGGATCAGGATCGTCAAGGTTGCCGGTGATATCGAGGCATGTGCTGGAACCCACTGCGCCCACACCGGTGATGTCGGTCTTATCAAGATCATCAGGGTCGAACACATACAGGATGGAATTGAGCGCCTGGAGTTTGCTGCAGGTCTTGCTGCAGTTCAGTATCTCCATTGGATGGAAGACCTCCTTACCGGAGCATCAGAGGCATTTTCTGTCCAGAACGAGGCACTTCCTGCCACAGCCCAACGCTTCTTTGGTGAGTGGAAGGATCAGCGGAAAGAGATTGAGCGGCTTTCTGCAAAGGTCAGTGAACTTGAACTCAAGAACCTGACTCCCGAAGAGATCAATGGAAAGAGTATCCTCATCAAACGTATCGATCTTCCTTCTGTTGAACTGGTGAAGATTGCAACAAGCATCTCTGCTTCAGGCGGAGTGGCCCTGCTTATTGCAGGTGGCGAAACAGCACGAGCAGTTGTAGCAAGCGGAGTAGAGGGAATCAAAGCTGGTGATCTGATCGCTGCCGTATGTGCAGTTCTTGGTGGTAAAGGTGGCGGAAAGCCGAACCTTGCTCAGGGTGGTGGGCCGGATGTGGCGAAGATTGATCAGGCCCTAGCCTCAGGTCGCGACCAGATCATAACCGCTCTAAATACTTAATTTTTGTCGAAATACCTGGCATTACTATCCGCGTAACACTTTTTTTGATCTTAAACTCCTCTACAAGATCCTGATATCTGACTGGTTCGAAAAAAACAGGAAAGAGGTGAGATTATTCTCTGCGGATCAAGGCGGATGCAACAAGAAGACTACAGACTCCAATAAATCCTGGTAGTGGTGATTTGGTTGGTACAGGAAGTGGTGTCTGGGTAGGAATACTCCTGGTCTCATTGGGAGTATTTGTTGGGGTAACGGTGACTGTCTGTGTTGGAGTGACTGTCGGGGTGCTCTTCTCTCCTCCTGTGACGTTAAAAGATATCTCACTGATAAATCCCGCCTTGTCGGAGAGGCTTACCTGATACTCCCCTGCTTCTGTTACCGGTATCTTGGTTGAGAAATGTCCGTCTTTGTCGGCATATCCTGGACTTGTGATCAACTGCTGTGGTCCGAAGGTGAAGTTGTCAGGGCCAAATGCACGGAGTGTGATCACCCCATTATCCATGCCTTTGATCTTCCCTGTTACTACCAGAGCTGTACCGATATCCTGTGTAGGCGCCGACTCCAGGACCAGTTCATCTGAGCGGTCAACAATCATGACAACCCTCCGGGTGACTGATGCAGAACCGAGTGAACTTTCTACAAACTCTTTCCCGTCTGATACGATATTGTGAATCTCAAGTTTATACTGCCCTTTCTGGAGATCCCGGGTCTCAAAATCTGTCCTGAATAACCTGCTCTGATCAACTATTATCTTCTGTCTGGCAACTTCCCCTGCAGTGTATTTTGAGTAGAAGAGAACAATATCAAAATGGGTATTTTCAGGGAACGATGTTTCTCCGGTGACTGTAAGGGGGACACCGGCGTTGACATGATCCGGTGCATCAATGGTGATTATATAAGCATCAACACTGCAGATCAGGGCTGATGCAATAAGGAGCATGATGATAATCCGGGATCTGAATGACATACCAAGAGATCTGATCCCAGAATATTAGGCCTTATCGCCCGGTTCAGTCACACTCCATGGCATAGCGTGCTCCTATCTTACGAGTTATCTCCGGGCCTGCAACTTTCTTGATCTTTTCCTCAAGGCGAAAGAAGTATTCTGGAGAGAGGCAATGTAGACTCTCTTCCCCGGTGAGCATCAGATCGATCAGGTACCTGAACTCTTCATCAGAGAGCCTTTCGATCCGTGCATCAAAGTCATCTGCATCTTTTGAGTAATGATTCGCGACCGGGGGGAGGAGTGATTTGTACGCAACACCGGATCCTCTGCAGGCTTCACCGCTGAATTCAGG
>CAZVAS010000006.1:0-16650 GCA_964625165.1 uncultured Methanospirillum sp. | reverse complement strand
CTGACAAACCATTGCAGGAAGTTCACGGTTGCATGATCCTTCTCATTCATAGCCAGATCCACCAGGTTGTTTATCATTCCGGTCACCTTCAGTTCATGCTCGAGTTGTGCTTCAAATGCGTCCTGTGGACTTTTCCATGATGCTGGTGGTGCCTGAACTGGCTGCATCACGGCACGCCCGCCCCGTGCGCATAGATAATCAAAGAACTTCAGGGCATGATCGCGCTCTTCCATCGCCTGAATGCGTTCCCAGCTGGCAAACCCCTTCAGTCCGGTTGAATCAAACCATGATGACATTGAGAGGTACAGGTATGCTGAGAAGAACTCTGCATTTATCTGATCATTAATCGCTTTTTCGAGTTTAGGATTCATTGCTCCCTTTGGTGAAGCCTTTCGTGCTGGTGCCATGAGTGCTGATAAGCTCTGTTCATATATATTGATAAGGTGGTTATTCAAAAAGCCGAGGATGTAACCCGACAACTTCCTTCTATCCAAACAACTTAAAATTATCCATTTTTTTTAAGAACGAGAGAAGGAAAGGGATTATACCTCACTGCGATCTACTTCTGTTATCCGGCATCCTTTCGGACCGGAGTTGTGAGTTCCCGCACATGGATACATGTGCAGGGGAGATGCCTCATGAATTTGAAACGTCCTAATTCCAATGAAGCCGTAGGCACAGTGAATCGTTCAAAAGACGTGGTGCCCATGTCGGGAATGTGTTCCCGGTGTGTTGACGGATGTAAAGGCGCCTGTGATATCTGGCTTGCATCGTTCCGTGGCCGTGAAGTTCTGTATCCCGGGCCTTTTGGTGAGGTCACTGCAGGGGCAGACAAAAACTACCCGATCGATTACTCTCATCTGAATATTCATGGCTACGCTGTCGGGGCAAACGGGCTGCCTGATGGTGTTACAGCAAATCCTGACACTGCTGTTTTTGATGATGTCAACACCGAGGTTGATTACGGCTGGGACATCAAAGTCAAGATGAAAGTTCCGATCTTCACCGGTGCACTGGGCTCCACTGATATTGCACGAATCAACTGGGAGCACTTTGCCGTCGGCGCAGCAATCTCCGGTGTAACTCTCGTCTGTGGTGAGAATGTCTGTGGTGTCGATCCCCAGATGACTCTTGGTTCAGACAAGAAAGTAGCATCATCCCCTGAAATGGATCGCCGTATCAATACGTATAAGAAGTTCCACCAGGGATATGGAGAAATTCTTGTCCAGATGAATGTGGAGGATACCAGGCTTGGGACCGCAGAGTATGTCGCATCCAAGCACAACCTTGAGACGATCGAGCTCAAGTGGGGTCAGGGTGCCAAGTGTATTGGTGGCGAGATCAAGGTTAAGGATCTTGCACGTGCCCAGGAACTCAAGAAGCGTGGATACATTGTTCTCCCCGACCCGACCCGTTCTGATGTCCAGGCAGCATACAAGGCCGGAGCAATCAAGGAGTTTGAACGCCACTCACGTCTTGGATTCGTCTCAAAGGAAGGATTCCTTGAGGAAGTGGATCGCCTCCGTGGAATCGGTTTCAAGCGTGTGACCCTCAAGACCGGTGCATACTCCATGAAAGAACTCGCCATGGCAATCAGGTGGAGTTCAGAAGCTAAGATCGACCTTCTTACGATCGATGGAGCACCGGGTGGCACCGGTATGAGCCCGTGGCCAATGATGAACGAGTGGGGTATCCCGACATTCTACATCCAGTCCCTGGCATACCAGATGGCATGTGATCTTCAGAAGAAGGGAATGCGGGTTCCCGACCTTGCAATTGCTGGTGGTTTTGCTGACGAGGCAAATGCATTCAAGGCCCTTGCCATGGGTGCACCGTACTTCAAAGCAGTCTGCATGGGCCGTGGCCTCATGATTCCAGGAATGGTCGGCAAGAACATCGAAAAGTGGCTTAAGGCCGGGGAACTCCCGAAGAGTGTCTCCAAGTATGGTTCATCGGTTCCTGAGATCTTTGTTGCATACGAAGAACTCAAGGAGAAGTTCGGGGCCAAGATGGATGAGATTCCACTCGGTGCCCTGGGTATCTACACCTATGCACAGAAGTTCAAGACCGGGATGTCACAGATCATGGCAGGAAGCCGTAACTTCTCATTCAAGTCAGTCTCACGCAGAGACCTGATGGCACTCACTCCTGAAGCGGCTGAAGTTTCAGGAATCCCGTATGTCATGGAAGCATACCGGGATGAGGCTTGGGATATTCTCCTTCAATAATTGCAGGAAATGCATCAGACTCCCTGCAGGGGAATCCCTATTTTTTAATACCTGTTCTTAATCAGATGGACTGTATTTTCTGTTGCAACCCTGTTCATATGATTTATGACTGGGGCGGAGATGTCTGTCCGGTGGTAAAACAGTACTTCGCTAGTGCATCGATCACTTTTATCGAGATGCCTGCCCCGAGCTCTGGCTCCATCGATTCAAGCCAGACAAAGAAACCAACCTTCGGAGGGGTCTTCCGCTCAAACTTAAAACATCCCTGGCCGTCAAAGACCATCTTGTAGTACTCCTTCTTCTGTCGCAGTCTGAAGTAGATGAGTGGTGTATAATCAGGTAGATCTGCTGCGAGGATCATCTTGGAGAACTGTTCAACAATATCATCCGGAGAGAGGTTTTTGTCTTTGTATGTGAATCGGTACCGTTCACAAAGCCGTTTAATTGTTGATGGATACAACCGGCCGAAGAGGATCTTCTTGACCAGAGTAGCAGTCCGGTGGGGTGATGGGAATGCGGGCATGGCGTCTCCTTCTGGAAGGTGAGTAAAGACCCATTCGCGCTCCAGGTCGTGGAAGATCTTGTATGTCAGGGGGTTGGCAAGTTCAAGGCTGGTTGCCCTCACTACTTTTCCGGCAGGAAGGACCGGCTTCATGGTATTTTTGTTCCAGGTTCCAGAAATGTGAGTTCTGAATGTTTCACATGCCTGAGTGCAGATAGAGAGATGCTCTTCTGATCCGAGAACTTTTCTGCCTCCTTTGTAGTTTGTGAGGGGAAATGATGTTATCAGAATGAAGGTGACAGCCTTCAGATTGAAGAGGTAGCGTATCATCTGTTTTTTGTAGTAGATCTCCTGCATGAAATCCTTGAGATCGGACGGTGATGTGACAACCTCCACAAAAACCACTGAGTTATCATGCTTAATGAGGAGCAGATCGAACTCTGCAAGATCCTGCCCGTTTCCTCGAAGGGTGATATCCCCGTTTCGCGAGTAGAAGAACCCATCCTGTCCGAGTGCAGGGATCTCTTTCTTTCCTCGTACATCTGCCCCTTTCAGAACAACTGCTTTGATGGCATTTGTCCGTGATGCAAGATCAAGAAAGAGTTCATACGAGATCATCTCAAACCAGCGACCTTCGGCTGACCGCATGTATGAGATCTCCTCTGAGAAGAGGTTCTGCCGTTCAATTCTGGAAAGGTGCCTGACTGCCCTTATTGCGTGCTCCTTTCTCGGCTGACAGAGTTTTTTATTCTCTTCTATCCATCGGCTGAGTTCATCCATGATGCCCAGCCTGTATTAGCCATATTGGTACCACTCAGTATCGCCCCCTGAAAAAACGGAATCTCTGAGTAACTATTGGCCAATAGGATCCGGGATCCTTTCAGCTATCTTGACGTATGAACAGTGATTCCAGTAAAACTGTTTATCTGATCCTGCATATATGTTATACACGCGCCGGTACGTTGTTCATTCTCCTGTTGAATTGGTCGGGTTTCAAGCTGGTATGGTGAACCTGACCGGTCTGGAAATGAATGAGATGAGCAAACCTTTATCCCTCATCGCAGCCTCTTTATGATGCTACAAGAGAGATGAGTAAGTGGGTTCGTAGCTCAGTTTGGCAGAGCGCCTGGCTTTTAACCAGGTGGTCGGGGGTTCAAATCCCCTCGAGCCCGTTCCACTTGCAGTTGTGGTTTTTTCGTGCACAGATTTTTTAATCGAATTGCAGTCGCAATCGAGGGGGTATGGCGTTGAACGCCGAGCTGAATGTACTTAAGCATGAGATGGTACCAGAGCACAGTATCATGAGCGATGACGATGTCAAAGCGCTCTTTTCCAAGTATAATATCGGACAGGAACACCTGCCCAAGATTTACCATGATGATCCGGCAGTGCTGGCCATAGGGGCCCGGATCAATGACGTCATCAAGATCGTCAGAAAGAGTATGACCGCCGGTCGTGCAGAGTCCTACCGTCAGGTAGTAAAGAGACCCAAGAAGTGAGCCTGGGGCTGATCTTTTGATTGATAGGAGCATCCTTTCACAGGCATATTTTGCCCGGGACCATGTAGCCCGGCATCAGCTGGATTCGTTCAATTATTTTCTGACTCATAATCTACATAAAGTCGTTGAAGAGCAACGGGTTATTGAGACAGATATTGAGTCACGAGGTAAAGGAAACGAACCAGTATCGGTTGAGCTAGGAGATCTGAAAATATTACGGCCCCTTGTCAGGGAAGCGGACGGTTCGCAGTCTGAACTCTTCCCCGGTGAGGCCAGGCTGCGCAATATCACATACGCAGCGCCGATTCAGCTGGATCTTACCCTTGTCCAGGGTGGAGTCCGCCAGGAACCCGTGACAGCTACCATCGGGCAGCTCCCGATCATGGTAGGATCAGTCGCCTGTAATCTGTCAGGCCTGACTGAAGAAGAGCGTGTCTCTCACGGAGAGGATCCGCTCGATCCCGGGGCCTATTTCATCGTCAACGGAACCGAACGTGTTCTGATGACGCTCGAAGATCTTGCCTCAAACAAGATCATGACCGAGTACACCGAGCGGTACAACGAACGCATCTATGTTGCCAAGGTGTTCTCCCAGTTCAGAGGATATCGTGCGCTCGTGGTTGTGGAACGTAACCGCAAGAACCTGCTTGAGGTCACCTTCCCATCTGTTGCAGGTCACCTTCGGTTCGTGGACCTGATGCGTGCTCTTGGGATGACCAGCGATGCAGAGGTTGTCAAAGCTGTCTCAACCGACGAGGAGATCCTCACCTTCATGATGCAGAATCTTGAAGAGAGCGAGTGCGATTCAGTCGAGTGCGGAGTGATGTACGTCGGTAAGAAACTGGCACCAAACCAGACCCGCGACTACCAGAAGAAACGTGCAGAGTTTGTGCTTGACAACTACCTGCTTCCACATCTCAACTACATGATGCCGCGGTTTGTGCATGAGGAAGACGAGGAGCAGATGAAGATCGTCCGCTCTGTCAGACTCGCAAAAGCACACTTCCTGGGGCGTATGGCTGAGGCCTGTTTCGATCTCGTACTGGATCGCCGGCGTATCGATGATAAAGATCACTACGCAAACAAGCGGCTCAAACTCGCAGGGGATCTTATGGAGGATCTCTTCCGTATCTCCCTCAACCGGCTTACCCGTGATATCAAATACCAGCTCGAGCGTGCCAGCATGAGACACCGTGACCTCTCAATAGCAACCGCGGTGCGTGCCGATGTGCTGACCGAGCGACTGCTCCATCCGCTTGCCACCGGTAACTGGGTAGGGGGCAGGACTGGTGTGTCGCAGCTCCTTGACCGTATCGATCACATGAGTGTGCTCTCACACCTCCGCCGTGTCATCTCCCCGCTCTCCCGTTCTCAACCTCACTTCGAGGCTCGTGATCTCCACCCAACCCAGTGGGGACGAATCTGTCCGAGTGAGACCCCTGAAGGTCCGAACTGTGGTCTGGTGAAGAACTTCGCTCAGATGGTCGAGATCAGCAAGGGAGTATATGACGATGAAGAGATCATCAGAATGCTCTACGGCCTCGGTGTTGAGCAGATCAGAGGTGAGCTTCAGTGATAGAGACAAAATCCCGTGTTTTCGTTGACGGGGCACTTATCGGCCTTGTTGATGATCCCAAGGATCTGGTCCAGAAGATCAGAACCATGCGCAGACAGGGTGTCATCTCAACCGAGGTGAACTGTTCGCACAAGGAGTTCAACGGCGATATCATCATCCATACCGACCGTGGGCGTGCCCGCAGACCGTTGATTGTTCTTCAGGATGGGAAACCGATGATCACAGAGGATGATCTCCAGAAACTGAAGAATAAGGAGATCGCGTTTCTTGATCTGATCACCAGCGGTGTTATCGAGTTCGTGGATGCTGAAGAGGAGGAAGATCTCTTCATCGCAATGACGCCTGAAGACATCACCCCTGCTCATACGCACCTTGAGATCGATCCCTCACTCATCCTTGGTATCGGGGCAGCACATGTTCCGTTCCCTGAACACAACGCATCACCGCGTGTTACGATGGGAGCAGGAATGGTCAAGCAGGCGCTCGGGTTTGCGAACGCTAATATGAAACTCAGGCCTGATACCCGTGGCCACCTGCTTCACTATGTTCAGAAGCCTCTCGTGTACACTCAGACCTCTGAAGGAATCGGGTCCGATGATCGTGCCGCAGGTCAGAACTTTGTGGTAGCCATCCTCTCGTACGAAGGGTACAACATTGAAGATGCTCTCATCTTCAACAAGGCATCAATCGACCGTGGTCTTGGCAGATCTCACTTCTTAAGAACATACGAAGGTGAAGAGCGTCGGTATCCGGGAGGTCAGATCGATCGGATCCAGGTTCCTGATGAAGATGTGGTCGGTGCCCATGGTGCAGACTATTATGCAAACCTGGATGATGATGGAATCATCAACCCGGAGACTGTTGTCAACGAGAAGGATGTCATTATCGGCAAGACTTCTCCACCCCGTTTCCTTGAAGAACCAAGTTCTGAACTGATTACGGTTGAGAAACGGCGCGACACCTCGGTCACCATGCGTAGTAATGAGCATGGTATCGTCGACACTGTCATACTGACTGAAGGAGAGAACAACTCCAAGCTCGTCAAGGTCAGAACCCGTGACCTTCGTATACCCGAGGTTGGAGACAAGTTCGCATCACGTCACGGGCAGAAAGGAGTTATCGGACTCATCACCCCTGCCGTGGACATGCCGTTCACCGAGTCAGGAATGCAGCCTGATCTTGTCATTAATCCACATGCAATTCCGTCACGTATGACCATCGGACATATGCTCGAGATGCTTGGTGGGAAGGTTGGATCACTCGAAGGCCACAGAGTGAACGGAACCGCCTTCTCTGGAGCCAGAGAAGAAGACCTCCGTGGCTCACTCAAAGCATTCGGATTCTCCCATACCGGGCGCCAGGCTATGTGGGATGGAATCACCGGCAGGAGATTCCAGGCAGATATCTACATCGGTGTCATCTACTACCAGAAACTCTACCACATGGTATCCTCGAAGATGCATGCACGTTCACGCGGTCCTGTTCAGGTTCTGACTCGTCAGCCAACTGAAGGTCGTGCCCGTGAAGGAGGTCTTCGTTTTGGTGAGATGGAACGTGATGTGATGATCGGACACGGAGCAGCAATGGCTCTCAAGGAGCGTCTGCTTGAAGAGTCTGACAAGGTCACCGAGTTTGTCTGTGCCAACTGTGGTATGGTTGCAATGCTTGACCGGAAGATGAACATCACCCGCTGCCTCAATTGTGGCAATGAGACTGATATCTATCCAGTTGAGATGAGTTATGCCTTCAAACTCCTCCTCGATGAGATGAAGAGTATGATGATTGCACCCCGTCTCAACCTTGAGGATGTCGTATAAGGAGGAGTGAAACATGGCAAGCCCAAAACGAATTGGGAGGATCGAGTTCGGTCTCCTCTCCCCGAAAGAGATCCGCCAGATGAGCGTCCGCAAGATCATCTGGGCTGATACCTATGATGATGACGGGTTCCCGTATCCCCAGGGTCTCATGGATCTGCACCTTGGTGTCATCGACCCGGGTCTGCGTTGCAAGACCTGCAGCCAGAAGGCCGGTGAATGCCCCGGTCACTTCGGACATATCGAACTCGCGAAACCGGTTATTCATGTCGGGTACACCCGTCTGATCAGGAAACTGCTCAGGGTTACCTGTCGTGAATGTGGCCGCCTCCTCCTCTCTCCCGAAGAGATCGAGAAGATCATGGGTCCGGAGGATGAGAGCAGTGGTGACTCTCTGTCTGAGAAGGATGTCAAGAAGGAGCGTATCTGTCCACACTGTGGAGAGCAGCAGCTCAAGATCAACTTTGAGAAACCAACCACCTTTGCCGAGGTTACCACTGATGACCGTGGCAAGAAGGTCGAGAACAAGCTGACTCCGGCAGATATCAGAGCACGGCTTGAGAAGATTCCTGACGAGGATCTTATTCATCTCGGGATCGAGCCAGCGGTTGCACGTCCTGAATGGACGATCCTCACCGTACTCCCGGTTCCACCGGTCACAATGCGTCCGTCCATTATCCTGGAGAACGGTCAGCGGTCAGAGGATGACCTCACCCACAAACTTGTGGATATCATCCGTATCAACCAGCGATTCAAAGAGAACCAGGATGCCGGAGCACCACAACTGATCATCGAGGATCTCTGGGAACTTCTTCAGTACCATGTTACCACGTACATGGACAATGAGGTTGCCGGGTGTCCGCCAGCACGTCACCGGTCAGGACGACCACTCAAGACACTCTCACAGCGTCTGAAAGGAAAGGACGGTCGTTTCCGTGGCAGTCTTTCCGGTAAGCGTGTCAACTTCTCCTCGCGTACCGTCATCTCTCCAAGCCCGAACCTCTCTGTCAACGAGGTTGGTATCCCGCTCAAGATCGCCAACGAGATGACCATTCCAGTTCAGGCAACTGTATACAATATCGACGAACTCCGTCAGATCGTCAAGATAGGTCCGGAGAGACCTGGCGTGAGGAGTCCATGCGGGGCAAACTATGTCATCAGACCTGACAAGCGGCGTATCAGGCTGGTGAAGGGAACCGGAGCAGAAGATGGGAACCTTGAGTTCGTCTCTGAGCAGATTGAACCCGGCTGGATCGTTGAGCGTCATCTTCGTGACGGCGATATTGTTCTCTTCAACCGTCAGCCTTCCCTGCACCGGATGTCCATCATGGCCCACTGGGTCAAACTGATGGACGGCAAGACATTCAGGCTCAACCCTGCCGTATGTCCTCCGTACAACGCAGATTTCGATGGTGATGAGATGAACCTGCATATTCCTCAGACCGAGGAGGCACGAGCAGAGGCAGCAATGCTTGCAAGTGTGCAGGAGAATATTCTTTCACCGCGTTTCGGCGGTCCGATCATCGGTGGTATCCACGATCATATCTCCGGGATCTTCCTGCTTACGCATGAACTCAGATGGTTTACCAAGGGCGAGGCTATCGACCTTCTCAAAAATAACAATGTCGATCGCCTTGGAAAACCCGGAAAGGTAGAGGATGGTGTTAAATACTGGAGCAATAAACAGGTCTTCTCCAGGATTCTTCCGACCGATCTGAACATGGTCTTCCAGGCATCGTCCTGTAAGAACTGTGAAAAGTGCATGAAAGTCGAGTGCGATCGTGATGCATACGTTCAGATCCGGGATGGAGACCTTGTCTCTGGTGTGATCGACAAGCGTGCAGTCGGAGCATTCGATGGTGCAATCCTTCACCGTATCATCAGGCAGTATGGATATTCACGAGCTGCCCGGTTCATCGATGATGTGACCAGACTCTCTATCCGTGCAATCATGCATGATGGGTTCACGTTTGGTATCGATGACGAAGATCTCTCAAAGAGTGACTATGGTCAGATTCGTGAGGTCCTTGCCCAGGCTGCTGATGATGTGAACCGGAGAATCAAGATCTTTGAAGATGGTCAGCTCGAGCCTATGCCGGGCCGGACTCCTGAAGAGACCCTTGAGATGCAGATCATGCAGGTGCTTGGAAAAGCTCGTGATAACACTGGTGAGATTGCAGGCCGCCATCTTGGTCTCTCAAACTCGGCAGTGGTCATGGCTGTATCCGGAGCCCGTGGTTCGATGCTTAACCTGACTCAGATGGCAGGTTGTGTCGGACAGCAGGCAGTTCGTGGTGAGCGTATCATGCGAGGATACGAAGACCGTACGCTTCCGCACTTCAAGAAAGACGAGCGTGGAGCGATGGGTCACGGGTTTGTGATGAACAGTTACAAGTCCGGTCTCAACCCGACCGAGTTCTTCTTCCATGCAATCGGAGGTCGTGAAGGTCTTGTGGATACTGCAGTTCGTACTTCGCAGTCAGGTTACCTCCAAAGGCGTATGATCAACGCACTGCAGGATCTTAAGGTTGCATATGACGGTTCAGTCCGTACCACCGGTGGTCGTATCATCCAGATCGAATACGGTGAAGACTCAACAGATCCGATGAAGAGTTCGTTTGGTGAGCCTGTCGATGTCGAAGGTATCGTGGGTAACATCCTCAAGGAGGAGATCTGATGATGGGTGAACTTCCCGACATCTCGGCAGAGGCAGCCAAGGTTGTGCTCAAATATTTTGAAGAGCACCGTGTCAAACGCCGGTTTCCTGAGGATGTTCCTGATCATATCCGTGAGATCCTCATGGAGATGGTCGAGTGGGTGATGAAGGAAGAGGAAGGAGTAGAAGACTCCCTTCTTGATGATCAGGCCTTCATTGCCAGGATGGAAGATCTTATCCATGCAGAGAAGTTTTATGAGTGGCTTAATGACCGCTTTTATCAGCTGACCCTGCAGGATCAGGAAACAGAGACCGAGGTTGAGACCCAGGAACTGCCTCCCGTCGAAGGTGAGGCCATTATCACCCCGATCCGAAAGACCAAACTTACCAACCAGGATAAGAAGGCGATCGAGATCAGGGAGTTCTTTGCTGATCATATCCTGACCTCAGATAAGATCTCGGAGATTCCAGAGAGGATTGAAAAACTCCTGAAGGAACAGATCAAGGAGTTCAAGAAGGATGAGAACCCGAACTTCAGACTGACCCAGAAACAGTATAATGTTTTCCTTGGAGAGCAGCTGAAACAGGGCAACTTTGAGAACTGGCTTGTCCAGGCATTTCCTCTGTCTGCAGATCTAGGAAAAGGTGATATCCCGGTACGCCGTGAGGAGCCGGTTGAAGCGATGAAGATCCCTGACTGGGTCGATCTCTCGCGGTTTGAGACACTTGACCGGTTCCAGCAGGACAAATACAGGGAACTGCTTCGTGATCATCTTCCAAGGATTGAGGAACTCATAGAGCATCCTGAAGCACTTGCCAGGATCAACGACCGGTTCTTTGGTATCCTTGAGCCTGACCTTCCACACCGTACCAATACTGCACTTGCCAAGATCGTGATTAAGCGTGAGATCGAAGGTGTCGAGGCTCCTGAACGGTTCATCACAGATGAGCAGTTTGCAGGGATCATGGCACAGGTGCTCAAGGAGTACAAACATACCCGGATTGAACCGTGTGAAGCTGTAGGTGTGATTGCTGCTCAGTCCATTGGTGAGCCTGGTACTCAGATGACCATGCGTACCTTCCACTACGCAGGAGTGGCCGAGATCAACGTTACTCTCGGTCTTCCCCGTCTCATCGAGATCATGGATGCAAGAAAGGAGCCATCCACCCCGACGATGACGATCTATCTGCGTGAAGGGTATGCTGCCGACCGTGATAAGGCCAGGCAGGTCTCATGGCAGATTGAAGCCGCTCCGCTCCAGGAGTTTGGTGATATCACCACCGATATGGCTAAGATGCAGATCGTGGTTCACCTCAACAAGCAGGTCTGCGACAAGAGGAAGATCAGCATCAAGGAGATCCTTGAAGCAGGGCCGAAGAAGATCCGTGAGCGTCGCCACTACCGTGACTTTGATCATGAGATCGATGAGGCAAATGGTATCATTGTCTTCCTGCCAAAGGACCGCGGGAGCTATCAGAACCTCTTCCAGCTCAAGGAGCATGTCCGGAATGTCATCGTTCAGGGAATCGATGATATCGAGCGTGTGGTGGTCAGGAAAGAATCCGGCGAATACATCCTCTACACCGAAGGTTCAAACCTGAAGGATGTCTTCGCGGTCCGTGGTGTGGACACCTCCAGGACGAGGACCAACAATATCAACGAGATCTCCCAGGTGCTTGGTATCGAGGCAGCACGTAATGCCATCATCAATGAAGCCCTTGCAACACTTGGCGAGCAGGGTATCATGGTTGATGTCCGTCACATCATGCTCGTTGCTGACATGATGTGCATGGAAGGCGAGGTCAAGCAGATCGGGCGTCACGGTATTGCAGGAGAGAAGGAAAGTGTTCTCTCCCGTGCAGCATTCGAAGTGACTGTCAATCACCTCCTTGATGCAGCGGTAGCCCATGAAGCAGATATTCTCTGCGGGGTCACTGAGAACGTCATCGTCGGTCAGCCGATTCAGCTCGGAACCGGGGATGTTAAATTAGTAGTAAAGCAGAAAGTATAGGGTATTTCATATGGATTTCAACACTTCCCTCAGACGGGCAATCAAGACCGGGACTGTAATCCTTGGTCAGAATGAGACAAAAGAGAGCATCGAGAGCAAGAAAGCACAGCTCATTGTGGTTGCAGAGAACTGCCCGAAGGAGTTTGTTGAGTACCTTTCCGGTAAGGAACAGGTCAAGGCTCACACCTTCCCGGGTTCAAGTGTCCAGCTCGGCCGTGCCTGTGGTAAGCCATTCATGGTAAGCGCCCTGGCAGTTGTGGAAGCAGGCGAGTCTGACATCCTGAGCCTTTCAAGGTAAGCGAGTGGTATGGGAGTAGTTCTTAACGAAGAGAAGCTGGCCCTGATTGCCCGGTTTGAGCACCTGACTGGTGCGGGAAGCCGTGACGTCATCGCCGACGAGGAGAATAACCGGTTTATCTTTATCGTAAATAACGGTGAGATGGGGCTTGCCATCGGCAAACAGGGTGCCAATATTAAGAAAGCAGCCGAAACGCTGGGCAAGCGCTGTGAGGTTGTGGAGTACTCGGATGATCCGAGTCAGTTCCTCAAGAACTGCTTCCATCCAGCCAAGGTCACTGAGATTCAGTACTCGGATTACCATGGTGATCAGATCGCCCATGTGGTGATCATGGATGAGGATCGGGGACTTGCTATTGGAAAGGCAGGTAAGAATCTGAACCGCACAAAGATGCTTGCTCTCCGTGAGCACAATATCCAGAACATTATTCTCGAGTAACCTCTTTTTTTGCACTGTTTATTCGTTTGATTCAGATCATAATCCTGAAATAGTAATCAGGTTGAACAGACTTCTATTATGGATGGAACCAGAGCGTTACTGGTAGGTCTTATTCTTCTCTCGCTAACAGTCATAGGGATTGGAACTGCAGCAGAGGCCGGGACATTTCCAGTACCCGTAGAAACGATTCAGCCACCGGCAAATCAATCGATCGGAGTGCAGATTGATCAGATGGGGACGACGATCACCGCGACTTTCCGTGGTGGCTTTGGTCAGAACCTTCTAAAGTCACTTCAGATAACAGTCACATCCCCTGATGGTAAAACTGAGACGAAGAACCTTGGATGGGCGACTGGTGACACGGTTACATTCATAGGGACTGGGTGTGGTGACCAGGTGACAGGAAACGCAGTCTACATGGATGGGATTGAATATCCGTTCCTCAACGAAGTGCTTCCGTCAGTATCCGGAATATGCAGTACAGACTATAAGGTGGTCGTTGATCCCTGTGAGGCGATTGCAGCATCACCAGCAATGAAGCCTGATCCAATCGAGGAGATCCCGGCAAACAAGTCAGTTGCCATACAGGCAAATGTTGATATTAGAACCATCACTGTGGAGTTTCGTGGCGGGTTCGGCCAGAATATCATCAAGTCACTGAAGGTCACTAGATATGCTCCTGACGGTACGACAGAGACCAAGGATCTCGGCACCAGTACCGGCTCAACGGTAACCTTCGTCGCATCGAACAACTGTATGGAGCGGATAGGTGCTGATGTAGCGTTCATGGATGGGACGCAGTATCACTTCTACGATCAGGTTCTTCATATCAGCAGAACCCACTAACTTTTTTTAAAAAAGATAATACGGACCTGGGGGGATTCGAACCCCCGACATTCGGGTTAGAAGCCCGACGCTATATCCAGGCTAAGCCACAGGTCCACCTGTGCCTCCATATATTATATCTAGACTGGTTTAAACCTAGCGAAAAAAAGAGTTATCCTGCGTGAAAAATTACAGGTCTTACCACATCCACCAGTCGTGGCTCAGTGAGTCTACAGGGATTTACTGTCGCCTTGATGGTTGTGTTTGAGATATACTTGAGCTTGCAGCGTGCTGACATCCGCTCACGCTCCATAACATGATAGCCCTGTGAGACCTCAACGACGTGTTTCATGGTGATGGAGACTGAGATGATCTCGACGATGATACCAGTGTCTCCGATTGCGATATCTTCACAGTCGATTGAGGTCATGAAGACCCGTGCACCCGGTGCTACTGATGAGAGTGCGATGACATTGTGAGCACTCGTGAGTTCAACAGTCCGGGGGACACCCTTTCGCAGTTCCTCTATCACCTGCGGCGAGATCCCTGATAATGTGATACATTCCATGGAAGTCACCCGTACATTGGGAGCAATGGATCCGTCTTGACCGGTTGCTCTTCTGCTGACTGTACCTCTTCAGAGAGACGATGCATCTGTGCTTCGATCTCATCTGCCTGTTCCAAGAGACCGCTTGTATCTACCTGTAACTGATAAATCGTGTTCATTACCTCAATGGTTGCTGCTGCAGCCCGGGGATCAGGTGCGTTGATTGTCTCGCCAAGAAGGCCTATGCCAGGTATCCCCCTGACTTTACACTCGGTGAGGATACTGCTTGCAATACCTGATATGCTTCCAATAGGGAGCCGGAGTGCGTTCTCTCCGATCTTGTCAAGCAGTTCCTTTCCCGTGGTGACACAGAACACCCTCTTCTCCGGTTCATTTGTGATGATACCTGCGATGGTTACCACTTCGGCAACCGTCACCGGTTTGAGCCAGTCAAGGATTGCATTGGCGACCTCATAACAGATCTGAGGATGGATAGGGATATCAGCAAATATCGCGACTGTTGCATCTTTCTCATAAATCCTTACAGGAACTGCAATGATTCCCTCTGTCATCATTGCCATCGGGGGGAAGTACTTGCTGGTGATCACCCCGATCTGGGTGAACCCAAGTTTCTCCACGATGTACGAGAGTGCGATGCTCCCCACAAGACCGCTCCCGGGAAACCCGATAAAGACGGTGACACCCTGACCAGAAGGTGGTGGTGACTGCACGATGACGTCGGGCACCTGACTGTTCATCATTACATTAAGATACCCGTCGCAGCTATAAAATGAGTATGCAGGAGTATCCTATCAAGAGGACCCATATAAAGCAACTTTCTGTGAATATCGTGGAAAAACTCAAAGAGCACTTTGAAGTCGAACCAAAAGAAGTAGATGGGTTTTTTCAGATCAGCTTCGGGGCCATCGAATCCATGCAGGTGAAGGTCGGAGCAGCTGGTAAGAGTATGCTCGTGGAGACAAAGTCCAAGACCGGGATCGAGGATGAACAGATCATTCTTGATACAAACCGCAGGTTCAGGCGGTATCTGGATGATGTCACCGGGTACACAACAAAGGAACGGGTAAAAAAAGCTAAAACGGTTGAATAACCGTCTCTTTTATTCAATAATTATTGCCGGTTTGTATGGCAGGGCATATCCTGCCTTCTCATGAGAGCAGTTCTCCGCTGCTACAACAGTAAACCTGAGGTTGAACTCGCTCTCCAGGAATTTCTGTGCTGCCGTGAATACAGCCAGTTCGTCAGGTCTGGATGCGACAATCTGATCTACGAGTTCTGACGAGAGGCGGTGGTAATGGGTTGTGCAGTTCTTCACTGCATCGGCCGCTTCCTTTCCACGTGCCCTGACACTCTCCTGCTGCATGATCTCACGCATGACATTCTTCTTGTCCGGAGCTGAAGCGATCATCCTGAAGATGTCCCATTTCCATTCAGGAGAGATACAGATGGTGACCTGCTCAGGTTTCATCTTGATGATGCGGAGCAGTGACTCGATATCCTCGACGGTTCGTTCCAGGAGATCTTCACCAATCTCTGCGCTGATATCGATCTTGGTCTCATCTGCTTCCGGCCAGGGTGCGAATGAGATCAATCCTTCATGACCCATGTCTGTCCAGAGCTCTTCTGCTGTGAACGGAATGATTGGTGCCAGCAGCCGTACCCATGTGGAACTGATCTCCTGAAGGGTCTCCTTTCCTCCAGTGAGTTCCCCACCGAGACGACGTCTGTACCATTTCATGTCAGACTCAAGTCCGAAGAAAGACTCCTGAAGGGCCTGCCTGGTCTGGAAGTTCTCCATCGCCTTTGTAACTTCCCTGATGTGCTCCTGCACACGTGAGATGATCCAGCGGTCGATTGGTACCGGGCTGCCACCTGCCGAGTTCGCCTCACGGATAGTTGAAGCGAATCGTTCGATCTGCTTCCGTGTCGAAGCGACCAGTTCATTTCTCCAGTCAAAGTCCTGCCAAGGCTCTCCGCTGCCGATCAGGAACATCCTGACAGTATCAGCACCAAAGTCGTTGATGGCATCCTCGAGCAGATACACATTTCCTTTCGAGGAAGACATTTTCGCTCCGTTCAGAAGACCCATGCCGAAGACGACCATCCCGTGTGGGAGCAGGTTCTTTGGGAATATTGAGCAGTGGTGGAATATCTGGAATGTCAGGTGGTTGGAGATGAGATCCTTTGCAGAGAACCTGAAGTCGTACGGGTACCAGAAGAGGAACTCCTTCCTC
>CAZVAS010000005.1:27862-40949 GCA_964625165.1 uncultured Methanospirillum sp. | reverse complement strand
GACGTTCCACCTTCACATATGTCAATCATGAAATGGTCTGATGATCTGAGTGTGCAGGTCGCAGAGATCGATCAGCAGCATCAGCGTCTCATCGACCTGATCAACAAACTTCATGAAGCGATGCTTGCAAAACAGGGAAAGCAGGTCGTATCACAGATCATCGATGAACTGGCAGCGTATACTGTCTACCACTTCCAGGCAGAGGAGAAGTATATGCAGCAGTTCAAATACGCGAACTATCTGACCCACAAGAAAGAGCATGAAGGTTTCGTCCAGGAGGTTGAGAAGTTTCAGAAAGAGTTCGATGCAGGTAAGCTCGGTCTCTCCCTTGAGATCATGACCTTTTTACGTGACTGGGTTACAAAACATATCAAGGGTACTGATAAGCAGTACTCAGCCGTTTTTAAAGAAAACGGCCTCTAACTTTTTTGTTTCATCTCTTCTGTGATTACCCCTACAGTATTCTGATCCTTTTCTTACAGAGATAAGAGGAAGAAAGACCAACAGGTATGGCATGACCCAGCTTGACCGGTGGTTTCCGTACCCGGCATATAGACCGGGGCAGGAGGATATGCTGAACGAAGCAGCCGCCTGTGCCCGCTCCGGAGGAGTTCTCCTGATTGATGCACCAACCGGTTCAGGTAAGTCAAGCGTTGTCTCTTCCCTCCTTGCAGAACGGGGCGACCGGCTGGTCGTTGTTGCCGTGCGGACCATCTCGCAGATGACAACCTATATCCGGGAATTGGATCTGATTCGCAGAAAACAGCCAGGACTAAAATATTCATACCTCGTTGGTAAAGGATCGCTCTGTCCTCTTGGCGGGGTCGGTGATGTATATCGGAAATGCGAGGCTGTTAAGGCATTCTCAACCTCGCTCATCAAAGAACGGGCAGACCGGGGTGCAATGGATCCATCAAAAGATCCCTATATTCTTCAGCAGATCAAGAAGAACGATCCTGACCATCCTCTTCTATGTCCGTTTTTCATCAGGAGCAAGACAGCAGTCTACTCTGAAAAGAGTGGAAACATAAAGATAATTCCTTCTGAATCTTGTCGTCGGAAAGCAGAGATCATCTCATCGAAAGGAGTTGAACCTGGCTGTATCGGAGATCTCTGCGAAGGTCTCTGCCCGTATGAGGTGATGGCTCAGGCATCGCAGCATGTTGATCTCCTGGTACTCAACTATCATCACCTCTTTGATGACCAGATTCGGGAGCAGCTTTATCTGAACCTTCAGCGTGAGCCATCTGAAATCATGCTTCTCATTGATGAGGCTCACAACTGTGGTGATGTGATGCAGGACATTCTCTCGGTATCTGTAGATCAGCAGGCGCTGGAGGCTGCTGAACGGGAGATCGGCACTCTGAAGAAGGAGATGAAGAACCTTGAGGCGATTCGGCATCTGATTCCACAGGTGAACCGGTTTATAGATGGACTCAAACGTTCGATGGAGACTGAAGACTGGTTTGACCCTTCCATCTTTTCAAAAATGGTGCTCAGGGAGTCTTTTTACAACAGCCTGGAAGAGGTCGTGGATCAGCTGATGGAGGTTTCTGAGGTTGTAAAAGAGGTGAGCACGAAAAAGGGTGATTACAAGGCGACAGGTATTGAACGGCTTACCATGTTCCTCTCTCGTCTCACCCTCTCACTTCGCAACCCGGCATATCTTACGGTGTACCAGAAAGAGCAGGGAAAGATCATACTCAAAGCACAAAATATTGATCCTGCTCCTGCCCTGTCTGCACTTGCAAAAGAGCATTCATGCATGATCCTCATCTCCGGAACCCTTACCCCATTGTCCAGTTATCAGCAGCTCTACTTCCGGACCCTGACCGACAATGTTCCTGTCCAAAGATTCCAACTACCCAACTCGTTCCCAAGGAAAAATCGTCTCATCCTTGGTGCCAATGATATTACATCTGCCTTCTCAATGAGACAGAATAAGGAACATTCACAGAGGCTTATCAAATACATTCTGACATTTGCATCAAGCTCTGGAAACCTTGCAGTATATTTCCCATCGTATCAGGTTCTGGAGTCCATTGTCAGGGAGGTTGAGGTTCATATCAGTAAAGAAGTTTTTATCGAACCGAAAGAGAGTTCTGAAGCCGGACAACTCCTCTCACGGTTCATGAATCTTCCAAGAACCGGACGCTCTGGCATTCTGTTTGCAGTCTGTGGTGGCAAGTTTTCTGAAGGCCTGGACTACCGTGGTGATATGCTTACCGGAGCCATGGTGATCGGTCTTCCCCTTGCACCCTGGAACCGGGTCAGGCAGATGATCATGGATTATTACACACAGCGATATGGGGAAGAAGGGAAGTTTCTTGCTTATACATTGCCTGCTCTCAACAAAGTTCAGCAGGCTCTCGGGCGGGTACTCCGGACTCCTGAAGATCGGGGTGTGCTTGTATTTGGAGAGAAACGATTTCTGGAAGATCAGATCCGTACCCGCCTGCCCGGTTGGATCCAGGAGGAGCTCATCCCGTGTTCATGCGAAGAGTTCTCTAAACAGATCAGGGGGTGGAAGTGAGCGAGGGCTCGTGCCGGTTAGGGCTCTGGTACGTCAATGTATCGTGGGATGGTGATATCGTCCACAGAATTCGGTTTCAACGTACAGGTATTCCTGGCTCGGTCCCTGAAGTCATCACCCGGTATCTTGCTGGAAAAGCAACAACTCTCGAGCCTCTTGTCTCTCTTCTCCCTGAACAACCGGGAACATATGGCCGTATCTACAAAGCGGTGCAGGATATCCCATATGGATCGGTGCAGACATATGGGGAGATTGCACGACAGGCAGACACCAGTCCCCGTGCTGTAGGACTTGCCATGAGCAGGAACACGACTCCGCTTCTTGTTCCCTGCCACCGGGTGGTAGCATCACAAGGGCTTGGCGGTTTTACTCCAGATATCTGGATAAAGGAGGAACTTCTTCGAATTGAGGCTGCGACGATCAAGAGACTTGCCCGGCAGTGCCCCGTGTATCAGGAGCCTGTTCGTCCATGAAACCGGTAAACCGGACTGGTCTTATCCTGCTTGGGGGAATGGCAACCCGTGCCGGAGGACGGGCGAAGTATCTCTTTGAGTACGAGGGAGAGACATTTTTACACAGGCAAATCCGGGTCCTGAGTTCTGTCACCGATGAGATCATCCTGAGTTGTCGTGATGAAGATCAGGCCCGTGAGGTTACTGCTTCTTATTCATATCCCTGTGTTATTGACACAAAAATGGGAACCGGGCCGGTGGAGGGGATCAGGAGCGGACTCTCCCATGCCAGAGGTGAACTTATCATCGTTGTCGCCTGTGATATGCCACTCATTTCGGCTGCGGTGATAGAAGATCTCTTTGTCCGTATTGGAGATGCTGATGTCGCCATCCCTGAATGGGAGAGTGGGCATCTCGAACCACTTCATGCCGTCTATAGAAGAGATGCCCTGGTCTGGTTCTTCTCACATCATACTGCACGAAAGATCAGGGATATCACTGACCTCCTCTCAAGGAGGATTATCCCGGTCTCTGAAATCAAAATGTTCGACCCTGATCTGAAGACCTTCACTAATATTAATGATCTTCAGGAGTTCAGTTCACTCCTGAAATAAAAGGAATCTGGATTATCCAGAAGAATTAATCCGTGATACGATGATCACACCGTATCGCTGAAGGTCTGTCAGTGAGACGGCCGGTACCGAATAACTTGTCAGTTCAACAAGGTAGAGCCCCTGAACAAATGCGACCTCAGTCTTCCGGACTGTTTCAAACTGGAATCCTCCATGGCCGATAAGGGTCGCAGCAGGATTATCTGAGGATGCTGCACTCTTCAAATCAGCAAGTGCAGCCATGGCCTTGTCTGTTGAATCAAACTTTTTAATGGTTTGTTCAAGTTTATGCCCAGACGACGGGTTCACAAAGATAGACTGATACTGAGAAGCAGTATGGGTGACATCACCTGACACCTTCCAGTCAGCAGGAAGATCTGATGGGGTGAGATATATTGCAGGTATGAGTCCTGCCTCCTGTTTTTTTGTGTCTATCAGACTGGTTACATTCTGGAATTGATCGAGTGCAGCAGAACTGACCGGCACTTTCAGGACTACAGTGGCATTCATTTCGTTACCAAGGAGATCAAACTGGTATGATCCACTCGATCTCAACACCACTGTCTTATTTGACTGACTGTACGTCTTACCGAACCCTTCTGTCAGTACTTCAGATCCATCCTGGAGATTATAGACCCTCATCTCAAACCAGGAATCCTTTGGTGGGCGATTAACGACGAGGTCTATCTGCCCTTCTTTGTCACCTGTTCGTTTCTCGTATGAGATGACATGGGTTTCATTTATGGGAGCAAACTTAAGATCCACATACAGGGGAGGATTCTCAACTGTGTAGGTGTATGCAACTGCATCATTTGAGAAGGAATGGTTGATATCGTATATTGTCACAAATTCGGCATTTGGTCCTATGGCTGTTCGGTTATTAAGTGCAGAATAAGACTGTTCTTCGGTAGGGGTCGGGAGACCCTGAAGACTTCGTGGTGTAACCTTCACCACAGGAGCTTCAGGAGGAGTCAGTTGACTTGTATTCGAGCTGGTTTCTGTTTGTTTGGATGCCTGTGTTGAACCAGGCCCTGCTGAACTTCCTGAAGCAGAAGGCGACGGGGTTGGTGTTCCATTTTCAAGACCTGATGTAAGACTTCCTGACGATCCAGCAGATCCGTACGCTGAAGCATTTTTCTCTCCAGCCGGAGGGGTGACCTCGACACACCCGCAGAACATTGTATATATTACTACAATGGAGACTGCAAGTAGGAGGACTCCCGTTCTTCTATACTTCTCTCCCCTTTCCATACTTACAAGTGAGAACGTGAAAAAATATCTACTTACTCATGGCCGGGAATTTTCTGACTATTTTTTATCAGAGTATTTAATACGATGTCAAGCACAATGTGGAGTACCTGATGAAATTTCTGAACCTCAGGCTATGGGGGCCCTTTTACGTCATTGGCCTGTTAATAATCCTGGTAATGATGTGGATGATCGAGGCGATCCGTCCGAAAGGAATAGCGCTGTGGATAGGCAGCCTGCTGATCCTCATCGGGGTTGTTTTCAACTTTTATATGATGTATGGTGAGATCAAGGCCCACGAAGAAAAAGAGGACAGAAACAGAGAATTGTCGGGTCTGGATCCACTCCCGAAGAAACGCAGTCTGCTGAGAAGGGGTTAAGGTCCTTATTCAGTCTTCTGAAACACTTTCAGCATCGGCTTGTATGGCTTGAAGAGATGCTCAACATCTTTTGCCATGTACTCCGACATCCCCATAATATAAAAGCCGTCTTTACCGAGGCTCTCATGTACGAGCTTTACGAGGTCTTTCTTCTGCTGTTCGTTGAAGTAGATGGTAACATTCCTGCATGAGACCATATCTATCATTCTTGACACCGGACCAGATGTCATCAGGTCATGGGCCTGGAACCTGACCACCTGCTTGATATGATCCTTTATGTAGTATTTTCCATCCTCTTTCTTGTCAAAATGTTTCGTTATCTGTGTTTCGGTCATATTCTCTAAGGCATTCTTCTCGTATGCCCCGATTTTTGCCTTCTTGAGCATCTCTTCGTCGATGTCAGTGGCAATGATGGCCCCATTGTATGCAGGACCGGTCTTTCCGAGTTCGTACAGAATGATAGCATATGTGTATGGCTCTTCACCTGACGAGCATCCGGCACTCCAGATCTTAATATTTCGTTTATCTTTCAGAATTGCAGGAAATATTTCTTTTTTTACCAGATCGAAGACTTCCAGATCACGGAAGAACTTGGTGACATTGATGGTCAGGGCGTTCCTGAGTTTCTCTTCTTCTTCGGGATGAGTACGAAGATACTGATGATACTCAACAAAATTCTTAGATCTCGTTGAGTTCATCCTTGAGAGCATTCGACGCTTGATGTAGTCCTGTTTATAGTTTGTCAACTGAATCTTCAGGCGCTTCTGGACATCCTGTATCAGTTCGGGTAGCCCTTTTTCACTTACCTGGGGTACTGATATCTGAGGAAAAACCGGGGTTGGGAGTTTTTTTTCCATTTTTGTGCCTGAGTGGGATGAGTGGATCACAGTATTATTCAGGAACATCCCTGAATATCATGCAGTATCTTCTGGATGTCAAGCCAGATAATGAGCGTTGTCTCCTGGATAGCTTCAGTACGTTTCTCGAGAACATCATCGTGGGTTATTTTTATGATCCCTTTGATGTGGGTCTTAATCTGTGTTGCGATGTCATCACCCAGCATTGATACATGCCTTCCCATGATCTCGGTGACGCTCTGGACATTATCAACGATGATTCCCACATGTTCCCCTCCTGTCACATCTGATGGTATGATGATGATCTTCTGTCCTGACCGGTCACTACGTGAACGTTGACCGAGCAGGATTGCCAGATCTATCACATGGGTCACTTCTCCCCTCAGATTGATGATTCCTATTACATACGGAGGCGTTCTTGGAAGTGGAGTAATTGGTTGAATCTCAACCACTTCCCTGACCATGGTGATATCTATTGCATACCGGTCTTCGTTCAGTTCGAACTCCACGATATCGATCTGCTCGGTCGAATCCATCAGATTTGATGCTGCACTGATTCCCTGTTCTTCTCTGATTGTTTTCAGTTCGCTCTCAAGGGACTGGATCTTCTTCTCTAACGAATTGATACTGGTGCGTTCAGTTGTGACGTCGAGGTACAAAAACTTCTGACCTACATCTTCGCTGTTGTTTGTCCCGACTATCTCCCTGAACCAGAAATCACCTGAAGGGAATGTTGCATGCACGATACCCGGAGGTTCAAAGACCATGAGTTTCTGCCTCATCTGTCCGGTAAAATATTCTGACCCGGTACCGGCTATTTTACAAAAATTCTCATTAACTCTTACAATTGTCCCGGTCATATCTGTCTCAAGCACCGGGATGGGTAGATCATTGATATCTGAAAGCCGGTTCGTAGATCCGGTGTCAGCCACCTGGGCCGCAAATCTCTCTGGTTCTTCCGGTTGTGCAGGTTTCTCTGTCTGTGTCTTGGTTTCTGTGTGAGAATATCCTGTGTTCTCATCTGACTGAGATATTGGCTGCAGGATCAGGATGGCAGAAACTCCGCTTCCAGATGTTCCGACAGGTACAACCATCCCTGAGTTCTCCTGGACTCCCCATGTGGTCTCGAGTCTGATAACATCTGGGAGGAACTGCACCTCTGTTGCATCCTGCTGGAGGACTGTATCAGGGACTGTTACCCCAATATCACGGACATCTGTCCCGGTAAGATCAGCCGGACTGATTCCTGTCAGTTCAGTGAATCCCTCATTAGCGTGTACCACCCGTGCATGTTCATCCAGAAGAGCTGCTGCTGCAGGATTCAGGTCCAGCAGCATCTTGAGCATCAGATCATTTGGTGGTGCTTGTGGCAGAGTTGCATTTACGGTCTCCGCAGGCTCAGGTTCCTGATCATCAATTATCGGAACTCCGGCAACCAGAAGAAGTGGTTCGTCTTCAGATACTCCTACTGGGGTAATTCCAAAGAAGACCTCTTCTTCACTCCCATCAGGACGGGTAATCAGGGCTTCTGTCTTGCCAGGTGCGGGAGCATTCAGAGCTGATACGATATTCTCTGCATCCTGGTATCTGATACCGCAACTTCCGATATCACGGAGATATATACTCTCTTTCCCTCTTCCAACTAGAGAACAAAATGCCTGATTGCAGGCTGTAATAGTGCGGTATTGATCAACAACAACTGCCGGGATCGGAAAGTGTTCGAACGCCAGCAATGCAGGGTCCGGTGCATTATCCCTGGTTTGAAGATGTTCCTGTTTGTCTCCCAAGTCGGCAGCCGATGCTTGGAATTTACTCTCTATTTCATCCGGTTTTGTTAACTCTGCTACTGCCTGTTCTTGGGGCTTCGTAGTTTTTACAAGAATGACGAGTGATATCGCTTCGTGATCAAACGGGACAACGGGAGGGGTCAGGGTGACGATTGAGTATGCTTCATCGTCAGGCCCGGTTATGATTAGATCGTCAGGGAAATAGGTACTGAGTGGTGGGTGTGATGTGGTGATACTGCTGCGGGCTATTGAGAAAAGGGTACAGAAAGCATTGTTTGCATCGTAGAGGCTCCGATCTGAACTGGTGAGTACCATCGGAACGTCATGATACTGAAAGATCTCAAGTGCCCTGTCAAACTCGGTATGGGAGGTTATCAGATCATTGAGATATGACTCGCGTTCTGAAGAAAGCTGAATGTTCTCGGTCTGCAGGTCTGATATCTGTTCACTCTTCAGTAACAGTCTCGACTGCAGGTCAGCGTTCTCTGCCTTCTGTTTGTTGATCTCTTTTACCAGCGTGATAAGCCGGGAGACAATTGGTTCAAAGACTGTTGGTATCTCCGGAGGTGCTGATTCATCAGTTTCAGTTATCTTCCTGACAACCTCAGTTACTTCTGATACCGGAATGGATTCCACCTGTGGCATTGAGACTCCTGCCCCGGTGAACAGGGCCCGACGGCCCGAACGATTCTTCTCCTGTTCCTCTGTCATCCCATCATTACCCCTGATCCAGAGCCTGCGCCACCTGTTCGAATGCCTTCGCAGCAGGATCGTCTGGATTTGAGAATGCAAGCGGCATTCCCCGTCTGTTCGACAATCCCACCAGTTGACTATCTGGAACCTGAATCACCGTGCCCACTTCACGTTTCATCTGTTCTTCAAGAATCTGTTTTATCTCATCTGCCTGTTCAGGTTTTTCACTCTGCTTTTTAAACCGGGCAGAGATTTTTGATAAGAATGACTCTTCAGGTACCGGGAGACTCCATCGGTTGAGCACCGCCATCTTGATCTGGATCTTCTTATTCAGTATCTCTTCGATGTCGGTAAGGATCATCCTGATGTTCTCGTACCCGTTCAGAGCAAAACTGTCTGGCGAGAAGACAATTACAGTTCTATCCGCTGCAATTAATCCATTCAGAAGGAACTGGCCAAGAAATGGAGGTGTATCAATCAGGATATGATCATATCGCTCCTTCAGCGATGTGATATCTTTGGCGAGAATCTCATACCTGTCCGGGTTCTGATAAAGTTTGGGTTCTGCACCAACTAAGTCCAGATGAGAGGGGATTAGATCAATATTCGATATTGTACGGATGATCAAGTTGGAAAGTGGAATTGGCTCAACATCAGGGCTGCTCTGTGAAGAGTAATAGTGGTAGATATTATGAGCCGGTGTGTCTGGGTGAATCCCAAGCCCCAAGGTAGCATTGGCCTGGGGATCGGTGTCAATTACCAGAACCCGACGACCTGATTTTACCAGAAATCCCGCAGCCTGAAGGCAGGTTGTGGTCTTTCCGGTTCCTCCTTTATGATGAGCAAACGCTGTGACCGTTATCAGGATCCCCTCTTATACCGTACATCCTGAGGCATTTATATTTATTATTACCGCTTCCGGGATTTGTCTTTGACCCTGGACCTGACAAAATGGAGGACTAAAGATGTTTGTCTCTTCCTCTATCTTCAGAGATCTGTCACACATGATTCAGCGAAGATTGAGAAACACGTGATCTTTTATACCTCATATTCATATTACTCATTAATTATGGCCGATCCTTCAGTCTTTGAACTGAGAAAGTTCGTAGCTCCGGAGATCGTGTACGGAAACGAGGCACGACTTCTGGCCGGCAGGTTTGCCTCGATATTTCAGGCAGAGACTGTCCTGGTTGTAACTGATCAGGGGGTTATAAGTGCGGGCATTACTGCTGATGTCCTCCAGAGTCTTGAAGAGGCCGGCATAAAGTATTCGGTCTTCTCTGATGTTCAGCCAAATCCACGTGCAGAATCAGTCATGGAAGGGGCACAGATATACAAAGAGAATCACTGCACCGGAATCATAGCGGTGGGTGGTGGCTCGCCGATCGACTGTGCGAAAGGTATCGGCATTGTCAGTTCAAACAACAGGCACATTCTTGAGTTTGAAGGGGTTGACAAGGTTGAGATTCCTGCACCCCCACTCATCTGTGTCCCCACGACATCTGGGAGTAGTGCAGATGTCTCTCAGTTTGCTATCATCTCTGATCAGGATAGGAAGGTGAAGATAGCGATCATTTCAAAGACTCTTGTTCCTGATGTAGCATTGATTGACCCAGCCACGCTCCTGACGCTTGACCGTGACCTGACACTTCACACTGTCCTTGATGCCCTCACCCATGCAATTGAGGCATATGTCTCAAATGCTCATTCTTCGATAACAGATATTCATGCCCTCGAGGCGATCAGACTGATCTGGGCATACCTGCCGCTTGTTATGCAGGAGCCTTCAAACCTTGAGTACCGTGCCTACACTATGCTGGCAAGTATGCATGCAGGACTCGCCTTCTCGAATGCAAGCCTGGGTGCTGTTCATGCAATGGCTCATAGTCTTGGTGGATTTCTGGATCTTCCGCATGGTATGTGTAATGCCCTGCTTCTGCCGTCAGTGATCAATTATAATTATCCCGGAGCAGCTGAACGGTATGATACTATCGGCCGGTTGATGGGGATTGAAATGACTGGACTTTCAGAGGAAGAACGAATGAAATCCCTGCTTTCTGGTTTATCATCCTTCTATAAAATTGTAGGATTCTCAGGTAGTCTCTCACGTGTTGGTGTGCTGAAATCCCATCTTGCAGATCTGACTGAAAAAGCGATCGTGGATGCATGCATGGTAACGAATCCCCGCAGGATCGAACGTGAAGACCTGCTTGGAATTTATGAGTCAGCACTCTGACCGGCTCGTTGGCCTCGTACCGGTAGTAAATCCCGTCAGCCAGGTTTTGATCGTCGGTAGTTTTCCATCTTCGATCTCACTTCAGACCGGTCAGTATTACGCCAATCCCCGTAACGACTTCTGGAGGATCATGGAGGTGGTAACCTGCATGCCCACCGGTCTCCCCTACCAATCCCGACTCGACTTTCTTTCTACCCGGGGGATTGGCCTTTGGGATGTCATAGACTCATGCACCCGGGCAGGGAGTGCAGATGCGACCATCAGGGATCCTGAGTCGGCTGCCATTGGTTCACTCCTGATCCAATACCCCGGTATCAGGGCCATCTTCTGTAATGGGAGACGAGCGGAAGCAGGGCTAGTCCAGGCTCTTGTGCAAGGATCTGACAACGAAAAAAGAACGGTGCATATTGGATACCTCCCGTCCAGCAGTCCTGCACATGCTGTTCGGTTTGAAGAGAAGTGTCGGTCGTGGCTGGTACTCAGAGACTATATCAATCTCTGACGATTACAACCGTCTCTTCTACTTCATTACAATCCGGTGAATAAGGGACATAATCCCTGGTTTTGTCCCGTTTTTCTGTGTCGCTGAAAAGGGGCTCATAAATGCAGGAGGGGCAGCAAACATCTCCTCGTTCATGCGGTCGGAGATCTCATCAAATATTTTCTTGTATGCTATGCAATGCGGATCAACTCCAGACAAGCGCCCCTGGTCGGGTGCAATGGCGTTGTAAGGACATCCTCCACGGCAATAGGAAATGTGTCGGCAGGATCCACACTCCTTATCAACATATGACTTGAACTCATGCATCTTCTTCCAGGCCTCGCTCTGGGATAGGTCTTCAACATCCGGGCTGTCATAGACAGAACCCATCACCCATTGTTCCATCCCGACAAACCGATAACAGGGGTAAATACACCCGTCAGGCCCGATGGCAAAGGTGTTTGCCATACAGTCAGCATAGGTACAGACAGTTCCATGCCTTGTGAATACACACCGGCAGAGATCGTTGATGTTCATGATCTCAAGGTCACCTTGATTTTCGAGGGCCTGATCGAGCAGGTAGACAAGTAGTGATCCGTACTCTTCCGGGGGTAAAGCCCACTGCTCCGGCTCTCCACTGCGAAGGGACGGGAGGGCAGGATGAAGTTTCAATGTGAAACCCTTCTCTTTGAAGAACCTGACGATTGCTTCCTTCTCTTTCACCGACCGGTTGGTAAAGGTGCATATGAACCTGACATCGAGTCCATGAGCCCTGGCTATCTCGTATCCTGCCATCGTCTTCTGGTAGTACCCTTCTCCCCGCTGGGAGTCGGTCAGCATCTCGGGGCCATCAATGCTTGATCCGATGGGGATATGGTATAATGCAAATATTTCAGCGATCTCATCGGTCATTCTCCACAGGTTTGTCTGGATCGCAAATGACGGGGTATTCTTTTGGAGTCCTTCTGCCAACATCGGGAGGGCTGACCTGAAGAAATCTGGTCCTGCGAGAAGCGGTTCTCCACCGTGGAATGTGACAGTAAGTGGATCGTCTCGAAATCCTGAAAGCCATGATACGGCTGCCTTTACCGTGTCCAGACTCATGATTGGTGATCCCTCCTCTGAGCTCCAGCAATAACGGCACTGCGAAGGGCATCCAAGGGTCGGGATGATCATGATGTGGAACGGGGTCTTCATACTCATACATTCTTTCCTCTCCCTCATAGGGTTACGTGTAGAAAACTAAGGCTGAAGTTGCCCTCCTCCATGGAGTGAAGAAACCTTATTATTTGGAACACCGTAATTTCTACGACGTTTTCTTACGTGTAGTATCTCACAATGAGGATCTATGAGCGTTCAAATTCAATCACTCAAATATTCTGGATTTATTTTAATTGTCCTGTCTGTACTGGCTCTCTCAACCTTCCCTGTTAGTGCCACCATTTTTTCAGAGAATGGATCAAATGTTACCGTATCAGATCTCTACAATCTGACGAACAGTACTACAACTGTTCCGGGAAATATCTCCCCGGCATTCTTCTTTGATCCTGACTGCGGTGCCTGTGGTCCGGCCCATGAGTATATTGAGGCATATGTGACAGATCACCCGGGAATTGATCTCCATGTTGTAAACCTCTCTGCAGGTAATGAGTCACAAGACCTGCTCAACGCCTATTACGGCACATACAACCGAGAGTGGATGAATATTCCAGTGGCGTTTATCGGCCCACTAGGGCTTGAAGGAACTGATGAGGTTATTAACAACTTTGACGGGCTGTACTCCTGGTACGAGGAGCATAAGGATACCAA
>CAZVAS010000005.1:23852-27762 GCA_964625165.1 uncultured Methanospirillum sp. | reverse complement strand
GATCTCTCCCGTTTCATACGGGCACGGTAAGCCCGGCCCTCTCCAAATGCAACTCCGGCAACTGGGCCAAGACTTCTGTATGATGGTCCTGCAAGCACCATCGGATTTATTTTATCAGGATCCGGCTTGTCGTCATCAAGACAATCTGTACTTGCATAATACTCAATGATCTCTCCGATGAAGACCTCATTATATGGGAGATCAACAGTCCTGATCACTTTGCATACAAAGTTTATCGGGCACTCCTCGATCATTGGGGCGGATCTCTCATTGCCATAAAAGGTTGTGAAGATCCCACTTTTGTCAACATCCCGGCCTGACACAAGTCCGCAGAAGTCAGCCTTCTGCACGATCTCTGCTGGAGGAATATTAATGCTGAAAAACCCGTTCTCCCTGATCCCCTCATTTGAGTAATGGGATTTCATAGACGAAATGTAGACGATCGGAGGCTGAAGGGACATGATCCCGAATGCTCCAAGGGTCATGTAATTTTCCCGTCTATGTATCAATGATCCTGCAATAACAACCGGGAGAGTTACTTCTGGCGGCTGGGGTGGAAGTGGTATCTTCTCCATTGTTTCTCCATCGTACCGAATGCAGGTCAGAAGTATATTGAATTATTTTCTGATGATCTCTCTGATCCGGCTGAGCATAATCATCTGCTGATCATGCCCTTCACATATTCCATCGCGAAGTTCATCAAGAATTGCATCAACAGGTTCAGCGAGAGAGAAGACCTTTACCGGACGTCCTTTGTTCGCGGTAATCAGGCTGGCAACAATGACCCATTTCCTCTTTGTAAGGCCGGTTATCGCTACACTTACCTCGGGCTGGCGAAGATCGGCAATTCGTTCAATTTCCCGTGATGTCAGTTCTGCTCCCCTAAAGAAGACAACCAGGATACGTGCTTCATTCATTTTCAGTCCGACTTCGACGAGCAGACGAATGACCTCATTCTCTGTATCCGTTAATTCAGGTATAAAAGAAGACCCCATCAGCTTCCCGTGATTTATTCTAACTTTATTATTATAATAATTTTATTGATTTGTTCTGTGCTGAAACAATCTCGGTTCTCTGTTTTTTCGTCAATAATCTCGTGAATTTCATTTATTTCATATCTGAAGATTCTGCCTGTCAGGATCTCTGTGTATATGAAAAGAATTTTTTGAAATCCTCATTTCAAAACCTGGTAATGTGGGCATAATGATGACGGTTGCTTTATGTACAAGTGAATATAATACACACATATCGTGAAGACCGTTTTATATGTAGATGATGAGCCTGCACTCCTGGACATCGCCCGGTTATTCCTTGAGAAGACGAGTGAGTTCAGGGTTCTAACTGCTGAGACGGCAAAAGAAGGTCTTGAGATAATCAGGACCGTTCATCCTGATGCTATCGTGTCAGATTACCAGATGCCCGGGATGGATGGTCTGGAGTTTTTGAAGGCGGTACGTCAAGACAGTTCTATCCCTTTTATCATGTTCACCGGAAGGGGGAGCGAGATGATCGCCATGGAAGCGACGAACAGCGGTGCGGATTACTACATACAGAAAGGGGCAGATCCGAGAGCACTCTTTGCCGAACTCACATACAAACTCAGACTCGCTCTCTCTGATAGGAGAGAGGAGACAGAAGAGCAGCGTTCAAAAAAGACGATCAGGACTCTCATCGACAAGACATACAACGCGGTGATCATTCATAACGAGGAGGGCAAGATCCTCGATGTCAACTCAAAGATGCTGGAGATGTTTCAGATCACCCGTGATGAAGCACTGAAATATTCGATCGATGATCTATCTGGACCTGGATCTCCAACCGCAGTTCGGTCTGATGTCATGAAGAAGGTTCTTGCAGGAGAGGACCAGTTTCTGGTCTGGGAAGCACGCAGACCACATGATGGGTTTGTGTTTCCGATTGAAAAATTCTTAACCCGCATAAACTTTGGAAAAAATGATTATATCCTCTGCAATATCAGGGATGTTTCAAAATCAGAGAAGAAGATTGAGACAGATGCGGTGATTCTATCGGCTGCCGATAATGCACCTGAAGGTATCATCTGTACAGATTCAGAAGGGAAGATCCTGTATCTTAACAAGACCTGGAGTGACAGGCTGGGTATCACTCAATCTGAACTGGCTACATTAATGGTTTCTTCTATTGATCCCTCACTCACATCAGACCTTATCTCTCAATACGCTGCTGCTCCTGATGGCACGATTGCAACATTGAGCACGACTCATCAGGGACCGAAAGGCCAGGTTCAGGTTGATCTTTACTGCATGAAGCAAAACCTGAATGGCAGAGTTATTCTCTGCTGGTATGCAAGGGAGAAGGCCCAAACTTCCTGACATTATCCATATCACTTTCGATTTTTTTTTGAGACTGCCCAACCTGGGAGTCCTTATTGGCCATCCTCTTTTGCAATAACTGTTCTCGATTGAAAGTTCGTATCATAGGTACTGACCCGGTTTCGTGAGGATGGAACCGGGCTCACCCGATAAAAAGAAGTGAATTTTCTGTCTGATTAGAATCAGAGGGTAGGTGTTTGTTTCAGACCTCTTTCGGTGTAAGAGTTCCGCCGTTTTTCAGGGTAAACGTCTTACCACCAAGGTCGGTGTTTGCAGCAAGGCTCTTGTCATAGGTTACAGTAAATCCGTTTCCGATGATGTTGGAGATTGTGTTCTCCACAATTCCTTCCGGATCAGTGAGGGTAGTGAGTGCCGAGTCAGCGGTTACGTTCCATGAACTTGTCCCATCAAGGTTGAGGGCTGATGTGTTTATCGAACCAGAAAGGGTGGAGCCGTTCTTCAGGGTTGCAGTGATCGAACTTATCGCGTCAGTTACGAGCGATCCTGTGAGTTGCTCGTTGTCAGCGGTGAAGATCACAATTCCTCCATTCTTACCATCTGTACCCCACCGAGAGGTTCCGGCAGCCTTAATCAACTGGTCGGGTGTTCCTATCATCTTCACATTCTTCAGGGTTATCACCGAGTCGGTGTTGGTTACAAAGAAGGCAGGTCCGGCTGTCGGTTCATATGATCCTCCATCCATGGTGAAGACACCGGTTCCTGTCTCAGCGTCACCTGAGAAACTCTGATAGATCATGGTCCCTCCGGTTTTTTCTACACCTCCTGACAGGGTAGTGTTGACAAGATGAATTGAATTAAATCCTTCAATTACAGCGGCCTCGGTTCCGACAGATTTCACAGTTGCATCGGTCACATTGATGACCCCGGTAGAGTAGATACCTGGTGAATCTGCACCTGATGAGAATATTGTCCCTCGGGTAGCGGTCACGGTCCCACTGCCCCGGTCAGTGGCAAGCGGTGCTCCATGACTGCCGGTGGTGGTGATATCTACATCGGTAAGAGTCAGGGCACCACCTAGTGTAGCCATAACTCCATGGCCTCCATCTCCTGTGGCAGTGATCGTGAGATTGTCAAGTGAGATTGAAGTACCCACACCGGTTGGGATAGCGCCGTTAGCCCCACTACCGGTTGTCGTGATCGATCCACCGGATATCACAACCGTGCTTGCATTGTTTGCAAGTACAGCCCCATTGAGTCCATAAAAACTGCTTGCATCATTGTTTGATGTGTTGCCTGTTGTGCTGATCGTTGGGTTCGTAAGTGTCAGTGACCCCTTGTTGGTCACATATATTGCTGAGAGATCGGTCTTGTCTGATGTGTATGTACCATCTGATTCAGATGCTGTATCTCCATCAACGGAGAAATTCCCGCCAAAGGTATACGTTGCATTTGCATTACCCCCTGGCCCTCCTGGTGGAGCACCTGCAGGTGGGGATCCACCGGCTGGCATGTCTTGAGGAGCCTGGCCATTGCCCATACCACCTGGTCCGGGTGGCATCCCGACAGGACCTGCCCCGGGGTTATTGTCTGAAGCAGCA
>CAZVAS010000005.1:12170-23752 GCA_964625165.1 uncultured Methanospirillum sp. | reverse complement strand
GTTCACGATAGTAAAACTCAAAAAATCTCTGAATCTTCAATTACTTCCATAATCTGGTATAGATATGATGCAACAGGAGAGCACAGTAAACCCTGTGATATATGAGAACAATTATACGCAGTATCTTATATTGGAACGTCAGAATACTCTCATCGAGTGATCTTCATGGATGTGATTGGAAGTATTAGTGATGCATTCAGTTATGCATCAGAAGCAGTCGTGGGAAAGTGGGTCAGATGGATCATCCTCATCATCTCATCGATCATCTTCCCGCTTATCATGGGATACACGCTCAGAATTATGAGGGGTGTTTCACCAGCTCCTGAACCTGATGACTACCTGGGCATGTTCATAGACGGCATTAAGATGCTTATCATTGGAATCGTTTATATGATCATCCCCTGTATCATCGGAGCATTGGTCTTCTCATTAAGTGGAGGATTCGGGACTCTCACCATGCTGATGACAGATGTGTCAAACCCAGGTGCATACATTGGCATGCTACTAGGAACGCTGGGAATCTCATTCCTGATCTTCTTCATCGTGATGTTCATCTTCAGCCTGTTTGAGATCATCGGGATGGTTCAGTTTGCCAGAACCGGGAGCATGGGTGCAGCCTTCGCCTTCAGTGAGATACTTGAGAGGATCGGAAAGATTGGGTGGGTTTCATACCTGATTGCTTTGATTCTTCTGGGTGTAATCTTCTTTATTATTTATGGAATCCTCTCTCTGATCCCTGTCATTGGATGGCTGCTTACCCTGATTCTTATGCCATACCTCTCGATAGTTGGAGCAAGGTTCTATTCCACCCTCTACGATGCAGGCCAGTAGCCGGCATCGAACCTTCCTCTTTTTGTGACCTGACCAAAACTGATAATCTCTCATCAGGATGATATCTATTCTGTATCATCCCCTGCCTGTGTCGGATGGCCTCTCCACATCACACCCTGCAGGGAAGGAATATTATATGGATACGGGAATCACCGAATTTCTTTTGGTTTTTCAGACTGTTGTTCAGTGGATTGCGATCATCCTGTCCGCTTCCACCGGTGTGTATGATGCACGAAGAAACGGACTTGATTACTTTGGAGCTCTGGTCATTGCGGTGATAGTCGCCGTCGGAGGAGGAACACTCCGTGATCTTCTTCTGGGACGGTATCCTCTCTTCTGGCTTCAGGATCCTATCTACCTGATTAGTATCTTTGTTGTGGGTGTGATTGGAATCCTGCTTGTTCCTATCAGTACCGGATCATATGCTGGTGAAAAGTCGGCCCACACTGATCTCTTCAACGCAATAGTCAGACTCATGTTCGGAACATCAGGCTCTTTCGCACTGATTGATGCCATCGCCCTGGGGATGTGGGCATACCTTGGGACATATTATGCCCTGACCAGCGGCATCCCTCCGCTGGTTGCCCCGATCATGGGAGTGATCACCGCATCGTTCGGAGGAGTGCTCAGGGATGTTTTCTTTGCAAAAATTCCTGAGATCTTCAGACCCGGCCAGTTTTATGCCATCGCATCATTTGCCGGTGCGGCGGCGTACACCGTCTGCTGGAATTTTATGATCCCATACCCGGTCGGGTTCCTGGCCTGTATCGGGATCACATTCGTGATACGTATGATCTCGGTCAGGTACAACATTACCAGTTTCTGAGAGGATAAAATGGAATTATTAAGGCTATTCGTCTCGATCTTCAAGATTGTACGCATATCTGGCAGCCTTCGGGTACATTGATCTGATGATATCTGCAAGATCTGTTCTCCCAAGTTTGTATGGTGAAGGGCCAAGCCGGTTGAAACAGATGGTCACATCCTTTGATGGTTGAACATTACGAATCTGTACTGATTCAAGATCAGGTCCTGAATCGTAATATCCAGAAAAATCAGTCGTCTCATCCTCTTCAACTTCTATTCTACTGTCATCCTCTGTACCTGCAACCGGCTGGGGGTTTGTGTACTGGGAAACGCCTGCGGCGATATCTTCACGTGTTTTGCCCCGGAGCAGGAAGAGAAGCAGCGGATCTGCATTCACCTGGTTTCCGAGTGCCATATAGGTAGCAACAATGTGGCTGCAGGTGTGATGGTCAGATTCACAGTCACATCGGTAGTCAAGATCTTCAAGTGATGCAGGAATTATATGGATACCTGCCTCTTTCAGCATCTCGTCGAGTTCTTTGCTATAATAACCTGAAAGCAGTCTTGTATACTGATCCTGGTTTGCTGCAAAGATGCGGTATACTACCTCCCAGTCATCCCCGAGGTCTTCTATCCATACCGCAGCACGATGAGAACCACCAACTGCCTCAAGAACGACTGTCTCAACTCCGCTCGGGTACAACCCTTTTACAATCACCTGACCCCGTTCTGCAAGTCGTCTTCCTTTCACAAGTTGGGAAGAATCCTTTCCAGGTCTCATCATGCTGAGAAACTCTGTCGTCCACCATAACTCTCCGAGAAGCTGTTGACGGGTCTTCTCATCAGTAAAACCTCTCACCATCAGAGATCATCCCCGAAGACCTGTTCACGCAGGCGAAGAACATCCATCAGTTCACCGTCAGGAAGTTCGGTCAGCCACTCTTCGCCTGCTGATATTACCTGATCAGCTACTGTTCGCTTTCGTGCAATCATCTCATGGATCTGTTCTTCAAGGGTGCCTGCCGTGATCAACATGTGAACCTGCACGGTCTTTGTCTGACCTATCCGGTATGTTCTGTCGGTTGCCTGATCTTCTACAGCCGGATTCCACCATCTGTCGATGTGAAACACATGGTTTGCCCTCATGAGATTCAGACCGGTACCCCCTGCCCTGAGAGATATCACAAAAAATCTTGGGCCGTCAGTTTTTGCGAACCGGGCGATCATCTCCTCACGCTTGAGCCGTGGTGTAGATCCAATCAGGAGCAGTACTTCACGCTCGAGAGCCTGGTGCAGAGTTTTTGCGAGATCCTTTGCAAAGGTTGCATACTGGGTGAAGATGATCGCTGCATCGCCTTCGTCCCTGACCTCTTCAAGCATCTCGACAAGCCGTTGTACCTTTCCTGATCTTGCCGGCTCCAAGGTTGCGACGGTACCATGCTCGGGATAATTGCAGATCTGTTTCAGCCTTGTGAGGGCCGAGAGCACCCGTCCTTTTCTGGCAATTCCTACAACCGACTTAATATCATGTGCTAGGCCATTCACCGTGCTCTGATACAGAGCTGCCTGTTCATGGGTGAGAGTGCAATAAACCTCCATCTCCATCTTTTCCGGGAGATCTGATATGACTGTAGTGTCGGTCTTTACCCTTCTGAGCAGGAATGGTCTGATAATTCTTCGTAGTTCTGCTGCTTTCTCATCTGCTCCTCCTTTCTCAATCGGGGTTGCATACATCTTCTGGAATGCGGAGTATGAACCCAGGTAACCCGGGTTTATCGTCTCCATCAATGCCCATAGTTCGGTGAGATGGTTCTCTATTGGTGTTCCGGTGAGTGCAATCCTGTGATCTGCTTCAATAGCTCCCACTGCCTGGAACTGCTTGGTCTGCGGGTTCTTTATATTCTGGACCTCGTCAAGGATGAGTGCTGAATACGAACATCTGCAGAGGAGTTCCAGGTCACGGGGAACAAGTGCATATGAGGTGATGATCAGGTCTGACGTTTTTGCCTTTTCAAGAAATTTATCTTCTTTCAGACGCGAGGAGCCGTGATGGATGAAACACGTGAGGCCTGGGGCAAACCGTGCCAGTTCACGCTCCCAGTTTCCGATGATTGAGGTAGGACAAATGACAAGTACAGGTCCGGTGAGGTCTCCGTTCTCTTTTGCAGAAAGGAGGTATGCTATTGTCTGTGGTGTTTTGCCAAGACCCATATCATCTGCAAGGCAGGCTCCAAATCCAAGCGAGCGGCATCGGAGCAAAAATGAAACTCCTGTCTCCTGGTACGGGCGGAGAGTCCCGTTGAAGGTGCCAGGAATCTGAACCTTGGAATGATACCATCCCTCCCTGACACCTGCGATCAGTTCACCGGTCCAGTCATCACCCGGAGTAATGTCAAGATCAGAATCCAGGTTTTCTGAACGTGCAACCATCTTCAGAAGTTCAGCAACGGATATCCGGTGTTTTTTGTACTGCTTTTCGATAGACTTGATCTTCAGATCCAATGCTGGGTGATCTATCGTCACCCAGCGTCTGCCTGCCTTGACAGTTGATGTCTGCTGCTCCACCATCTGTCTGAATACTGCAGGTTCGATGAAGTCATCGCCGATCGCTATCCGATAGTCATAATGGAGTAAACTTGCCAGCCCGACCGTTGAGATGATACCCTTATCCTGCTGTCTTTGTATGGAGAACTGTATTCGCACAGGCTCTGCCGGCCTTCCCCACCAGTCCGGGCAGATGATCTCAATTCCGCTCTCTCGTATCCGGGGAACCACATGGCTCATGAACCTGATCAGATCAGATTCTGGGATCCTGATCATCAGATCGAACTCTGATGAGGATGTCAACTGTGAATCAGGTATGTTCGCAATATTTTGGACCGATCTCGATGCATCCTGCAGCAGCCTCTTCAGTTCCTCATCTCCGGGCAAGGGAATTGGGGCCTTTCCTCCTTTTCTGAGTCTGCTGGCAGGGAACAGGATGTCTGGATGATCGGCAGATCGTACCAGGAATGTGATCGCCCATTCTTGGGATTGTTCTTCTGTATCTTTGACTGAATGACTATCCGGTGAGATCTCTTCGATCTTTGCAACTACTGTCCATGGGAGATCGTCAGGGATATCAATCCCACCAGTATCAGTCCATTGGTCAAACTTTCCCTTCCACCCATTTGTGATCTGGGGATTTGTTATCGGCATCCGGTGACGTTCGCATCCCTGAAGGTAATAGAGAGCAGTCAGTTCCTGGGAAAACTTCAGCCGCTCAATAGGAGAATAATTTGAGATCAGGTCCACCGGATCTTTCTCTTCTGAACAATGGATGATTCGGGCGATAACCGATTCGATGAAGAGAGTAATCGTCTCCGTTCTGGTAAATTTTGGACCTCCTTCTGCAGTTTTAAGAAACCGCTGCTGAATGGGAGGCATCGCTTTGGTTAACTGGTCGATTCGGTGTAAATCATATGATGAGGGGAGGAGTTTCCATCTTGTGCAGACACCGCCGTTCTGGTATACTCCAGAAGATGGAAGGAATCGCCCCCTGATCACCATCTCTCTGGCAAGTAACGCACACATTCTCCAGAAACGAAGAGCGCCTCCTCCAACCCATAAATCAGATGGGTTGCTTTCAGGGAGGGCGATCAAAAGTTCTGGCTGACAAAGGAGTACGGGAACCTGAAACAACGTTAATTCATCCGGAGATGTTTGGGATATGCGGGCAGATGATCCATATTCTGGTGAAGTGATCAGAATACCATTCGAAGTTGGCAATTCGATTCGACATGATGATGCCTGGAACTCTGAAGATCTCTCATTTCCTTTTTGGTTTAACTCTGATCTGATCAGCGATGTGAGGTACTCTGCATCGCAGGCAGAGGGGTGATCTGACACGGTGTCTGTTTTGACTACACTCCTTTCGGCTTCTGGATTACCTTCTTCTCCGAATAGAATAAGAGAAAAAGGCTGATGAGGATTATACAGGGCATGCAGAATAGTTCTGGTATCTGAACGATGAGAGGATGACAAAGAGGCCTCCGATAACTCCCTATACAGTTATCTTCAGAGACCTTATGGTATTCGGAGATTCAGGTAGGAAATGTTCCTGGTTACTTTCTGGTGCAGTCATCCCTTCCGGCCTGTAGATAATTATGCTTTCTCAGGAACTGCAGGATCTTTTCTGACTCAATCCACCTTTTATCGAGTTGATCAATCAGATGATCAATAGCCCGTACCTGTGTAAGCACAGGCCCTGCGATGGACTCCTCCAGTTCGTCAACGACAAGCATAATGACCGTTAGTGGATTTCTGATTCCGTCGTTTAAGACTGCGAGTTCGGCAAGATTTTTCTCGATCTGCTGAATCATCCTTCCACGTTCATCCTCGTACTTTCGTTTCTGGGTGATATCTTCAATAACTGCAAGACCTACGCGTTGTTCACCAATCAGAAAGAGCACACAGGTCACAAAGACAGGCATGATCTTTTTATCTGCTGATGTAAGGTCCATCTCAATGGTACATATCTCTCCCGTCTCAGTCTGTGTTGCTTCTCCAAGGTCTAATTCTCCGATGTCAAGGTACTTGCCAAGCAGATCCTTGTCAGCCAAAGTATCGACAAGAGATCTTCCGATAAACTTTCCAGCCTGAGGGTTCATATCAAGAATTCTGCCAGGTTCACCGTCAGAAAGCAGTTCAAAGAGGATCAGTCCATGAGATACATTGGCAAAGACCTTACGGTATTTTTGTTCACTGATCTGGCTGGCTATCTCTGCCTTCTTCCGATCAGTCACATCGATGATCTGGGTCAGGTACCAGTTCACACCCTCAATTGAAGGATGGGGAACCGGACTGACCATCATACGGAGATGACCGGTCCCTGCCCGTGATGGAGGAAATTTAAACCTGGATCTCATGAGATCAAAATCAACGGTTAGGTCGGTATCCACCGATCTTCCGTTCATGATCGCTCTCCGCTCTTCTGTAGTCAGCAGCGGGTGGTCAAACAGGCTGTCAGAGTTGAGCACACCTGTATCTGAAACGCCGAATATCGAGATAGCAGCAGAATTTGCATCATTTAAATGTCCATCCTGATCATAGACCATGATGGCGATGGGAGAAAGATAGAAGAGACTCTTAAATTTTTGCTGGCTCTCCTTCAGTTCATACTCTGCAAGTCTCCTCTCGGTGATATCTATTGCTGTCCCAAAGAGTGCTGCAGGCTGTTCGTTGATATCCCTGATAAGAACAATATTGATATTCAGCCAGATTAGTGAACCATCACTTTTCCTGAGTTGTATCTCGCGGTTCTTTAGTGATGATTCCTGCATCAACAATTCCACAATCTCCTTCCCCTCTTCAGGGCTGACAAAGAGATCTCTGGGTATGTTCTGAACTGACTGTCTGAGTTGTTCAGGGCTTTCATACCCTAGCATGGATGCAAAAGCCGGGTTTACCGAGAGGAACAACCCTTCCGGACTGCTTTGAAAGAGCCCGATGTTGGCACTATCAAAGATCAGTCTATACACCGACTGCCGTTCTATTGAGTCCTTTCCTGCAAGGATTATTTCGGTCCTGTCATGGGCAGTCCCCTCCATGCCAGTGACTACCCCTTTATCAGAGACAATCAGATGAGCATGAATTGAAGCAAATGTGATAGATCCGTCTTTTCGTCTCAGTGCGATGGTATGGTTCTGTATCTGGTAATTTTCAAAGAGGGTTGCCCTGAGTGCAGGTCGTTCATCAGGATTCTGAAAGAGGTCAGCGATCCGTATACCGATAAGTTCATCGGTGTCTGAATACCCCAGCATCCTGGCAGCACTCGGGCTTACCATCTCCAGAACCCCGTTAGGATCAGCCCTGAAGTAGGCATCCTCCAGATTATTGATGATCTGATGATATGACTCATCCTTCTGTTTTGCCAGTTTTTGAACGTTTTCTGCATGTCTGAGGTAATATGAGAGTCCGATACTTGTGAGGGCGGTAAAAACCACCATGACCAGGGCTATGAGAAAGAGGAAAGTACCAAGTGTTGAGATACCCTGCTGATAGATATCACGTGGATATGTAATCCCAAATACCACCTGTTTGTCTGTCTGATGATCTGGAATTTTCAGGTACGCAGAGATCTCAGAATTACTGACTGTTATCACTCGGATCTCCGGACTCTTACTATCTCCTGGAAACAGTTCAAGCCCGGTTTTCTCAGGTATTATCTCTATCCTTTTCTTCAGGACAAGTGATATTTCGTCCAGGAATGGATCGGTGAAGTACCTCCCCATCACCACGGTTCCAACTGGTGAACTATTTTGGGTGTGATAAATAATCGGAACAAATATGAGAATCCCTGAAACATTGCCATTTGAAAATACAATCTTCTTTTTTTCGGGTTCGGCTGCTTTCCCGTCCGGAGTGAGGGTATCATGAGGAAGGTAGATCTGTATTGCAGGGTTAATCTGTCCAATTTTTTCCGGAGGCATGGAGAGATCAATGTGGTAGAGCGGATTTCCCCTGAGATCAAAGTAGCCGACGTAGTCGATACCCATCTTTCTGAATGTCTCATTGCTGATCTCCGCTTCTACAAAATTGGGGTATTTTCCCTCTATATACTGGGCCGATGCATCCCATTCTCCATAATCAATTGCCGTATTTTCCAGTGTGTTCATCGAATTGTTCAGGGCATCCTGGAACTGGTGCATCCTGCTATTCATCTCGCTCTCTTCAAAGGACTGGTGAGTGCCCAGTATAATGAATGAAAGAAATGCTGCTATTGCCGAAAAGAGAACGATAAATAATACAATTGAAGTAATGAGTATAATCCGCGTCTTCTTGAATTGGGAATACTCCGGATCTGTCATGATAGAATGCGATCACTACCTGAGCGCTCCTGTACAATGCGGTGTCAGTCTGTCTCAATAGAAGCCTGATTCAATAAACCCATCCTCAAATATGGATAAAATCCTTATGCAATCTTCAATTTTTTATCCAGGATATCAGGTTATCCGGGTTGATTTTTAATAAAGATTTCCCTTGCTGTGAATTGACAAGAGTTTGTGGACTGGTAGAAAATATTCATCTCATAATGAGAGAATAGGTGATGTATGAAAATCTCTGGATTTACATTTCTGATAGTAATGACCATGATGCTACTTTTTTCATGTGTCAGTGCCCAGAGTTCAGATCCAACCGGTTCGTTTGGTTTTATTGGAACGGTTGTATACCAGGATCTTGAAGGTGGGTTCTTCGGGATCGTCACTGACACAGGAGAAAAACTGCTTCCGACCAATCTCCCAGGTCAATACGAGGTTGATGGTCTCAGGATATCAGGGACTGCTATAGTGCAGACAGACATGGTATCTATGAACATGTGGGGCACTCTGGTCTCTGTGGAAAATGTATCACCCCTGAATGGAGGCGGTACAGATGAACAGGCCTGGTACCCGGATGCAAGCACGGAGCAGAAAGTCCAAGATGATCAGATCTTCAGGATACTGGGCAGGGTAGCAGCCGATCTGCAGATGAGACTGGATATTATCGATGGGCAACTGGCCGATGTAGCGGCGAACATGAGTGGAAAAGAGTATTCAAAAGAGAACCAGACCATTCTCCTGTCCTCGCTGGTTGAAAACACTGCTGGTAACCTGACCGGAGTGTATGAATCCTCTATTCTGGACAAGTCCGGCCGCATTATAGCAGTGTACCCTGATGCGTATACGCCATCAATCGGATCTGATCTCTCCAAACAGCCTCATATTGCTCGTGTACTATCCTACCCAGCTCCGGGTATGAGTACATATCTCAAGACCATTGAGGGAAAAGATGCGGTCATAATAACATACCCGGTCTTGTCAAAGCAGAAGACCGTTACCAGTTATGTCTCTTCACTGGTTTCACCGTCCACACTCGTATCGCCTGATACAATGGAAGAACTTAAAAAATCCGGATATTCACTCATGGTAGAGCAACCAGAAGGGACAATTCTCTCAGAGAGTGAATCGGACCAGGTGGGACGCTCTACCTGGAGTGATCCTGAGTTTAATGCTTCCCCGTCATTACTCAAGACAGCAGTGCATCTGCAGAATGCCAGAGCCGGATATGATACCTATTCAGGGCATAATAATCAGGAAGTACAGGTTGCTTGGACCACTGTAACACTCCATGGAGTACCATGGAGAGTCGCGGTCATGTATCCCTGATCTCTTTTTTCGTTTTCTCTTTGTTTCAGGTTGAATTGAATCAGGCGTATTTCATGAGTCGCCTGATGTAGATCCGTGCCCAGAGATACCCTACTATTCCTCCGAGGATATCACCAATGACGATTCCATACCAGACTCCGTGTTCTCCGAATCCGAATACAACACCAAGCAGGTATGCCGCTGTCGCCATGAAGACCATGTTCCTTAGGAGGTTCAGGATCAGGGATGACAGACCCCGCCCGGTCCCCTGGAATATGGATGAGGACATGATTCCTGGTGGAACAAACGGGTAAAAGATACACATTGTCGCAAGAAACGCTGCAATGGCAGGGGCAAGGTGTGCCCCTTCTGATGTGTATGTGAAGATGAATGAGATCTGCGAAGCGAAGAGCCAGGTGAGAATACTGATTATTATTGCGATTCCCACACCAAGCAGGATTGAAAAGTTATGAATTACCGGGAATTTTTCAAAGTGTCGCCCTCCGTATGCTGCACCAGTTACTGAAACAACCGATGTTGAGATAGCCACGAGTGGGATTATTGCAAAGAAAACGACCCTCCATCCCGCCGTATACACTGCAACAGCATCGGTACTTGCAACCATTACCAACATTGCATTGATGAAGATTGCAAGAAGTGACATTAGGAAGAACTCACAACTCGCAGGCAGTCCGACTGCCAGCATGTCTTTCACATTTCTGGTCTCATTGAGTTTGACATTCCATGACAGGTTCACATACGTATCACGCTTGATAAAAAACCAGTACAGAAGGACTATTGTGACTAACACAAGAGAGATGATCATCCCCCATGCAGCACCTGCGATACCCATCTTGAGATAGTAGATCAGGATCGGATCAAGGATGATGTTCAGAATCGATGATGCTCCCATGACATACATCGTCCGTTTGGTGTCACCTTCAGCTCTGAGAATAGCATACGCGATGTTGGTGAAGAGGATAAGAACCGTTCCTGCAAAAACGATATTTCCGTATTCGATAGCAAGATCAGTAGTCTTTCCTGCACCGAAGAGAACCATCAACGGGCGTGCCAGTGCAATCAGGAGTATCGTGATGATCACCGAGATGCCGAGTATCATCAGGATTGCCTGGACTGCCGCACCGTTTGCACCATCCCGGTCCCCAGCCCCGATCCTTCTGGCAATTACTGATGTTGCCCCTGCCCCGAGCCCGTTTCCAAGTCCGATGAGAACCATGAAGAGGGGAGTGATGAATCCTACCGCTGCAAGCGCATCAGAACCAAGACCAGCTACCCAGACTGCGTTCACCAGGTTGTAGGTTGACATCAACAACATTGCTACAATCATCGGAATGGAGAGTTTGAGGATCGCAACCTTGGGATCGCCTTTAAGAAGGTTTACTCCCACGGTATTTTCAGGCATACTCATGCACACTCACCCCCTGTGGAGCATGATGCATAATCTTCTCCGATCTCTCTGACTCCTCTGATACTGGATCCTGCTGCTTTCAGCAGGAGATCCCTGAACATGGAGGTCTCATTACCGGCAAATGATGCAGACACCGTACCTTCCCATTCGGTATCAATCCGGATCAGGTCTGGTATGATGGTGATTCCTTTTTCAGAAAGAAAGAGTCTTACTGCCCGTCTGTTATCAGGATCAATTGTTCTGATCACATAGCCTGCATCCTCAAGTTTCCTGACAGATCTGGCTATCGTTCCTCTATCGATATGAAAATGCCGGGCTAGCGTCTCCTGGGTGACGTTTTGATGGTTCAT
>CAZVAS010000005.1:9116-12070 GCA_964625165.1 uncultured Methanospirillum sp. | reverse complement strand
GATAGTTACCCGGAGATCTCTGCTGTCATCAGCTTCGATTTACCATTTTCCGGATAACTGATATATGCAACTTTTTTGTCAGAGACTGCAGGCCATGCATCATTACCGGTATCTGTTGTGATCCTGAACTCAGATCCTGATGAGAGATTGTACCCATAGATGTCCCATTGTCTGTTACGTTCGTCAATCCACACGATGATATCGCCTGATATTGCCGGGAGCCACTGTCGTGCAGGATCGATTGTGATCTGAACCTGCTTCTTTGTTGTCAGATTTTCTGCTATGATGTCAAAATTTCCTCGTCTGTTTGACTGCCAGACAACCCACCCATCTGATACTGCTGGAAACCAGTCCGACGATGTTGAGTTTGTGATCTCAATCTCCTGATTTTCAGGGATGTTATACGCATAGATGTCCCCCTCAGATTTTGGCCCACGTCTCCAGTCCTCCCAGACAACCCAGTCTCCGTCGATGTCTGGTTGCCACTGAACGTCAGGCGCTGTGCAGATCATCTGCTCTTTTCCGGTCGAGATGTTGAACATCGCAATATCCTGAGATTCGTTCCTCTCAGTAATGTATACGATCCTGTCCCCGGAGATCTGAGGTGTGGTCTCCCGATCAGAAAGGTTGGTGATCTGGGTGAGGCTTCCTGTAGTAAGGTTTTTCAGATAAATATTCCAGTATCCTGAGCGTTTGTCCTGCCACACCACATTATCTTTGTCAATATCTGGTCTGTACTGGTTGCCCTCATATTCAGAGAGATCACGTTGTTCTCCTGAAGTTGTGTTGATAAGCAGCACATCTGCATTATTCATGGTTGTCCTGCTCTCAAAGATGACCTGGTCATGATACATCCTGGGAAAAACCGGCCCATCCTTGACATCTCCAGTTTCCTGACCAGAATTCTGTATTAGTAATAGAATGGCAATCACTGCTAGTCCTATGAGAATAACCGTCATATGGATCTGTTTCGGGCTTGCTCTTCTCATTGTAGATTAGCAGAGGATTACCTAACCTTGTTCAGACCTTGAAAATAATTAGGTCCCCGGTAGTCTGAAACACGGTCTTCATATTGGTCTTGATCATATATCGGTTATGGATAATTCCCAATCAGGTTGTGCGGTACGATACCCACTTCCTGGTCCTGGGATCCTTATTGCCCTCTCATCGAGTGGATGGCTTGGATTGCTCTCTCTCATAACCTTTGGGGCAGATGAAGGTTATACATTTCTCGGAATTATTGCAATAACTCTGCTCTTCAAATATGCCCTGATCACCGGGCTAGGCAGATATACACTCGCAACAGGAAAAGACATCTTCGTAGGGATTGCTGAGACACCCGGGCCAAAAAACTGGGCGGTCTGGCTCCTCAATGGTGTCTATTATCTGGAGATTTTCATGCTTGGTTTTTCATCGCTTGCGATGGCCAGGCTCCTTACTGAACTGGTTCATGTGAATGTTCCACCGATTGCCTTCGTGTTTCTAATTTTTGTAACCATTTTTCTTCTGGTTTCAGTCAACTCGTACTGGTTCTTCAGAAAGATCCTGATGGGTGCCATCGGGATCATCATGGTTGGCCTTTGCGCAATGCTCTTTGCCATGCCACTCTCGGGGCATGATGTGATCTTTCTGAAACTCCTCGATATGAGCACCTTCATGAGTGTGTACGAGTCCTCGATCATCATGAGTAGTGTCGGTTCAGGCCTTTCACTCCTCTTCTACTCTGTATGGCTCGTTAACCATCTCAAGGGGTCGTCAGTATCTGGTAACAGGAAAGAATTTCTCGGGCAGATCAAACTTGATGCTGCCCTAGGCATGTCTTCTCTCTTTCTACTCTGCATCCTATACCTCTCTGTTGGGTACGTGTTTCTGTACGAACACGGCCTTGGAGCACCAGAATCTGATCTTACACTTGAGATCGTGTTGATGGTCACCAATCTGGGTTTCTTTGGTAATGCCATCTTTGTTGTCGTCTGTTTTGTCGCACTGTTCTGTAGCATGCTTGGGGGTGTGTATGGCAGATCAAGGGTGCTACAGGTTACCCTCCCCCGATCTATTCCCGGGTTTGTGATGACCAGAAAGGAGTATCTTGCAATCGTGCTATTACTTGTCTTCTCTGCATTTGTCTCCCAGTTCTTCTGGTCGATGGAACTCACCAGGAGTTTTGTGTCAGTACGGCTCATTCTCTTCAGCCTTATTGTTCTGATTCTTATCTGGATCGATCGCGGTCTGCTACCTGATGATCGGGGATCGGTATGGTGGTACATGATCATGGCAATCGGTGCAGGTGTATCGTTTTTGATAGGATTGAACCTGCTATCCTGGCTGGTTTAATAACCTGGCAATTCTGCAAAAAAGTTATGAGATCCAAAGGATACCAGATCAGGTGATCACTGCACTTTCCACGCTGCGTATTTCTCCTGTTCAAGCAGTGTGTCAAGGATAACAAGGGCGGCCATCGCTTCTGCAACCGGGACGATTCTGATTGCTATACAGGGATCATGTCTGCCTCCGACAGTGATGGTTCTTTGATTTCCTGTCCTGTCGATCGTGTTCTGTATCTTATTTATGGATGCAGTTGGTTTAACCGCAAGCCGGATTATAATATCCTGCCCACTTGAGATCCCACCCAGAATTCCGCCTGCATTGTTTGAAAGGTATCCATCCGGTGTCATAGGGTCATTGTGCTCAGATCCAAGCATCCGCGTGGCCGCAAATCCTGATCCTATCTCGATCCCCTTCACACCTCCGATACCCATAAGTGCTCCGGCAAGAAGAGAATCAAGTTTTCCGAAGACTGGATCTCCTAGCCCAGACGGGCAGCCGGTGATGGTAAGGCTTACGATTCCCCCTACAGAGTCTCCCTTATCCCTGGCATCTCTGATCTCTTTTTCAAAGAGTACAGGATCAGATTCACCATGAATTTCCACAATTTTTCCAGCAATTGAGATCTT
>CAZVAS010000005.1:0-9016 GCA_964625165.1 uncultured Methanospirillum sp. | reverse complement strand
CGGTCAAGAAACAGCTGGATATCTGCAGTAGAGATCTCCACTCCTGGTGGGCATCCGTCAACGATTGCCCCGATGGCAGCACCATGACTCTCTCCGAACGTAGTAACTCTGAATGATCTGCCAAATGTGTTCAGAGTAACCATCTCCGCACGGTGTCTGCCGGGACATCAATCCCTGTAAGCACTTTAAACTGCTCGATCAACTGGTGGATAAACATTTCAGTTCCCGGGATAATGCTGCATCCTTTCTCGAGTGCTCCCCGCAGAAGCGGTGTCTCTGCAGGAGTATAAACCAGGTCAAATACATGCATGTGAGGAGCAAGTGATGAAACTGGCACCGGCGTCATATTCGATCCAGATCCATGTGAGTTCATTCCTACCGATGTAGCATTGATGACAAGATCCGGGTGATATTTCGCAAAGTCGCTGATTGCCCCGGTCTCAACACCGAAGTGTTTTCCCATTTCACGTGCTCGTTCAACTGTTCGGTTGAGGATGACTGGAGTGAATCCTCTCATTGAGGCTGCATACACGGCCGAGGCTGCAGCGCCTCCTGCCCCGAGAATAACAGCAACATCACCACCCACGCCTTCGAGCGGGCGGTAAATGCCTTTCCAGTCTGTGTTATATCCATACCGCTTCCCTCCAAGCAGGAGGATTGTATTTACCTTTCCGATGACAGTTGCATCGTGCTTTATCTCATCCAGAAGCGGTATTACCGCCTCTTTGTGTGGGATGGTAACACTCAGCCCCCTGACTCCAGCCTTCTCAGCTGTAAGGATTAATCGTGCCGGGTCCGGGCATTCAAACCATGTGTACCGTGCAGGAATATGTAGATCCTGAAAGAGCCTGTTCCAGATGGGAGGAGAGAGGCTGTGCATACAGGGATTGCCCAGGATACCATACAGTCTGATTGTAGGATCAGATATGGTGGCTACGAGAGGTTTTTGTGCTGCAGATGGGATAGGAGTGGTGAGCACCCAGTTTACGAGTTTCTGGCGAGCACTGATCTCATCTGAAAAATGTTTACCAGGCCTTATGATCTGCAGGATCTCAGAAGCTGCTTGTTTTGGAGTTTTCCCGGTTGAGTCGTAGACGATATCTGCGGCTGCCCGGTAGAATGGCTGTCGCTCTTCAAGGGTTGCATGAATCTCCTCTTCAAGGGAGAGTCCTGTAAGTGAAGGGCGTGAGGTTCCAGCAATCCTCTTTGCGATCATCTCCTCGCTGCTGGTGAGCAGGATGACCTGACTCTTTCTCCTAAGAGCCCTGATATTTTCCTGCCTGAGTAAAGCACCGCCACCTGTGCTGATAACAACAGGTGTGTCAGGAAGGCTGTCTATGACTCGGGATTCAATCTCACGAAAGGCTTCTTCGCCCCCATTATCTCCATTGGTTGCAAAGATCTCGGGGATTGTTCTGCCTTCTGTCTCCTCAATAAGAGTATCAATATCGATATGATCAAACTTGAGTGTTGCAGCTATGTTGCGCCCGATGCTGCTTTTTCCTGTTCCTCTGTATCCTATCAGCACGATCCTGCGGTCTTCCATACTGATCTGAACTCCTCCCAGAAGTCAGGATATGATTTTGTCACGCATCCTGCATCAAGGATGGTGACATTGCCTACTGCTGTTCCAAGTATGGCAAAACTCATCGCGGTTCTATGGTCACGTTCTGGATGAATGATCCCCCCGGTGAGTTTCCCGGGAGTGATGACGATCTCATCATCGTCTGCTTCACAACTAATACCAAGCGCCGTCAGACCGTTCACAATTGCTGCGATCCTATCGCTCTCTTTTGCCCTGAGATGATGGATGCCGGTGATCCGGGTAGGTGTCTCTGCAACGGCTGCGACTATGGCAAGGGTCTGAACCACATCCGGACAGTCTGCCATGTCCACGTCAACACCGGAGAGTGGTTTGCTGCAGGAGACCGTGACTGCAGAATCACCGGTTTCACCGCCCTGGTTCCAGGTGATCGTGCATCCCATTTGCCTAAGAATTTCAAGTAGACGTCTGTCTCCCTGGTCAGAATCCTGAATAAGGCCTTCAACCGTAACACTACCCTTCGTCACTGCTGCGAGTGCGAACCAGTATGATGAGGATGAGTAATCACCTTCAACCGTATACAATACCGGTTGGTATCCCCTCCCTGCAGAGATTTTCCAGGACAGGGGATTATTGCTCACCTGGTCTGGTGTTACCCCGAAGAGAGTCATCATTCCAGTTGTTATCCTGATATATGGTTCTGAGACAACCTGGCCAACGAGGGAGAGTGTTACATCTTTTCCTGCATATGGTGATGCTATCAGCAGCGAGGAGATGAACTGGCTCGAGATGCTCCCGTCTGCCATGATTTCTCCTCCTTCAAGCGTACCGTCGATGACCAGTGGTGGACATCCCTTGTTTTTTAGGTACGAGATGGTAGCCCCGGCGTTGTTGAGTGCATCAACGAGCGGACCGATCGGTCTCTCCTGCATACGGGCACTCCCGGTCATAGTGACGGGACCGTCTGCGAGCAGGCATACAGCGGTAAGCAGTCGCATACTAGTCCCGGAATCACCGATATCTATCGCTGAAACCGGTGCATGGAGCCTGCCTCCTGTTCCATATACTGTGATCAACCCCTGTTCCCAGACGATCCTGACTCCAAGCGATGCAAGTGCACGTGCTGTAATTCTTGTATCGTCAGCGTCAAGTTGGCCCTTGATGGAAGATACTCCATCTGCTAGGGCGGCGATGATCAGAGCACGGTGTGTGTAACTCTTTGATGGTGGTGCCCTGACCCTGGCTTGAATCGGGCCGCACCTGCCGATATGCATATCCATCAGGCTCCCTCCCCAGTCTGGTGCCATCTACGGTAACAGCCGAGGTACTTTACCGGCGCAAGCTGCTGCAACTCTGCTGCTGCTTCACGCCACCTGCCATCACACTGAATGTCAAGAAAGAAGACATAAGTCCCCATGCTCCGTTTGGAAGGTCGTGATTCGATACGGGTGAGGTTCACCCCTTCCCGTTTGAACGGTGTGAGGAGATCATAGAGGAGTCCTGCCCTGTTCTCATCAGGATCGATGATCAAACTGCACTTCTCCGGACTTCCACCTGCATTATCAGATCCGGTAAATAGTACCCGCGAGGTTTCCGGATCTCCCGGAGATATCTGCACAAACCGTGTGATGTTGCAGGCATTGTTCTCTATATTGGTTCTGATGAGCGGTATCTGGTGCCTGGCTGCCAGCCTTTCTGAGATGATTGCAGCTGATCCTGGATCACCTTTCTGGGCAATAGCACTGGCTGCGTTGCTCTCGGTATGGATCACCGGAACATTCAGTTCCTCTATAACCCTGCTACATTGTTCATGACTCTGGGGATGAGCGTATATTCTGGTGATCTGCCCTGTTGTACCTGCCAGACTGTGATGGATCGGGAGGTAAGACTCGAGTGTGATCGTTACCGGGAACTGCATCAGGCAGTCGAGTGTCGAGGTGACTCCTCCTGCCTCGCTGTTCTCAAGCGGAACCAGCCCTGGTGTTCCGGTCCTGACCACTTCTGAAAAAACCTTGCCTATGGTTGGGATAAGCACAATCTCATCAGCCCCGATAAGAGTGGCCATCTCATGCGAAAACGTTCCTTCCGGTCCGAGAGTGATGACCTTCATTCCTTCACCATCGCAGTGATGAGTCGGTCAGTCATATCGAGAGAGCGGTTACAGTAATCCCCGAACCATCTGCGATCGGTAAGGAAAAGGTCGCCAAATGCATCTCTATCACCTGATTCGATGACCTCCTTCAAGTTATCAGCTGCCTCACAGCAGGTGTCAAGTACATTGGCAACCTCAGGATTCTGACTCAAAATGTCTGCGTACAGCATCGGGTCCTGTGCCAGGATCCTTCCAGCTACGGAAGTTTCTATCCGGTAGATTGGGCTCATAAAAAGTTCGGTCTCTTCGGGTGTGATGCCGAGTCGTCGCATGGTCTCCGCCATCACGAGGGCTTTGAAATGGGTCAGACCCTGAATCACCGCCATCATCCTGTCATGGTGTTCTGGCGTGGTAACAGTCACCCGTGCCCCCTGTCTTGAAAAGAGATCAGAGAGCGTCCTGACCTGCTCATCTTTACATCTCCCGGGAGTGATGACGATTGTCTGCCCCTGAAGTGAATCAGCAGTCGGGCCGAACATCGGATGCATCCCGATGACATCGGCCCTGCTCTCCATCATCGCAGTAACCGGACCAGACTTGAGTGAGGTCAGATCGCCAACAATCTGCCCCTCCTTTAGGAGGGGGGAGATCTCCCTGATCACCTGAATTGTGGAGTGGATCGGTACTGAAACGATCAGAAGATCTGATTCAGTTGCAAGGTCCTTGGTTGTGATTGTTGTTTTTCGGCTGCTCACCCTGACATCGTGACCGGCCTTTGTGAAGACTTGGGCAAAGAACGCCCCCATCTGTCCGGTTCCGCCGATGATCCCGACCTTCATCACTTCTCCAGGATCGTCTCGTTGACGGCCATCCCAAAGTGCCTTCCCGCCGTATCGAGAGCACCGAGCACGACATCACCGGGATTGAGTGCTGCAACAGATATTGCAGAGCCGTCAGGCTTAGCTAGACGAATGGTCTCTGCATTCTGAAGGATGATGGTAACCTCTGCTCCTTTGTGTTCTGCTTCTATGAGGAGAAGCGGACGCTGTTCTATCTTCACTCTTCCGACGGTTGCCTCACGACAGGATCCTTTTGCTCCGTTTACCATGACCCGGTCTCCGGCTTTTAGATCTGCAAGATAAGCTGTTCTTCCGTCAGCCAGCTTCAGGTACGCGTGCACTGCTCCGGCGTTCACCCTGAAGGGGCGGGGAGCCACGTATGGGTTTTCCAGTGTCTCCGCGTGGACAAGAAAGAATCCTGATGAGGTATTGCCGACAAGCATCCCTTCCCCATCGGTCATAAGAGAGCATGTATCAACACAGACCCGGTCTCCCATCCCGGCAGGTGTTATTGCGGTAATCGTCAGGGGAAGCAGATCCTGCGTGCATCCATGTCCCTGAACAACTTTAGTTACATCACGGATTACTGCCGGGTCTTCGGTCTGGAGTAGAACTCCGGCAACCCCTTTTTCCAGAATACCAAGTGCCAGTTCTGCCTCATGCACATTTTTTACAACCGCGATAACCGAGTCAGCAACGGCAACCAGGTTTTCAAGAGGAATGACGGTCCAGTCTGGGGTGTGAACGATCACTGGCATCCGCTTTGCGGTCTCCATTGCCTGATCCTGATCCTCGGTGCTCCTGATAGTAATCTCTGTGATATCCTTTCCCGGGATCAGGTCTCCATCAGGTGCGATTGTGGTTATTCGTCCGAGTTCTCTGACTTGTGCTGCTGAATCTGTCACGATCCCGTCTGCACCAGACTCAAGTGCTGTAATTGCGAGTTCTTTGTTCCATGGTCTGACATCGACGAGGACCTGTTTCATCAGAGATCCTCCGGATTTGTCTTCCCGTGAACAACCTTGCAGACTTTGTTAACAAACACCGCGGTATCATTACGCTGGAAGGCGTTTCTGCCCATGCATACTCCAGCACAATTTGCAATATGGGTGGCATCGCTGATGATCTTCAGGGTTTCAAGGTCGCCTGCCTTCTCTCCCCCTGCAATAAATACAGGTATTGAACTTGCTTCTACGATCTTTCTGAAACTTTCAACATCGCCAGTATAGTTGGTCTTGACCATATCTGCCCCAAGTTCTTCGGCAACCCTAACTGCATGGCCTACATGCCTGGGGTCTGTCGGATTGATACCGTTTCCGCGTGGGTACACCATTGCCAGGAGTGGAACACCCCATCTGTTGCAGTCCCGGACAACCATCCCTGCGTCCTCGATCATCTTGGACTCCTGCTGAGCCCCGAGATTGATATGGATCGAGACTGCATCGGCTCCAAGAGAGATAGCCTCCTCGACAGTGCAGGTGAGAACCTTGTCGTTTGGATCAGGATTCATACTTGTTCCGGTTGAAAGGTGGATAATGAGCCCGATATCACGGCCATGACGGCGGTGACCAGCCTTGACCAGACCTTTGTGCAGGATGATGGCGTTAGCCCCTCCATCTGAGACCGCAGCTATCGTCTCACTCATCTGCAGGAGTCCGTCGATCTGGCCGAGTGTCATCCCGTGATCCATCGGGATGATGACGGATTTTCCTGTGTTCCTGTCCATAATCCGTTCCATCCGGATCTGCTTGCCGATCATGTTACACACCCTTCAGGATCTCAAGTGCTTCATGTGCACTCTTTCCTTCATGTACAATTAGTGCACACGCTCTCACGAACTGGGCAGGATCAGCATGCTGGAAAGCATTTCTGCCGATTGATATTCCTGCGGCTCCTCCTTCCATTGCCCCTTCTATAAGTTCAAGCGTGATGATATCATCGGTCTTGGATCCCCCTGCGACCACGACCGGAACCGGACATCCGCGTGTTACCTCCCGGAACGTGTCCGGGTCTCCAGTGTAATTTGTCTTGACGATATCAACACCAAGTTCGGCTGCAACCCTGGCTGCGAGTCTGACATGCTCAACTGCATGCTCATCCTTGATGTTCTTGCCCCTTGGGTACATCATTGCAAGGAGTGGCATTCCCCATTCCATGCATTCGATCGAGACACGTCCAAGGTCGGCAAGCATCTGCGATTCAGAGTCCGCCCCGATGTTTACATGGATAGAAACTGCATCTGCACCCATTTTTATCGCATTGGTCACTGAGTTGACGAGAACCTTCTCGTTTGGGTCAGGTCCGATGGCTGTCGAGGCTGACAGGTGCAGGATGAGTCCAACGTCATGCCCACGTTGCCTATGTCCATAGAGAGACAGGCCGATATGTCCGAGTACTGCGTTTGCTCCACCTTCTGCCACTGCGTTTACCGCATCCGGGAACTCGATCAGTCCTTCGATGGGTCCCAGGGATACCCCATGGTCCATCGGGACTATTATCGTCTTTCTCGTGTTGCGGTTCATGATACGTTCCAGTCTGATATCTTTACCTCTCATAATCGATCACCATGATGTGGTACAGGCGATCGTGCCTAGTACCAAAAATACCTAAAATAGCGGAAACCGCTAAACGGCCAAAAAGAATGATGCCAAACACCAGCTGACAACAGAGCGCAGAAACTCTCTGACAGTTCGGATGACATCGTAGAAAGGCAGTCGGATACTCCGCTCAAACAGGCTTCCTGAGGCCCTGCAGAGATCCGATCGCTCTTCATTACCAGAAGGTCGCTGTGAAGAATATAAAAATATTTCTCATATGATGCCATGACATAGCATGGCATGATTAAACTAACGCATTTGCATGGTTTTTTTTAAATCCACGCATGAATGCCCTAGAAAAAAAGTGAATTATCTCTTTACTTTCTTGATCTTGATGACGTCACCCATGGTTGTCGTCATTCTGGACTGATGAATATCAAGTGATTCCATTGAAGAATCCTCTATCAGTTTGATATCGAGTTCCTTCTCGATCTTCCTTCGTACAGCCTCTTCAGGGATTAACTCCCCCTTCTCGATCTTTTTTATGAGGAGTTCCTTCTCCATCATCGCAAGTGCGAGATCCTTCTGGGAAAGTCCAAGTTTTAACCTCGCTGTCTTGATACGGTCTGCATAATCTTCCACCAGGTCACCGCCAAGTTGATCAAAAAGATCCCGGGAACGACGTGCCTGGGGAGCCTGAGCCTGTGTAAACCCGGTTTGTCTTCCGGCCGGGGCGGCAGGTGATTTTACAGCACCCTGCACTTCTGTCCCATATCTGGCACAGTTACTGCAGACTGAAAGTTCGGCCCCTTCAATCCGAACCCGCTTCAAAGGGCCTTTACTATCTGCCCCACACATTTCACACTGCATATTTCGCAATCATCATATAGTCATTTTCCCCTATATAACTAATCAGACGGATGTCAGAGACTGGCCGCCAATCAGACGACCCGAAAACGCCCGAGGAACTTTATCGGTACCTCGTTGAGCGTGTAGCAGGGATGGAGTCGCAGAACCAGGAGCTGAAGGAGCAGATTCGCCAGTTGGAATCTGATAAGCGTTATATCGAGACCCAGAAGATCCGGTATGAACGTGAGGTCAGAAAACTGAAGAGCGAAGTTGAACACCTCAAGACTCCACCCCTGATTGTTGGGACAATCACAGATGTAATAGATTCAGGACGGGTTGTAGTCAGGTCGAGCGCCGGACCACGGTTCCTTGTCCGGGTCTCACAGTCGGTGGATACTGAGCAGATGAAAGCCGGGGTCAGATGTACTCTGAACCAGCAATCCCTGGCGATCGTTGAATTACTGCCAAGCAGTTATGACTCGCAGGTCTACGGGATGGAGGTTGTAGAACTGCCGGGAGAGACATACGAGGACATCGGAGGGCTTGAAAAACAGATAACCGAGATCAGGGAGGCAGTAGAACTGCCGATGACTCGCCCTGAACTCTTTGCCAACATCGGGATCAACCCTCCGAAGGGAGTGCTGCTCTATGGTCCACCTGGAACAGGCAAGACGTTACTAGCAAAAGCAGTTGCCCACGAGACCCACGCAGCATTTCTACATACAGTTGGATCTGAATTAGTACAGAAGTACATTGGTGAAGGGGCACGGCTTGTTCGTGAACTCTTCGATCTCGCCAAGGAAAAAGCACCTTCTATCGTGTTCATCGATGAGATAGATGCAATAGGGGCATCACGCACCGAGGCTATGACCTCTGGTGACCGTGAAGTACAGCGGACACTCATGCAACTTCTTGCAGCTATGGATGGGTTTGAGCAGCGGGGAGATGTTAAGATCATTGGTGCAACCAACCGGATTGACATCCTTGATGCAGCCCTGCTCAGACCCGGGCGGTTTGATAGGATCATCGAGATTCCGCTTCCGGATACCGAAGGCAGATTTGCCATCCTTCAGGTGCACACAAGGGCAATGAACCTCGACTCTGATGTCGACATGATGGAGGTTGCACGCCTTACAGAAGGGCGGAACGGTGCTGA
>CAZVAS010000004.1:44200-47787 GCA_964625165.1 uncultured Methanospirillum sp. | reverse complement strand
TCGAGGTCGGTGTGGCGAGTACCGGCGTTATCAGCAGGTACCTCAACCTTCCTCTTATCAGGAATCAGTGTCACCAGATTGCACCTCATCTTTCACACAGCCCTTCTGCAGAGATCAGTGCTGCAAAAGCGATCATGACCACCGACCTTGTCGAGAAACACTCCCTGGTAACCCGTGAAGGATTTACCATCGGTGGTATCTGCAAAGGTTCTGGAATGATAGCCCCGAATATGGGAACCATGCTCGGGTATGTCTACACCGATGCAGAGATCAGTGCACCAGATCTTCAGGTCGCCCTGAAAACCGCAGTCCGGAGGAGTTTCAACCGGGTGGTCGTGGACGGCGATACCAGCACCAATGATGTTGTGTTCTGCACCGCAACCGGAGCCGCCGGAAAGGTGCCGCTGAATGAGTTTACATCAGCACTTGAAGAGTGTTGTATCAGCCTTGGGCGGCAGATCGCCTGCGATGGTGAGGGAGCAACCAAACTTATCGAGGTTATCGTCAGGAATGCCCGTAATGAGGACGAGGCGGACCTTGTTGCCAGGACTGTGGTAGGATCTCCGCTGGTCAAGACTGCTATCTATGGTGAAGATCCGAACTGGGGACGGATCGTCGCAGCAGCAGGGCGTTCGGGTGCAGAGTTCGATCCTGAAAAGGTCTCCTGCTGGATTGCGGGATCAGATCGCAGGTCTGCGGTTTGCGAGAGAGGGATACTTACTGAAGATCTGAGTACTGCGAAAGCAGCACTCAGTGGTCGTGAAGTGCAGATCGAGCTCGACCTTGCAGCAGGAAACGGGAAGGCAGTGGCATGGGGATGTGACCTGACCGAGAAGTACGTCGAGATCAACGGGAAGTACACAACATGAAACGTGAAGACGTCCTCATGGAGGCCCTGCCATATATCCGCAAGTTCCATGGCAGGACCATGGTGATCAAGCTCGGTGGTCACGCCATGGTCGAGGGGGAGATCCTTGATACTGTTGTCAGTGATGTTGTCCTGCTCCAGCTGGTCGGTATCAAAGTAGTCCTTGTTCATGGTGGAGGTCCTGAGATCACCGAGAAGATGAAGGCGCTCGGAAAAGAGCCGAAGTTTGTCGGTGGCCTCCGGATCACCGATGATGAGACTCTTGAAGTTGCCCAGATGGTTCTCGTCGGCAAGATCAACACCAACATTGTATCCTTGATCTCAAAGGCAGGTGGAAAGGCGATCGGGATTTCTGGCAACGATGCTAACCTGATCATCGCCCGGAAGATGGAACGGCAGCGTGTGAAGGTGAACAACAGGGAAGAAGAGGTCGATCTCGGGCACGTCGGAGAGATCGAGTTGATCAATCCTGACATCCTGAACACACTGCTTGACAGTGGTTACATTCCCGTCATCGCACCTCTCGCCATCGATCGTGCAGGCAACGATCTCAATATCAATGCCGATACAGCCGCCGGGGAGATCGCAATAGCCCTCAAGGCCTACAAGTTCATCAGCATGACCGATGTCGATGGGATCATGGACAAGGAACGGACAAAGGTCTTCAGGCAGATCACCAAGTCTGATGCCGAGCAGTTGATAGCGACCGGTGTGGTCTCCGAAGGTATGATCCCCAAGGTCCAGGCTGTCCTTCATGCGATCCAGGATGGGGTCCCGTACTCCCATATCATCAATGGGAATATCGGACACAATCTCATTCTCGAACTCTTCACGTCAGAAGGTGTCGGGACGATGATCACCATGAAGGAGGGTGGCCTCTGATGAGTGAAGAGCAGTCTTGTCAGTACTATCGGGCACTCGCCCCTGTGCTGACCGGGCTGCTTATTGTGCTGTTCCTCTGCACCGGATCAGTGTCAGCAGGTGTTTTTCTCAAGAATGGCAGTGATGTCATTGGTCATAATTCTGCAGATACGATCCTCTCTGATCCAAATACCACTCCCGGCGACTACTCGATAACCTTTTTTTATAACACTCATTGCGGAGCCTGTCACCTTGCGATGACCTACCTCAATGAGTACAGTGCCGCTCACCCGGGGATACCCATCACCTCGTATGATCTCTTCAACAGCAGTGAGGGCAAGAATCTGTTTGAGCAGTATAAAGCAGAATATCACCGCCAGTATGTCTCGGTCCCATCGGTCTTCATCGGATATGCCGGACTCGAAGGTGAGTCTGCCATCAGAGAGAACTTTGACGAACTGGTAACCTGGTATGAACAGAACAAAAAAAGCGGTTCATCCGGGCTAAACACAACATCTGTTCAGCCAAAGAGAGGTACCTGGAACGTCATTAGCATCCCTCTGGTTTTGATCGCCGGGCTGGTTGACGGAATAAACCCATGTGCCTCCGCGGTGCTTGTGTTCCTGCTTATCCTGCTGATGACTATCAGGCAAAAACAGCGGATACTTCTGGCAGGGGCTGTGTTCACCAGTGCAGTCTACTTCATATACTTCATCTCGGGAACCGGTATCTACAGCCTTGTTGCGATATCCGGAATTCTCAAGGGATATTCACTCATTGCCGGAGTAATCGCTGCAGGAGCAGGACTCCTCTGGATTAGGAATGGAATAATCTCCTCCAGAGCATCTGAATCGGATGGTCCCGGGGCTGCAGAGAACCCATTCTTCGGCAGACTGGATACGATGGTCATACCTGGTGCTTTTGTTCTTGGTCTCCTCACCGGTGTCCTCGAACTTTCATGCACCGGGGGAATTTACCTGGCAATCCAGGACATGATCTCGTTTAAGGTGAACATTGTTCAGGGTCTCGTGTACCTGTTCCTGTATAATCTCGCTTTCATTGTGCCGCTTCTCGTGATCATTCTTCTTTTCTATTTGTGGATTCCTGCGGAAGAGAGTGAAGAAGGAAAAGAAAAGAACCCGGGGAAATATGAACTATTTACCGGAATGCTACTACTGGTCTTCGCCTTTCTTGTCCTGTCAGGTGCGGTCTGAATCAACTGACCGTCACTCGACTCCCCGCTTTTTGTCCTGTAGATCCTCGCTCATTCTGATCAGTGTTTTGAAGACATCCCTGATGGGATCGGGATCGATACCGGACTGTTCAGCCAGCATGGCAACATGGTTGAGAACCACTTCAACACGTTCGGGATCACGGGTTGGAGCACCGATTGTATCCTTCTCTTCTGCGATCTTGATGGCAATATCCATCCGCGCTCTGATCAGCCGTATGATCTCGAGATCAACGGCCTCTATCTCACCCCTGAGTTCCTCCAGTGTCATATCCTGAGTACAGATATCTGCCTCGCAGAAATAAGAGCGTCGGATCTTCTCTGCATATACACCCGTACATGAACCGATGGTCCTGATTTTATTTATCGACAGATGCTGAACCTGATAGCCATGCATATATGGGAACAAATACCGGAGAGGGAGCGGCGCGATCTTCTGATCGCCTGGCTTGCACTCTCTGCGGCGTTCACCGTGGCTATGATCGGGACGAGCAGACTTGTGCCGACCCTGATCCTTGAAATGTTCCTGATCTCGATGGTGACTGCGGGAGTTGCGTTCATCGTACACGAGATGGCCCACAAGTTCACTGCAATGAAGTATGGATACTGGGCAGAGTTTCAGATGAA
>CAZVAS010000004.1:33561-44100 GCA_964625165.1 uncultured Methanospirillum sp. | reverse complement strand
CATCCATCTGATATGAAAGTGGTTGCATTCTCAGGGAGTCCCAGAAAAGATGGGAATAGTGAGAGGATGATCAGTACAATCTTTGCGGTTCTTGAGGAGGAGGGGATCAAGACAGAACTGGTTCGGATTGGGGGCAGCCTTCTTCAGGGATGTACAGCCTGTAACAAGTGTTACGAGAATCAGGATGAGGCCTGTGTCATCACCTCAGACTGCCTGAATGAGTACGTCCAAAAAATGATTGAGGCAGACGGCATTCTTCTTGCCTCTCCTACATACTTTGCAGATGTTACTGCTGAAATGAAAGCGTTCATTGACCGTTGTGGGATGATCGGAAAGGCAAACGGAGATCTCTTTCAGCGAAAGGTGGGTGCAGCCATAATATCTGTACGCAGGGGAGGGGCAATCCATGCATTTGATACTATCAACCACTTCTTCCTGATATCCCAGATGATCATTCCGGGGTCAAGTTACTGGAACATGGGTCTTGGGGGGAGCCCCGGGGATGTGGAAGGTGATGAGGAAGGGCTCGCGACTATGGAACTCCTGGGCCACAATATGGCATGGCTACTGAAAAAGATACACTCATAACAGCCCTCTTTTTCAGGCTCAGGCTGCGGCAACGATATCATCAGAGGAGACAAAAGATGTGTGGAGTCCTCCATGGTTCTGGAAGAAGAGATCTATTTTTCATCACATGATACAGCCAGGGAATTTGTAAAAGTGCTCAAAGATCTTGGGATATCATCCCAGGTACGGCAGAAATTTTCTCTTGATGTTCGGCTGATGCTCAGTGGAACCTACAAAAATCTCACCGCCATGTTTGACAGTATGATGTCAGACGCGGAAGCCACAGAGGAAGAGTCAGAGCTGTTTGAAGCTGCACGAGAATATCTGACTCCACAGCGGGATGCTATCGCCGAGGCACTTGATAAGTATCAGGTTGGGGATCGGGTGGGATCAGGTGTGATGGATCTTGTCACCGGTGATCGCACACTGGAAGGGGACGAGAATGAGGATACCCTTGAGAAGATCATTGAAGAGGTGTATCTTACCAGGCTGCTTCATCTGAATGATCTTCTGGACATCAGAGAGGATGGTCTCGTTCTTCTAAAAAAGATAGAACCTGACGAATCAACCCTGACAGTGTTTGCAGATGAGATCCCCGAGATCAAGGAAGAAATTCTGGAGAAATACAGCGTAATAAGCACCATCACCGCCGGTGATGATGCTGAATATCACGTATCAGTTGGACCGGAGTTTGTGTTTCTTGAAGACCTCGACAGCATCGGTGAGTTCCTTGAGGAGTACGAGATAGATGAAGAGGATGGTGCATCATTCTTCCCAAGACTCCAGATCAAGCATATCCTGGTATCAGAGATCCTTGCCATGATCAAGGAGGAAGGAAAGGTCTCAAGAGAGGATATCATCAACGAGTTTGCGAACCGCGACATTGAGACAAGCGAGGATGGAGCGAGGATCGCATTGCACCTGAGTGGTGACTATATCGATGCAATCCTGGACGATCTTAAAAAAGTCGGTTTCCTCAAGGGAAAGGATCAGAAACTGCGGATTGCAGTCTGATATCTGATTTATTTTTGTTGTGATCTCCAGTTCTCTGAGAAGAGATACTGTGGGTTGAAGAGGGCAGTCAGGCGGAATACAATATCCTGGGCCTCCTCTTCATTTGTAATGGTGTGAATCATATCTTCAAAATCTATCCACACAACCTCATCGTCTCCTGCTGCATATCTCCTGCTTGACTGGCTGAGAAATCCGTTCAGAGAGAATGTAAAAAAGCCGATCATGAAGTTATTCTGAATATTGGCACTTGTCCGGTCGAGGAGGGAGACACGATCCGTCGGGATCTCCATGATCCCGTACACCTCGTCTACGACCATCCCAAACCTGGTCGAAGAACCGCTCTCAGGCACAAAGACAATGATCTTCTTCTTTGCCCCTCCTCCTGAAAGTGGGATGATCAGTCTGATATCGATCACTTTGACTACATCGCTGCGCAGGTTAAAGATTCCCGGAATATACTCCGGTGCATTGGGAAGGGGGATCTTCTGTTGATCCTGCACAATCTCCCTGATGTACGAGACGTCTGCCGCATAGGTTCCTTCTCCGAGGGAGAAGAGAAGCAATCTGTGTAACTGAACGGTTGTATCCATATTCCCTGCCATATTCTCTGTGCTTCGGTACAACGGCAGATGGCACCGGAGCAGAAATGATCTGATATTAGTGATAAATCAGGATAGACCTTTGTATATCTTTCCTTGTTGTACTGCTGAATCACATGACAAAATATGGATACATGATGGTGCTTGTTCTCCAGGATTAATCAGGAAGATATCAATACGGGTGAGACACACACTGATATCATACGTCTCCGGCAGGAGACAGGGGGATGCAGGTGGAAGAACTCCTTACCCTTGTGGAGATACAACTTGGAAGAGATCATTACCTGATCGATAGCGACATCATTGATAAGTTCATTCTACCACTCCCGGCAGCCGAGGTGTACGATGCCCCCCCATACATCGAGGGAATGGTTGAATGGAATCAGGAGATGATCCCTGCCATCAACGTCGCACCACTTCTCGCTATGGACAGGGCAGCGGATTCAAAAAAGAGGCGGAGTATGATCATCCCGGCAGGGAAGGTGATAGATACCCCGATGGCTGTATCTGTCGACGAAGTCTGCCAGATCAGGAAAGTGAGATCCATAGATGTCATGCCGGTGGACATATCGGCCTGTCATGGTATCGAGGACTATGTGAAGGGGATCATCCGGGTGATGGAGGAGACAGGGAATGGCACCGAACAGATGGTTCTGCTGTACCTGAACCTTGAGAAGATGATGCGTGAACTACTAAAAGGAAAAGTTGCACGCCCCACCCCTGGGTTTTATGTATGGCGATGGGATACCGGGATGGTTGCTCATTCGTAACGCTGCTGATGGCTCACTCATTTTTTACCGGTCAGATCATACGTATATCGCATGGTGTGGACCGCTCTCACGCTTGATACCTGGCTCTCCCGTCAGCAGGCAACACTGACCGGAGTCTCCGGCGCTGTTCAGAATATCATCGATGAGGTCGCAGGAAAGGGGGATGAAGCCCTCTTTGATCTGTGTGAGCGGTTTGACAAGGTAAAACTGGATCATCTCCGGATATCGGAAGATGAGATCGATGATGCATATGAATCGGTTGATCCTGAGATCATCGAGGCACTGACCGAGGCGTACTCGAGGATATGTGCTTTTCACGAACTTCAGCGGCAGAATGATCTCTGGCTCTCTGGAAGTGAGGATGGTATCACGCTCGGTGTGAAGACCACCCCGCTTGAGCGGATCGGGATGTATGTTCCGGGAGGTCGCGCGGCATACCCGTCCACTGTGCTGATGTGTGCTGTGCCTGCTCAGGTTGCAGGGGTGAAGGAGATCATCTGCTGTACGCCTCCTCCCGCAAACCCGCTGACCCTTGTTGCTGCCGATATTGCGGGAGTGACAGACATCTATACCATCGGGGGGGCACAGGCTATTGCAGCAATGGCTCTCGGTACCAGGACGATAACACCGGTGCAGAAGATCGTAGGTCCCGGAAATGCATATGTGACTGCAGCAAAGATGATGCTCAGGGGAAGGGTTGAGATAGACTTTCCTGCCGGACCGTCAGAGATCGCGATCATCGCTGATCACACTGCACGTCCTGACTTTATCGCCGCTGATATCCTGGCCCAGTCTGAACATGATCCGCAGGCGGCATCCGTGCTGATCACAACTGATCCACAGCTTCCAGCCCAGGTCGGGAACTGGATCGAACGACTTCTGGCAGAAGCTCCAAGGCATGAGATCATCAGGCAGGCTCTTGCCCAGTCGGGGTACCTGGTCGTAAAGAGCATCGCTGACGCGATCACGACATCAGACAAAATTGCACCTGAACATCTCTCGATCCAGGTTCAGGATCCGCTTCCGGTTCTTCAAAGTGTCAGGAATGCAGGATCCATCTTCGTCGGGCAGTATGCACCGGTCGCCTGCGGGGATTATGCATCAGGTACAAACCATGTGCTTCCCACTGCAGGAAATGCAAAACTCTACTCAGGCCTCAATGTCTCCCACTTCACCAAGACTGCAACGGTTCAGATCATCACCCGTGAGGGGATAGATACAATCGGGGATGTTGTCGAGAGGCTGGCAACTGCCGAAGGACTTCATGCCCACGCAGCATCAGCCCGTATAAGAAGGGAGACCTGATCAGAATTCTGCTTCAGAACCTGATCTGCATTACCGCTTTTTCTTCATCTGTGAGGATCTCCTGAAGATCCTGTGCATCGGTCTGGTACACAGTCATCGGATCATAATCAGGATAGAGATCGCATTTGTCAAGAACATCAACGAACTCCTTGAGAAAGACCCGTGGGATGATATCGATCCTTCCCCCAAATGCAGAACTCACGCGGTTCACCATTGTCCGGATAAACCTATGAGAGATCCGGCTCCTATCCACCTCGCCGTATGCCTCTTCGTATACGGCGGCTATCCGCTGGGCAACCTCTTCCAGACGATCGGGATTGAATGGTTTGAGCAGGATCTGCGGCTGGCGGGGATTGGGAAACTCCCCGTCCTTTGGAGTCTGTCCAATTCTATCGTACAGGGGAGTGATGGGTCTCATGCCCCGGGGCCCGTCATACAGCATAGGTGTTCCTGCGCAGATGAGATACCAGCGGGGGAGCAGGCCCCCATCGATTGCGTCGATGATCCTGACCAGGTTCTGAAATCCCCTCTCGCGGAGGTTGCGGGGAAAGGTCTGCGTTATCTCGAGTTCATCAATTGCAACCACGCAGCCTTTATATCCGGCGCCGGTCACAAACACCGGCAGAGCCTCAAGAAGAGGAAATATTGATGAATCCCCGATGTCTCCGCGAATTCCTGCCTTCTGTCTCAGGTCTCTGCCGATGTTCGGATCTCCGCAGAGCCACCCGATGGCTGCCTGGGAAGTTCTGAAGTCTGCCGCATTATTTGCAAGATAGTATGTTCTGATGACTGCGGCGACCGGTGCATTCAACAGACTGATATCTGCGAGGGCAAACTCAACCTCACGAAGTGTCAGTTCTTCAAGACGATCAACAGGAATGGCTGGCCCCTCCCGAGCACTGACACGCTGCTCGATCCCGAACAGCCAGGCATCGATGATCGATCTGAAGGCCTGCTGTTCTCCTCCGGCATGGAGCGAGGTTGCGATCTGTGCATATAGGGATCGGAGACGATGAAGCGGGGAGACCGGTGATATTGCGACCTGGGCAGTCACGAATCCTTTCTTTCGTGCGATCTCAAGGGCTCGTGCGATGAGGAACGTCTTCCCACTTCCATACTCTCCTCTGATGAACTTGATATCTGCACCACCCATCGCAACCAGGTCCATCTGATCCGCAATCACCTGTTCCTCAGTGGAGAGTCCTACCGCAAACCTCCCAAGACCCTGGGCAGGAACCGTCCCCCGCCTGAGTGCGTTGATGATCCCGATGCTCTCGAGCACCGATGCATCAGAGATATCAGGGGCCTGCATATCTGTACACCTCTCCGAACTCCGAGTATCCCTCCTTATCTGCAAGGTGGACACCCTGCTCTTCTGCTTTCCGCATGATTCTGTTCATCAGCCCTGCTACTCTGCGGGTTCCCGCCACTCTTCTGAGATCCATCTCATTACAGACCCGGTGCTTGCGAAGATATTCAACTACTGATTCTTCACCGGGGTCAAGCCATGAGAGAGATATCTGATTCCCGGTACTTACAGGACATGGCGTTTTTGCTATCTGATTGATCCGTGATGGGAGATGATCAGGAAGAACCTGAGTTTTAGATGCTATGAGGAGGGCAAAAAGTGATTCGGCAATGGTGGTTGCATCAACCGGGACGATGGCCAGTCCTGCCAGTGAGTGTTCGAGGGCTCTGTCCGGACTTCCACTCTGGAGATCCTGTTCAGCAGCAAGAGTGAGACAGCGGGCGTATACCTCGCGTCCATGCTGGGAGAGCAGTGCATTTGTTTCATCAAATCTCTGGTTCAGTGATGAGATCAAATCATGATCTGGGTCCGCCATTGCCAGAATCCCGTCAGCAACTGCCTCAAGATCCCTTGCCTTCCTGACTGTTTTCAGGATGTATCCGAGGATCTTTTTCTGCTCCCTTTTCTCACCGGCCCTGGAGAGATATGATGCATATGCAAGCCCGGCGTTTGTGAGATCTGATCTGAAGGCCTGAAGAAAGATACGTTTTGCATCCTCATGCCTCCCTGTTTCTCCACACCATTCTGCGATCCCAACCAGAATACCTGTGGGGAGATCAGACCCTGAAAGGGTGAGGACATGGTCAAGAGCTCTGTCTGGCCCTTTTACTCTGATCAGAAGATCGCGATAGGATGAGAACCATCTTGTGGTATCTGGCAGATTCCGGCTTTCATCTCCAAAAAGGATTTTCTGGTAGAGTTCAAGGGCATGTTCCGGACCGGATACTGATTCAAGGAGGGCTGCTCCCTGCAACTGATACTCAGGTACACTACTTTTTGCAAGCCATGTTGACCAGACCCCAAGTGCTTCCCTTGTGAGGTCCCGGGAGGAGAGAAACCTGACATACCGGGATGCCAGGTCTGCAGATGGATCCCTTTTGAGTTGTGTTAGGAACTCCCGATCTGCCTGATCCGGATTGACCTGAGTGAGCGCCTCACAGTAGAGGATAGTGAGATCGTGATCCTTCTGGTACCCATGAGATGCCTCAATCTCGTCAACAAGGTTCTGATTTTTTCCAGATGCGAGGAGCAGGTCAAGGTATATCCGGAAACATTCAGCCGGTAACCCCGCCTGCCGGTATCTTATGATCCCTTCCTCGTTCTCACCAAGAGCATAATGACATTTCAGGAGCCCGGCCAGATCCTCTGGATCACCTGTGATAAGGACGAGCCTTTGGAACAGGCAGACAGCAGCCCGATGATCTCCAGCTTCAGAAAGGTACCTGGCATACCTTCTGATTCCTTCCGGATGATCTGGCGTCAGTCTGACCGCTTCGGCGTACTCAGTCCTGGCCTCCTCGTCTCCCTTCTGCTCCAACACTTTTCCCAGGTATAAACAGACTTCTGCTGAATCAGGAACTCTGGCCCTGAGATCTCGAAGACATACCTCGGCTTCGTCTAGTGACCCCGTGCTGTACAGACAGATCGCTTCGAGGATCTGGAGCCTGGTGTCGATGGATCTTGGTGGGGTGGAATAGATCAGATCGAGGCAGGCTGAATACTTCTGCTGCTCGAACAGTCTGAATGCCTCAGTCCTGATTCCGTCAGTGTCAGTCATGGGCCCCGATACCCAGTCGCAGACGAAGAAGAGTGGAGAACATGGAGAATGCATCAGATGTCTGAAGCCTGGAATCGCCAGTATCGTTCCATACAACAGGTACTTCAAGAACCTGAAGTCCGGCCCGTCTCATGTGCCAGAGGAGTTCAACATCAAACTCAAATCCTTTTGCACGTAAATCCGGGAGAACTTTGTCAACTGCGCTCTTGCGAAAGATCTTTGCCCCACACTGGGTATCGTAGAACTGCAGGCCGAAGAGAAGTCTGATGATTAGATTAAACGCCCTGCTCTGGAACCGTCGTGACAAGGGTTGGTGGATCTCGATTGTCGATTCAGGCATGTGGCGGGAACCGATGATACCTGCATTATCACCGATCTCGTTTATAAGGCGGATCATCTCAGAGTATTCTGTGGAGTTATCCGCATCCATGAATCCGATCAATGGGGCATTCGCAGCCCTGAATCCTTCGTAGACTCCGCCACCTTTTCCAAGCCTGTGTGAATATTTCAGACACCGGACCGTAAGATCCGGGTGCCCTGATGAGAACTCCTGTATCACTTCCGGGGTCCGGTCGGTCCCGTCACAGACAAAGATGAACTCTGCCTGCGGGTCGGAGAGGCTCTGTAGAAGTTTCCCGATCCGCTTCTCCTCATTATATGCCGGAATAACGATACTGTATCTCATTGACAGTGGCTTCCCAGCTGGTTCTCCGTATGTGGTTTTATAGATTCTGGGGATACTATCAATTATCGTACAATAAATGATGCAGAACACCGGGCAAGCTCGTTGCTACCGTCAGCACTGCAGACTCTTCCTTCAGTAAAGATGATCTGCCTGCCTTTTCTGACCACCCATGCCTCTGCAAGGACGATCTCTCCTGCCCTGACTCCACGGAGAAATGTTGTTGTACAGGATATGGTTGCTATCATCTGCCCGTCATCAAGCATAGTATAAATTGCAAGAGCCATGGCCTCGTCAATGAGGGAGGTGTACATCCCTCCCTGAAGCCACCCCTCCCCGTTGGTCATATCCGGCCTTACTGTCATCTCAAGGCAGGCCCTGCCATCACCATATGTTCTGGGATGTATCCCCATGAGACAGAAGAATGGGTTTGCATTCTGGCCAGATTTTTTGATATCATCAAGATATGACATTTCACTTATGGCTTCTTTCACCAAAGAGAAGAAGATGGCGATGAGCAGTCTCGTGGCCGGGCCCGGCCTACTCTTTAGGATAAGATCTTCCTGAAGTCAGGGTTTTCAGCCCTATGAGTCAGGGGCCGTTTGGTATTAGAGGGATCGAAACCAACTCTTCTGCTGAGTTTTTCTGAGGGGAGGCATGAAGTATATCTTTATCACCGGCGGCGTGATGAGTGGTCTTGGCAAAGGGATCACTGCTGCATCAATAGGACGGCTTTTGAAAAACCGGGGATACAATGTCACTGCGGTTAAGATCGATCCATATCTGAATATCGACGCAGGAACCATGAATCCGGCCCAGCATGGCGAGGTATATGTTCTCCATGATGGTGGCGAGGTTGATCTGGACCTTGGCAATTATGAACGGTTCCTTGATATCGAGCTGAACTCATCCCACAATATTACCACCGGGAAAGTCTACCGGCTCGTTATCGATAAAGAACGCAGGGGAGATTATCTGGGTCAGACTGTTCAAATAATCCCGCATATCACCGATCAGATCAAGGAGTGCATCAGGATAGCGGCCTCCGAGAAGGTCTTTGGCGGGAAGGAAGCTGACATCTGTATCGTTGAGGTTGGCGGGACTGTCGGCGACATAGAGAGTATGCCATTCCTTGAGTCTGTCAGGCAGATGCGGAGCGAACTGCCACCTGAAGATCGCGCGCTCGTTCATGTCACTCTCATGCCCTCGGACTCGATGGGTGATCTCAAGACGAAACCGACCCAGCACTCGGTGAAGGCACTCCGTGAGCTCGGGCTCTTTACTGACATCATCGTCGGGAGAAGTGAGCGTCCGATATCACTCAATACCAAGAAGAAGATCTCCTCTCTCTGTGACATTCCCCAGTACGCGGTCATCAGTGCAACCACTGCACCGGATATCTACCAGGTCCCAATGGAACTTGAGAAGGAGGGACTCTCCAAGGTTCTCTGTCAGCACCTGAAACTGGCAAACGAACCACTCGATCCTGACTGGTACCGTATCGTCACCAGGGAGTACACCCAGCGTGTGACTGTCGGGATCGTAAGCAAATACGGTAAAGAGGATGTCTACCTCTCGATCAAGGAAGCACTTAAACACGCCGGCAGGGCACTCTCCACCGAGGTCTCGATCCGCTGGCTTGATGCAGAACGCGTTGAGAAAGCAGAACTCCGGGAATGTGATGGTGTCCTGATTCCGGGAGGATTCGGAGTCAGGGGTATCGAAGGGAAGATCAGTGCGATACAACTTGCACGTGAGGAGAAGATACCATTGCTCGGGCTCTGTCTCGGGTTCCAGCTCTCGGTTGTCGAGTTTGCAAGGCACGTCGTTGGATGGGCTGATGCATGCAGCAGCGAGTGCGCCAAGGGCACTGAAGTGATCACCATTCTTCCCGAGCAGGATGGGGTGGAGGATCTCGGAGGAACAATGCGGCTTGGAGATTACCAGATCTCTGTAAAGCCGGGAACCCTTGCGATGAAGTTGTATGGTGCCAGTGAGATAACCGAGCGTCATCGGCACAGGTACGAGGTTGAACCCTCCTACATCGCGGACATGGAGGCTGCAGGCCTTGTCTTCTCAGGAACCTGGGGGAACAGGATGGAGATTGTCGAGATCCCTGAACATCCGTTCTTCTTTGCGACACAGTTCCATCCCGAGTTCAGGTCACGCCCGACAAGGCCTTCACCGCCTTTCCTCGGGTTCGTGGAGGCAGCACTGAAGATGAAGAAGGGGGCAGAGTAAATGGTCAAGGTTGAGAAGTTCATTGCAGAATCGATCAGGAAGATTCAGGAGGAGGCAGGAGATGAGCATGCGGTCATCGCTCTCTCTGGCGGTGTTGACAGTTCAGTCTGTGCAGAACTGGCATCTCGTGCTATCGGCGAGAAACTGATCCCGATCTATGTTGATACCGGGCTGATGCGTAAGGGAGAGACCAGACGGATCAGTGAGATCTTCGGACATCTGGGTGTCCGTGTGATCGATGCAGGTGAGGAGTTCATCACGGCCCTTGCCGGTGA
>CAZVAS010000004.1:24911-33461 GCA_964625165.1 uncultured Methanospirillum sp. | reverse complement strand
AGAGAGGCCAACGCGATCGTGGAGGACGTTCTGGTCGAGAAGTACCGTCCCTGGCAGTGCCTTGCAGCCCTTGTCGGCCTTGGAACCGGTGTGAAGGGCGACAACCGCCTACACGGTTGGATCGTTGCCGTGAGAGCAGTGAACTCACGTGACGGGATGACCGCCGATCCGATAGAGATCTCCTGGGAAGACCTGGCAGAGATCCAGGGCCGGATAACCTCCACCATACCGGCGGTTTCTAGGGTTGTATACGACATCACCCCCAAACCGCCGGCAACCATCGAATATGAATGAGATGAAATAATGAAGTTCGAATCAGATTATCGGGAACTCGAATCACAATACATCATGCCTGCGTTCAGCAGGGAGATTATGATCACCAAAGGGTCCGGTTGCACCGTCACCGATGCTGACGGGAAGCAGTACCTCGACCTTGTAGCAGGAATCGCAGTCTGCAGTACTGGCCACTGTCACCCCAAAGTAGTCAAGGCAATCACAGATCAGGCAGCGGAACTGATCCACTGTTCAAACCTGTACTATGTTCCTCACCAGGGTGCTCTCGCAAAGAAACTGGTTGAGATATCCGGACTGCCGGGGAAGGCAAAAGCGTTCTTCTCCAACTCAGGGGCAGAGGCAATGGAAGGGGCCCTGAAACTTGCCAGGATCAGAACCGGGAAGAAAGAGGTTGTGGCCTGTGAGGGAGGATTTCACGGGCGGACCATGGGATCCCTTGCCTGTACCCACAAACCTGCTATCAGAGATCCGTTCATGCCTCTTCAGCCGTTCACCAGGTTCGTGCCCTACGGCGATGCAGAGGCACTCAAGGCTGCAATTACATCGGAAACAGCAGCCGTGGTTCTTGAACCGATCCAGGGTGAAGGCGGTGTTATCACTCCGCCGGCCGGTTACCTGAAACAGGTCAGGGAGATCTGTGATGCAAACGGTGTCCTCCTCATCGTGGATGAGGTTCAAAGTGGAATGGGTCGGACAGGGCAGTGGTTTGCCTTCCAGGAGGATGGAATACTCCCTGATGTCATCACTATGGCAAAGGCGATTGCGAGCGGATTTCCGATGGGTGCTATCGTAGCACGGGAAGGGCTCGAGTTCGGAAAGTCAGAGCATGGGAGCACTTTTGCCGGAGGTCCCATCGCATGTGCCGCAGCCCTTGCCTCAATCGATGTGATCGGAGAATTACTCCCGGAGGTTGCAGCGAAGGGGGAGCGGTTCAGGAAAGCCCTGGCACACCTCAATCCCCGGGTCCGGGGACTGATGATCGGCATTACCATCGGTGATCAGTGTGCTGATGTTCAGAAGGAGTGTGCAGCTCATGGTCTGCTTGTGAACTGTGCTGCTCATGGAAACCTCAGGCTTGTTCCACCGCTTACTATCACAAATGCCGAGATAGATCAGGCAACAGGTATCATCAATGCCGCAGTCAGCAAATTCGCTCGTACGTGATATCTATCAACAGGAAGGGTACGTGTATGCACGTTCTCCTGAAGAGATAGCAGCGACATACGGATTTTCAAGGGTTGCACGACTTGCCAGCAACGAAAATCCGTTTGGCCCCTCCCCTCTTGCGGTTGCTGCGGTGCAGAAGGCACTTGCGACCGTTCACCGGTACCCCGATACAGGTGGAGCAGGGACTCTGGTCCAGGCACTCAAGGAATACCACGGTGATTATGAGTTTGTAACCGGAGTGGGCATGGACGGGGTCATCGAGACCTGCATCCGGGTACTGGTAAACCCGGGCGAAGCGGTTGCGGTATCGGTACCTACCTTCTCGTTCTACGGGCTTGCGGCAAAAGCACAGGGTGCAGATGTCATCACCATTCCCCGGAGAGATGATTTCACGGTGGATGTGGATGCCTTTATCAAAGCTGCGAAAAGGGCAAAGATAGCGTTTCTCTGCAGTCCAAATAACCCGACCGGAACCCTCACATCACGTGCAGACATTGAGAGGATCGCAGATGCATTGGATGGTATCCTCTTTCTGGACAACGCATATGTGGAGTTTTCAGAACTGGATTACCGTGACCTGATGAATAAGCACGAAAACCTTGTCATCGGACGGACGATGTCAAAGGTCTTCGGTCTTGCCGGATGCAGGATCGGGTATGCCTTTGTTCCATCCTGGCTAAAGCCGGTGTATGAAAAGGCGGCGACCCCCTTCACGGTCAACACCCTCTCACTCGCCGCAGCAACCGGTGCCCTTTCTGACCGTGAGTATGTTGAACGTTCTATCAAACATGTGAGATCCTGGATACAAAAGTTCCGTGATACCTGCAGACTGCCGGTTCTTCCGGGAGGAGCCAACTTTGTGATGATCGATACAGCACCAATGACCGGCGATGAATGTGCGGCATTCCTTGCAGAGAAAGGAGTTATCGTCAGATCCTGCCGATCATTCCCCGGGTTGGCTGATCACTACATCAGGGTCTGCGTCGGTGAAGACTGGGAGTGTGAACAGTTCCTCTCCGGAATCAACCAGATATGCTGATCGCCCTGACCGGGACACCGGGAACCGGTAAGTCAACCGTCGCTGATGAACTGTCACGGCGGGGACATCCGGTTGTCAAGGCGAACGATACCATCGGTCCGTACATTATTGAGGAGGATGAGGAGCGGCAGGCCCATGTCATCGACACAGACCGGTGGCGGGACGAGTTCTCCCTACAGGAAGGAATCGTCGAAGGACATCTCACCCACCTGCTTCAGGCATCCCATGTCATTGTTCTCAGGTGCCGACCTGATATCCTGAAGGAGCGACTTGCTGCCCGGGGATATCATGATGAAAAGATCGCCGAGAATGTGGAGGCAGAACTGCTTGATGTTGTGCTCATTGAGGCAATGGAAGAGCACACCCCTGAGATGATATATGAGATAGATGCAACCGATAAGACAGTTGCCGAGGTTGCAGATATGGTAGAAGGGATCATGACCGGAGATGTACCACCTGGACACGGAATTGTGGACTGGCTTGCCACCTGTGCGGACTTATTATGACACTTGACTCATACAGGACCCAGGTTAAACCTATCATCGATCCGATTGTGTCAGCAACAGTAAGGATAGGTCTCACCCCGAATTTCTGTACCATACTCTCCCTTCTTGCCGCAGCGGGGGGAGGCTATGCCTTTTTCAGAGGAGATATTCTCTTCGGCACCTTTGGTGTGATCCTGAATGCATTCTTCGACGGACTTGATGGGGCGATGGCACGAACGCTCGGCCAGCAGGGGCTCAGAGGAGACTTTCTCGATCATACAGTTGACCGGTACGCTGACATCTTCATCCTCTGTGGGATTTTTTCGGGCCCGCTCTGTGCCTGGTGGATCGGTGTTCTCGGTCTTACCGGGGTACTGATGTCATCATACATGGGAACACAGGCACAGGCTGTCGGTGTGGGACGGTTTTATGGCGGTCTCCTCGGGCGGGCCGATCGTCTTGTTCTCCTTATTGCAGTATGCTTAGTCAGCCTGTTCATTCCAGTGGAACTTCTTGGGCTCAGCCTCTTTGCATGGCTGCTTCTGATCTTTGGCATACTCGGACATGTGACAGCAGCCCAGCGGTTTGCCCATGTCTGGAAGCAACTGCCCTGATTCTTATAAAAAGTTAGATCGCTGGGGTTACGAGGGTCCCCGGATTCCCCATATAAAGCCAGTATCCCTGCTTCGGGTCAAGTAACAGTCCGCTCTCTTTTTCTTTCTGAACCGGTGTATCGTACTGCTGGGACAGTGAATTAAAACCTAGAATATACGACCAGTCCAGATCCCCGAGTATTGTATCCGGATTTGTCAGGTTTGTCCCAGGGAGACTCATCAGGTTCCAGCCGGCAGAGAGAGGTCGGGTAAGATTTCCTTCAGGTCCGGTGGTTGCTATCGGCAGAGTGACAACGGCAGGTTTTGCTGCATATATCCAGACCGCAGTAAGAGGATCCAGGCGGGTATCCTTTGTTACTCTTGCCCACTGTTCTGTAGTGCTGTCCCACGAGTAGAGTGAATGGCTAGCTGTGTCAACGCTGGCAAAGATTCCCATGGTATCCTGTCCCGGTTCCAGGCTGAGCGGTGTGGAGACTAGGTTCCATCCTGGTGAAAGGGTCAGGGCCTGATAAGAGGGAGGAATCGCCACTATGTAGTCTTGTTTGACAATGTATTCACACCCGCCCGCATCACAGGCTTTGAGTTTCGGACTATACGCACCGGCTGTCGAATAGGTATGGAACGGATTCTGTTCTGAAGTCGGCTTGCTGCCATCACCAAAATCGATAGACCACTGATACGGACTACCTGTTATCTTAAATGATGTTGACAACGGGGTAGGTCCTCGCCGTGGAAGCCCGGTAAGATCATACTTCACCTCTTTCTGGCTTGCAATCCTCACATCCTGGGTCGCGGTCTTATAGCAGTCGCCTTTTCCCCAGACGGTCAGCGAGACATTGAACATCCCTTCCTGTGTGTACTGGTGTTCCATTCGTGCCTCGGTCCCGGTTACACCATCACCGAAGTCCCAGGAGCGTTTTGACTCGTACCCTGCGGTGGTGTCAGTGAACGTGATCGTTGCCGGGGCAACTCCTGAAGTGGGGTTCATCGAAAAGGATGGGTGTGGCACCTCATACACCTGAATATAATCCGGCTTGGTCACGTTCTCCTGGCGGTCGGGAAACTCTTTCACGAGGGTGACCGAGTATGTTCCCGGAAACTCGTAACTATGAAACGGGTTATTTTCCGTGCTCTTCTCTCCATCACCAAAGTCCCACTTCTGTTTTTCTGCTAATGATGTGGGTGGTGCAGTACTGAACTGGACACTGTGTGGGGCACACCCCTCGAGCGGTGTAGCAGAGAAGTCAATCGGATTTTTCGGGTTGACAGAGACCCTTGCAGAGGTCTTTGCCGTACAACCGCAGGTGCCAAGGACTGAAAGGGTTACATTATACTCACCAGGCTCACTGTATCGATGGGTTGGAGCTGCACTCTCTGATGTGGCAGAATCACCAAAATCCCAGATATATCTGAGCCCTTCCCCTGCATCTGATCTAAACTTCACAGTCGCCTCATCTTCGCCTCGATCAGAGAATATACGGGGTGAATCTACGGTGACAAACCCAGGCTTGACGACATCGCTGCAGTACCCGTTGTAGCAGTAATGGAGGCCCACATCATAGCTCCCGCTGAACCCGTAGCAGTGTGAACCGTGGGCATCAGGTGAGGTTGTGTTATCTCCAAATATCCAGTACCACGACTGTGGTGGATTGATCATATCAAGATCAACACAAAGAGGAGCGATCCCCCGCCTTGGTGATCCATTGAAATCAGGTGCATACTTCGATGTGGCATGAATGTAGTCCTTCCTTGTCAAAGTATAACTCGCCTCGGCGATGGAATATGTCAGGGTGACTGTGTAATTACCTGGTTTATCGTAGTAATGTCCGGGATTTTTCTCGTATGATGTGGTCCCGTCCCCGAAGTCCCAGGAGAATGTCTCTGCAGGGCCGGTGACGAGAAATTTGGTTGAGAGAGGAGCGACTCCCTCCAGTTTTTCAGCAGTGAAGTTGACCTCTTCTCCAGGTGAGACCTGAATATAGTTGTATTTTGATATCTTATCGCAAGCCCCACCTGCACAGTAGGTCAGGGTTGGAGAGTAGTATCCCGGCTGCTGATACTGATGTTTTGGATTAGCATCGCTGCTCTCTTCTCCGTCATCAAAATCCCAGAGAATACTTGTAGGGTTTCCAGTCAGCTCATACTGGACGGTCAGCGGGACGGTTCCGTTCACGGGATCAGCGGTATAATCCACAAGTTCGGCGGGATTTTTGACCTTTATGTAATCTTCCTTGTTAACCTCACCCGTGATCTCACCAACAGAGTACTTCAGTTTCACCCAGTACGACCCAGCCTTCTGGTAACAATGAACCGGATCTCTGGCACTGGAAGTACTCCCGTCCCCAAAGTCCCAGAGATAATCACCAAAGGGGCCGTTAAGAGTGAACTTGGCACATACCGGAGGATATCCTTCGAGAGGAGAAGCGGTAAAATCAACGCCCCATTCAGCAGTCACTGTCCCGTTCTCGTATTCTGCCGTCACCGTTCCATTTCCTGTATTCTGAAGATCAGCGGTGGCGGGCAGTATGGCTGATGATCCAAGTATCATCCCTGCGAGAAAGATCCAGAGCAGACTCCTATGCGTATAGATTCCGGATGATCTTATCATATTTCCTGATCAGATATCGGGTCAGAAAAGAAAAATGATATCTGGGGTTTTCTTTTTTACGGTACATGATAGATCAGAACCAGCTGTCAAGGGTTCTTTGTTTTCCTTTGCCGCTGATCTTTTCAAGGATCGGGTGAATCCGGTCCTCAGAAAAACCATAATCTCCACAGAGAAAGGCGATGATCCTATCATAATCTGGTGTCTTCCATTCGATAGGATACCGGTCAGAAACCGGTGGATTCAGGAAGAAATCTCTGACCGGTTCAGGATCAAGGTCAGGGAGTTTTGATGAGATGATTTCCCCGAACTCACCTGCCTTTACTTTCTTGAGGGCGGTTTTTGCACCGACTCCTGCTGCCCCCTCGTTGAAATCTGTCCCCACAAGGATTGCCACATCGATGAGATCCTCCCTGCTCAACCCAAGACCTGTGAGTACCTCTTCAAGAATGACAGTTTCTGGCTGGACATTTACCATCCTTCCATGAAGCCGTCTCTTTCCTGACACAGTAAGATTTCTTACCAGCAGTGGTGCACCGAAGAGCAGCGTGTCATAATCCTGGGATGCAACATACCGGGCTGCACCGGTGCGGACCATATTGGATGCTTCAGCCTCTCCCTCGGAAGGAGCATCAAGTACCGGGACTCCAAGCAGATCAAGCAGTTTGCGTGCAGACTGTAAGACCTCATCATCAAGCCTGGATGAAGCCATGGCATACCTGAATGCACCGGCGGTATCACCTTCACGCTTTGCCTGCTCCCATTTTTCCTGTGCCTCTTCCCTCACAGCACGACGCTCACCTATCGTTCTGCTCTTCAGTTCGGGAGGCTTCCCGTCAAATATCCAGACCGGCTGGATGCCCTGCTGGAGAAAATTGCTGGTGCGGTAAAAAATTCCTGATAGGTGGGATGTCACCCGCCCTTCTTTGTCCATGAGCGGAGTCCCGTCCGGCTGCCTGATGATGGACAGAAACTGATAGAGCGCGTTGTATGCATCCACAGATGCAACACCGGTCAGATCCTGTGGCTCTGCCGGATGTTTATAGGGGGCGATGATATCCCGTAAGGCTACACCCATCTTTTATCTCCGTATTGATCACCGGTCCCAGAATGATGCTCCACTATTTTCCGGACCTTGCAATCGGCACTTCACCTGATGTATCTATTCTCACTGAGTTATAGGGATTTGTTTACTGGCTGGATATGCGCGTAATAGGTGGTTTGGCTATGATTCATTATCACGAATGAAAACCTGCGAAATGACCATTGAGGTGGAGATATGATTATGTACCAGTCAGCCTCTTCCCTCTTAGGCACATGGAATCATCTGATAATCAGTCTCCTAATTCTCACAATGCAGGTGGAAGAGCGTTGAACCCGCTCCTCGCCCTCGCAGCAATGCCCCTTATGCTTCTGCTCGTGGAGGCCGGTGCGGTAATTCTGTCAGTCCCAATGATCCAGTCCGGGTATGCTGTCTTTGAAGATCCGTCATCTCTCGAAAACCCAATTTGGTTCATTGCGATGCTGCTCGGATTCACTGTGGTCCTGCTTGTTCTGCTGAAGTATCACCAGAAGTGGGCGCTCCAGTTACTCATCTGGGCGTCACTCCTCCTCTCGTTCATCTATGTCTTCACCGGGCTGCTCTCACTCGCAGGTATGGGTACTGTTGTCTCTGTTGGTGGCGGGCTGCTCCTCTCTGTGGCGGCGACAGTTCTTCTGGCAAAATATCCTGAGTGGTATGTGGTTGATATTCTCGGTGTGCTTCTCTCGGCAGGGATCGCCTCAATATTTGGAATCTCACTCGAACCGGTACCGGTCATTCTGCTGCTTATCCTTCTTGCAGTCTATGACGCTATTTCAGTGTACCGGACAAAACACATGCTAACTCTTGCCGAAGGTGTCATCGAGAACCGGATGCCGATCATGGTTGTTGTTCCCAAGAAGGAAGGATACTCGTTTATCAGGGACGGTGTCGGTGGGATGGTAAAGCCAGATATATCTGGTGAGGCTTTAGGTTCTATACCGGGAGAAGAGGAGAAGAAACCTGAACGGGCAGCATACCTGATGGGACTCGGGGATCTCATCATGCCCTCAATTCTAGTTGTATCTGCAGCAGTATTTCTGCCTTCAAAAGGAGTGTTTGGATTTTCCCTGCCAGTGATCACAACAATGATCGGGTCAGTTGCAGGGATGGCATTACTTCTCTATTTCGTCTCGTCTGGGAGGCCTCAGGCCGGACTCCCGCCACTTAATGGAGGGGCGATCATAGGATTCCTTATCGGCTGGTTCCTGATCGGGATCTGAGTACCCCTGTCTTCCCGGGTGATGGGCGGCACCGGGTGCAGG
>CAZVAS010000004.1:7836-24811 GCA_964625165.1 uncultured Methanospirillum sp. | reverse complement strand
ATCGCCTGCTTCTCGATTGCGTTCCGCTCCTCTGCCGGCCGGTCAAGCAGTCCCGGGGTGTCGATAAGTTGGATCTTCTCCCTGCGTTCATACCGGTGACCGATGATCACCCCTTTGGTGGTGAAGGGGTATGATGCAATCTCCGGCTCTGCTGACGAGACTCTTCTGATGAATGAGGACTTCCCCACATTTGGGAATCCTGCCACCACAATGGTGAAGACATCCTCGATCACCGGGAGTTTGCGCATGACGTTCCTGACCTCGTTGAGGAAGAGGAGTTGATCATCGATCTGGTGAACCACCGATGCAAGCCGTGCCACCGCCTTCTTTCGGGAGGCAGTTGCATCCTCATCGCTGGAGAACCTGACATCCTTGGCAAGACCCCCCCTGTGGTCCTTTGACCACCTGGCTGCCCACCCTACGGCTCCGAGAGCCTTGCGAAGACGTTCTATCCCCCAGATCACCTCAAAGAGATCCTGGTAGAACTGGGGGAGGTTGTCCATCTCAGGAAAACCCTGGATGACAGAGACGAGTTTATCGTGAACAGAGAGGTACGCTGCTCTCACAAACTCTTCTGAAGCACGCTTCTTCTGCTTCTTCTCACGCATCTTTGCTGCAGCACGGCGAAGAGCCCTGTCGAGGACTTCGTCTGCGGTTGGAACTGTAGGTATCCGTTCGAAGTTCATTGATTGCGGTTGATTATTGGTATCCATACGAGGCTCTATTGTTGTGGGATCTGTGGGGGTGCTGACGGGATAATCATTTACAACTACGTCAACCTCTTAACCATCTCGGCTAAACTATATGATCGATCATTATGGATCTGTCTCTCATCCAGAACGATATCCTCATCACCCTCATCAGTCTCTATGAGAAGAAGTCGATACCGATCAAGGGGGAGGAGATCGCTGATATCATTCGCAGGAACCCGGGAACCGTCAGAAACCAGATGCAGGCGCTCAAGGCCATAGGCCTTGTCGACGGGATTCCCGGACCAAAAGGTGGGTATCACCCGACCGCAGTAGCATACAAAGAACTCAATCTGAAGCGGGACGGTGAAGTATATGAGGTGAAGATCTCTCGCGACAGTGAGGTCATCCCTGGTGTTAAGGTCGCAGAGATCATCTTCACCACCCTTTCGCATGCAGATATCTGCCATGCCCAGATCAGGATCATCGGAAGTGTGAAACTCTTCAACATCGGGGATGTGATCACCATCGGTCCGACGCCGATGAACAAACTGATGATCAAGGGTGAAGTGTTCGGGAAGGATGAGAATGAACCCGCACTCATCGTCTCTATCCTCGAGATGGTCTCGCTTCCAAAAAAGCCGATCCGCAGTTACATGACCGCTCCTATCAAGATGCTCTCAACCAGGTCAACACTGATGGATGCGATTCATCTCTTCAATAAATACAGGATTCACGGGGCACCGGTCATGGAAGGGAATTTTCTCATGGGCATCATCACGATGACCGATATTCTTCTGGCAATCGAGGAGAAGATAAGCCTTGAGGCACCGGTAAGCGAGGTTATGACCGAGGAGGTTGTGCAGGCCGATGCTTCAGTCCAGATATACGAGGTCATTCGCAAGTTCAAGGAGAAGCAGATCGGCAGGCTGGTTGTAGTTGAAGATGGCCAGCCGATCGGGATACTGACCCAGTCTGATATCTTCAGGGTTATCCCAACCCACTAATCTTTTAACGAACTGGTATCATCTCTCGAGCGGGTATCCAGAGTTCTTTCCTGTAAGAGATGTGGGTGTGATGACGAACACGGTGACATGAGCAAGTTTGTCTGGTGGAAAATCATCAACCTGACATGATGTGAATTTTTCAGAGAGCACTTTGATCAGGTTGTTCTTCTCTTCATATTCTTCGACAAACCTGGCGATACCCTGTCCGATGACACTCCGGTATCTCATCCCATATCCACAGGCAGTGGCATGGGTGACGAGTTCGGGATCGATCTCGATTGCAAATGTCACGCGTGGATCTTTCCGAAGTGATCTTATCTTCTCGCCTTCGTTAGCAGAGTGAAGGATGAGCTGCCCATTATACCAGACAAAATTCATCGGTACCAAATAGGGATACTCATCACCGTTTATGGCCAGATGGCAAAAGAGGGCTTTTGTGAGAACAGTATCAATCCATCCCTGATCCCGGACTTCCTTGTCTGCTCTTTGCATAACAATCCCTACGGTGCCCCGTTGGGGGCCCCAGGTACGACCTGTAAAAATGACTTTCAGGAAAAATTATTCTTTATTCTTCTCAATAACGGCGATCAGCCCTGCACTGATGGCTGCAATCTTCCGATCGTTCCTGAGAGGAGTTGCAAGCTGGGTCATCCTGGTCTCGTCCTCCTGGATGTACCGCTTGAGTGTCTTTAAGATATGCTCCTCCTGGAGGAAGTGCGTATGAGTGTTGCCTGCTATGAACTCGGGGTTGTGCATGATGGCATGGTGAAGCGGCAGGGTTGTCTTGACGCCAAGGATCACATACTCGTAGATTGCACGCCTCATTCTGGCGATTGCCAGGTCCCTGTTCATTCCCCATGCACAGAGTTTGGCGATCATCGAGTCATAGTGGGGTGGGATTGTATACCCTGCATGAATACCTGAGTCGAGCCTGATTCCCGGTCCACCTGGTGAACGGTACCTAATGATCTTCCCGGGATCTGCAGCAAAGTTGTTGAGGGGATCCTCGGCATTGATTCTGCATTCGATGGCATGACCCCTAATGGTTATATCCTCCTGGGCATATTCGAGTGGATCACCTGCTGCAACCACGATCTGCTGCCTGACAAGATCGATACCGGTCACTAGTTCAGTGATAGTATGTTCGACCTGGAGCCTGGTGTTCATCTCCATGAAGTAGTAGTTCCCGTTGTCATACAGGAACTCTACCGTACCTGCGTTCACGTAATCGACTGCGTCAGCAACTTTCAGGGCAGACTCAGTCATCCGTTCACGCAGTTCCGGAGTCATCACCGGGCAGGGTGCTTCCTCGATAAGTTTCTGATGCCTGCGCTGAATAGAACACTCGCGCTCGAACATGTGGACGCCGTTGTCATGCTCATCGCAGAAGACCTGAACCTCGACATGCCTTGGTTTCTGAAGGTACTTCTCGATGAAAACCGTCCTGTCACCGAATGCAGATTCAGCGATACGCATTGCACCAGCGATGGCTTCCTCGATCTCTGAAGGATCGTGAACGATCTGCATCCCGATTCCTCCACCACCAGCACTGGCCTTGACGATCACCGGATATCCGATCTGATCAGCCACCTTTGCTGCCTTCTCAAGATCATCTATCCCGCCATCGGTACCGGGCAGGACCGGGACACCGGCATCCTTCATCGTCTGTTTGGACCTGATCTTGGATCCCATCGCAGCGATGGTCTTCTTCTTTGGGCCGATGAATGTGATACCTTCCTCTTCACAAAGCCCCGAAAACGCAGCGTTCTCGGCGAGGAATCCGTACCCCGGGTGGATCGCCTCTGCCCCGGCGGTCTTAGCCACCGAGATGATCCGCTCCATGTTCAGGTAGGACTTTGATGGTGGTGCGGGCCCTACAGGAAATGCCTCATCGGCGTAGTGAACAAAGAGCGAGTTCTTATCTGCTTCAGAATAAACAGCGACTGTATCGATCCCGAGTTCGCGGCAGGCACGCATAACCCTGATCGCGATCTCTCCACGGTTGGCAATGAGTATCTTGTCAAAATACTTCATTCGATCACCATGAGCACGTCGCCGCTCAGGACCGTGTCACCGGTGTCAACGAAGATATCAGAGACAACACCGTCACGTGGACTGGTGATTGGGTTCTCCATCTTCATGGCCTCAAGGATGAGCAGGGGCTGGCCAGCCTTGACCTCATCTCCGCGGCCGACCTTCATCTCAAGGATCATTCCCTGCATGTTGCTCTTGACCCCACCCGGCATATCCTGCTTTGGCGGGCCTGAAACCTTTGGCTTCTCCGTAACCTGTTCGTCACCGATGGCGAGGATCCTTACTGTGAAGGTCTCACCATCAACCTCGACCTGCATGGAGTCAGGCATCTCAAAGCCTGAACTCTTCTTTGCTGAGCGGGTTGGGATCTTCTCGGCCTGTCGTTCACCCTTCAGGAATGATGGAGCGATAGCCGGGTAGAGGATGTATGTCAGGGCGTCCTCTTCCTTCTTGATAAGGCCTGCATCCTCGGCTTCTTTCTTCATCTTTGCATACATCGGTTCAAGAAGATCGGCAGGCCTCTGTGTGATGACCTCCTCGTCGCCGATGATCAGGGTGCGGATCTCATCGGAGATTGCACCAGGAGAACGCCCGTAGAGCCCCTTGACATAGTCCCTGACCTCCTTGGTCACATTCTTGTACCGTTCTCCTCCGACTAGGACATTGAAGACAGCCTGACTACCGACGATCTGGGAGGTGGGTGTCACAAGTGGTGGATATCCAAGGTCACGTCGTACCTCCGGAACCTCCCTGAACACATCCTCAAGCCGGTCAAGTGCATCCTGTTCCTGCAGCTGAGATACGAGGTTGGTGATCATTCCGCCCGGGAGTTGGTAGATCAGAACGTCGCTGTCAACCCGTTCTGCAACCGGGGTGAAGAGAGCATCGTATTTCCCCCTGATCTTCACACATTCGTTTCTGATCTCGCGAAGAGTGAGCAGATCGATCCCGGTGTCCCGCGGAGTCCCCTTCACTGATGCAACTGTGCTCTCGGTTGGTGGCTGGCTGGTTCCGAGTGCGAACGGGGACATGGCAGTATCAAGGATGTCAACACCGGCCTCGATCGCTGCCTGGTATGACATGGATGCGATCCCACTCGTCGAGTGCGAGTGCAGATCGACCATAACGTCCATCTCATCTTTTATTCCTGTGATGAGTGCCCTGGTATCTTCCGGCATGGCAAGGCCTGCCATATCCTTGATGCATATCGAGTCACAGTCGTGGGCGTAGAGGTCCCTGGCCAGTTCAATGAACCCCTTCACAGAATGAACCGGGCTTGTGGTATATGATATAGTGGCCTGCAGGTGGGCGCCTGCCTCCTTTACCCGGGTCATCGACCGCTCCATGTTCCTGATGTCGTTGAGTGCATCAAAGACCCTGAAGATGTCCACCCCGTTTTTGTATGAGAGATCGATGAACCGGTCTACGACATCATCTGAGTAATGCCGGTATCCGACAAGGTTCTGGCCACGGAGGAGCATCTGGATCGGGGTGTGTCTGAGTTCCTCCTTCAGAGTGGTAAGACGGTGCCATGGATCCTCGTTCAGGAACCTGATGCAGCTATCAAAAGTTGCACCTCCCCATGCCTCAACTGAAAAGAATCCGGCTTTGTCTATTGCCCGTGCGAGCGGGATCATATCCTCGGTTCTCATCCGTGTTGCAATGAGAGACTGATGGGCGTCCCTGAGTGTGGTATCGGTGATCTGAAGCTTCGTATTCCGGGCTGGACTCATATTGCCACCTCTGAATCGGCAACTTGCGATTCAAACAGAAAAGGTTCAACCGGAGACCATAAAAAAGTCTCATGTCATAAGGGAGACTGCAAAAATCAGCACGCAAAACGCTCCGGCTGCGATATCTGAAGACGAGGTCACAAACGACGGACACAGACTTCCACCTCCCTGATATCCACGTATCGCCAGGACCCCGGCACGTTCACGGGCAAGCCTCAACTGTCTTACGAGAAGACTGGCGATAACTGGCGGAAGATTGGTACCTGAGAGCCGTTGCCCTTTCTGTGAGAGCGCGATCCGTGTCCTCCTCAGTTCATCAAGGAGTATCTCGGTGGTTGAGATACTCATCTCTCCGACAAGCCCGAGATCAAATCCAAATCTCTTCCCAAAAAGCCAGACAGATACATCGAGGAGTTCTCCCGGGTACCGTTCACTGTAAGCCCATGAAGCGATCACCAGCACAACAGAGATCCGGATGATGTATGAGACTCCGTCTCCTCCTGACCACTGTGTCGCAATCGCAGCGATCACAGGGAGCATGAAGACGAGAGCACCGGTCCGGAGATCTCTGATAGATGTTCTGCGATCTGTACAGATCAGCCACCAGAGCATGGTGAGAACGGCACCGGTCAGGGAGAGAAATGCGACTATAGAGAGGAGCACAACTCCTCCTAGTCTTATCCGCGGATCCTGCATACTGCCTCCGCGATATCCTGACATGAGAGCCCCGAGAGGTTTGAGCCATTCTTCAGAAGATATCTGATCAATGGAGGTGCGGTGTCCCATCGGGTGAGGGCGTCCGGTATCTTTCCGATGTCAGTAAGCACTCCGCTCTGCATCTCCCAGAGATGATCGATGTGGGGGAGGGTCGTAATATCATGACTGATGATGACAATGATACCGTCACGACGCCCGGAGAGATGGGATGAGATCCAGAATCGTGCCTCCTCGTCAAGCCCGGCAAACGGCTCGTCCAGAACCATCAGATCAAATCTTCCAAGAATCAGGCAGGCGAGGTGAAGCCTCTTGAGTTCTCCACGCGAGAGGGTGAGCAGATCATCACCACCTCTCCCTGAGAGACCTGCTGTCTCCAGAACCTGAATCGGATCGCGTCTCCAACTGAGGATCTCCTCCATGACAGTCGTGGTGGTGATATGATACTCAGGAAACTGCATAGAGAGTACCGAAGTTCGTATCCCGTCTCTTACGATTCTGCCTGATGCAGGTTCCAATACATTGCCGAGGATCTCTCCAAGGGTTGACTTTCCTGATCCTACCTTCCCGGTGAGGAGATGTACTCCCTGGCCAAATGTTCCGGAGGCCAGGAGTGAGAAGCCATCTCTCTGGACGGCGACCTGTTCAAGAGTCAGTTGCATACACAGCCCTCCAGAGGGCAGGATCTCTGAGTGTTCGAAGGGGAGAGAGGTGATCAGAGCCGTGGTATGACATTCGAAACACCTCATCAGGAGTACCTACACGAAGGACCTCCCCTCTTCTCATCACGATCACGCGATCAGCAGATGCTACCCGATCAGGCCGGTGGGTTGCAAACAGAACATACTGTAGATCAGCGTCTCTGATGATGGCGTCCATGGTGCCGATCGTCGAGGCATCAAGGTGAGAATCTGTCTCATCAAGGATGAGGATGTCAGGTTTTGTAATGAGCGCTGCAGCGAGTGCGGTAAGGACTTTCTCTCCGCCTGAAAGACTGTGGACCGGACGGTCCAGGAGTTGTGTGAGTCCCATGATATTTGCGAGGTCCCGAACTGATGCATTAATGTCACTGCATTTCTGGTGAGAGAACCTGAGTGGTGAAGAGATCTCATCAATCACCCTGGTGAAGGTCATGTTGAGATCAGGGAACTCGCCTACCCATCCGACTGTAGTCTCACGTGGATCATGGCCGTTGATGGTGACTGTTCCCAGAGATGGGATCAGAATCCCGCCTATCATCTCGAGGAGGGTTGTCTTTCCTGATCCATTCGGTCCGGTGATTGCTATCCGACCTGGTTCGATGGTTAACTCAGGAATTACAAGGCATCCAAGCGTGATCGATCTGATACTGATCATCGGAGAGCTGGCCACTGTGGCGTTTTTTCAAGCCGTGCAGCGATCAGGTAGACAGCTACACCTTTGATCAGATCCCCGGGTAGAAATGGGATCATACCTGATATGAGGGCTGCAGATGCTGACATCCCGGTGGAGAGAATAAGCCAGGCGATCCCGAAGAGGTAGATGAAGGCCGTAGCGAGCACAAGCCCTGCGATACGGATTTCATGGGATGCATGCTCATACGCAACCCCTGCGGCAAGCACAGCAGGGATGAACCCAATCAGATAACCTCCGGTAGGTCCGAAGAGGACCCCGAGACCGGCCATCCCGTTATGAAATACCGGTAGACCAAGAGCTCCGAGCACCAGGTAAAGCAGCACCGGGATTATCGCCTGTCGCTTCATCACCGCAGCTGCCAGAAGAACTGCAAGGGTCTGGAGAGTGACCGGGACCGGGAAGAAGGGGAGTGGAATCGGTATTGATATCCAGGAGAAGACTGCGATCAGGGCGACAAAAAAGGAACTATTGGTTAGGATGGTTGCACGATTCAGGTTGCCAAACATTGTCAGATATGTACGCAGTCTCCTGCAATGACCTTCTCTATCTTGCCGTTATCTTTGCGGACCACCAGTGCCCCGCTTGGATCGATGTCAACAGCTTCGCCCTCGAAACTGTTTCTGAGTGTGTTTATCCGTACTCTACGTCCGATGGTTGAGGAGAAGTTCTTCCATTCCCTGATGACTGCATCGTACTCCCCCTGGGTGATCATATCGTACCGTGCTTCAAACTCTTTGAGGATGGCAGCCAGGAGTGCAGCACGATCGATCTCATGATTCACCTCATGGCTGATCGATGTGATCAGGTGCCTGATTGGCTCATTGAGATTCTCAACGCTGATGTTGGCATCGATCCCGATTCCGACCAGGCAGTATTTGACTTTTTCACCGTCAGCACCAAGTTCAAGCAGGATTCCGGCAACCTTCTTGTCTCCGATGATGATGTCGTTCGGCCACTTGATGAGTGCCCCGATATCAAACATCTTACGTAGCACCCGTGCTACCGATACTGCACCGGCCAGTGTCAGCATGAAGAGGTGATCGATCGGTATCTTCGGGGTGAGCACGATGGTGATCCAGATTCCACCACTCGGTGAGACCCAGGCCCTTCCCATCCTTCCATACCCTCCGGTCTGCTCTTCTGCGATGATGACAAGGCCGTGGAGGTCTTCAAGATCGCCCTGATCGGCAAGGTCCTTGCCGTACCAGATCGTAGAAGGGATACTGTCGAAGTATCGCATTCTTCTTCCGATAACCTTCGTTTTCAGATGCTTGTACACCACATGGGGTCTGAAATCCATGTTACTCTTGTCGAGCAGGTACCCCTCGTCATCCGATGCGACGATGTCGTACCCGATCATCCTGAGCTCATTGATATGCTTCCAGACTGCTGCTGCAGATATGGAGAGTTCGGTACTTATCTCACTGCTAGGCACCGGTTTGTCATTCTTTTCAAGGATTTCAAGAACTTTAAAAGCAGTTGCGTACATACGTTCACCGTTTGGCGTTGATCTGTTCTGATGGAAGTGGGCATGGGTCTTTTCCGCATACCTGCTTCAGGATCATGGTCTGATGTTCCATGAGTGTGGCAAGGTCAAAAATGCCTGTGATATCGACGAGACCAATGGCAGCAATGGCATCTCCTGATGCATCCCGCACGGGAGCAACCACAACCGGGACTCCTTTATACGGGCCAGCCCGTGGAGTCTCCTTTATGACCTTGTTTGAGGAGAGAACCTCATCCAGTACCGGACCCAGATATGCACGATCTACAACCACTCCCTCTTCTATCCTGACGCCTGGAGTGTTTCGTGCCCGTGCAGTCACCGGGAGTCTGCCGACGATCTCGTGGATTGTCATGCAGATGGGGATGAGATCTTCGGCTGTTGCATCAGCCGATATGGTATAGTGGTCCATCGATATCCCTCATATTTCCCTCGCATGCAGCTACAATAAGGTTTCGCCATCGCTCCTGCAAAAATCGCGCAGAAACCTTCTGGAAGGATATTCATGAAGGCTGGTCAGAATGATCCTGCCGGCCCCGAGCGAGTATTCAACCAGAACCGGAGCGCCCCGCATTCGCATCCTCACTGCCGGCCCCTGAAAAACATGTTCCGGCGCATGGGGATGAGTGGCTGGTTCTGATCCCGGTATTGAAAATATCCCGTCAATGGAGACGGTATCAGGACAGTCTTCGATGATGCAGGAAATGGGATGAGATCCTTCTTCTTCGATCTCCCCTTCTGAAAATCCAAACCTGTACTGAATAGTCACGGGAAGCCAGTCATACGCATCCGGGCGATCGATACCGGCACCGAATGCGATGACAGTTCCACCTCCCTGGATGAAACGGCGTATCCTCCCTTCACATGCCCGTAATGCAGGAATGACTGAAGAGTAAGCGGGGTGGGCAAACCCTCCCGGGATGATGACTGATGAGAAAGATCTTCGGAAAAAAGGTGCTGCAAGGAGGTGCGGGGTCACCAGTTCTGGTATGAAGCCGCAGTCCTCGATAAGTCGGGTGAACATCATCGGACTGTCCCAGATGATCCCCACCCGTCCGGTCATGTTATCCCTTGATGACCCCGAGTGGTTCGAACCGTACAACAATCCGTGAGATCCCGAGCCGGTCCACAACCGAGACAACCTCGCTGCTTGATTTGTATGCACCCGGTGCCTCTTCTGCAATGGCCCCATCATGAGGTGCCTTCACCATGATCCCTTCTCGACCAAGGGTCTCCCTGACCTGGTTGCCTTTGATCGTCTTCTTTGCCTGGGATCTGGAGAGAATACGTCCAGCTCCATGACAGGTTGAGCCGAAGGTACGCGTCATCGCTTCATCAGTACCCTTCAGGAGGTATGAGGAGGAGCCCATGCTTCCCGGAATGATGACCGGCTGGCCAGTCTTTGAATAATCGTGGGGGACATCAGGGCAGCCGGGTCCGAATGCCCGTGTAGCTCCTTTGCGGTGCACACAAACTTTTGTCAGTTTCCCGTCGACCTCGTGCTCCTCGATCTTTGCCACATTGTGAGCCACATCATAGACAAGCCTGATATCATCGTACTCAATCCCGCAGCATTTTGTCAGGACGTTTCGGATCTGATGGGTGATCACCTGCCTGTTTGCCCATGCGTAGTTAGCAGATGCTGCCATTCCTCCGAAGTATGCTTTTCCTTCAGGAGATGTCAGGGGAGCACATGCGAGTTGCCGGTCTGGGAGTTTTATCTGATATTTTTCCACCGCACGTTCAAGTGTCTGCAGATGGTCTGTACAGACCTGGTGGCCAAGACCCCGTGATCCACAATGAACCATGATGCAGATCTGCCCCTCTTCAACACCGAAGACCTTTGCTGCTTCAGGATCGCATATCTCGGATGCCACCTGGATCTCAAGAAAGTGGTTACCTGCACCCAGAGTCCCACTCTGTGGAACTCCCCGGGATCGGGCTTTTTGTGAGACATGGGACGGATCTGCCTCTTTCATACTACCACCTTCCTCACAGTGGGTAACATCCTCCTCTGTTCCGAACCCTTCCTCGACCGCCCATGCAGATCCCCGGGTCATCATCCCATCCAGTTGCTTTGGGGAGAGCCTGATCGAGGAACGTGCACCGACCCCTACCGGAACTGCATCGTAGAGTTGATCCAGGATCTCCTTCTTCTTCGTGATGTCCTTGACTGTGAGCGGCGTGGTCAGCAGCCTGACTCCACAGTTGATATCAAACCCGACTCCCCCCGGTGATATCACACCGGTTTCGTAGTCGAATGCAGCAACTCCGCCGATGGGAAATCCGTATCCCCAGTGAATGTCAGGCATCGCAAGTGAATGCCTGATGATTCCCGGCATAGTTGCAACATTGGCGAGCTGCGTCACCGCTCCATCCTCGAGCGTCCCTGTCAGGCTGTCAGAGAGGAAGAACCTGCCAGGCACTCGCATTCCTTCCACAAATCCTATCGGAACCTCCCACTCGAGATCACCGGTCCGCTTCACACCATTAATCATTGGAGGACTCACACATCGAATAATATATCCAGTACGTATTCATCGTTCTGTCTGCTGATCGAAAGACCACTGAATGATATCCCTTTCACTTCAGTTCCTCCACCATGAATCTTTCTATCAAACGGTTCTCCTGCCAGGCATGCAGTCAGAGACCCGTCATCCAATGTGACAGCAATCTCTGAGAATACCACATTCTCAGTCTCGGTCAGGCAGAGGAGTTCTGAAAGAAAAGCCTGGAGAAGTTGCTCGTGATCGGTACCGGTAACCGTGAAAGAGTAAGGACAGTCAGGCCGGGCTGCCCCCCGGTACATAACGTCCATCAGAGCGTGTCCGCACTCTTCAAAGAGGGTAGGGATATCCGGTGCCCATACATGCATCAGGATATCGGCGGTATGCTCACGCTCTTCATAAGGCATACTCAGATCGAACCTTCGATCATCGATTCGAGGTGATAGGGGATCATATCCATGTGGATATGATCGATGTATCTGGCCTGATACATTGAGATATAGATCAGATGGTCTCCTGCCTTGAGTGTAATATCAGTCGGTTTTGCAGGTTTATAGGAGACAGGAAGCAGAACCGGGCCACCACAGGATGTAGAGATACGGAAGTTGGTATTTCGTTTGTTGATATAGGCGATCACTTCATCATCGATGAAGATTGAATGTGCTCCGGCATCCGCTGGGGTTCCAGCATAGAGATCAGACATCTTCCAGACAGGTCAGACGGTGAGGGAAAAAATGCTTCTGATGGGAATCTGAAGAAGTTGTCTGGTCTGCTCGCTGTCTTCGTGATGAGATAATCCTGCGCACAATCGGTGTGTGTTTATCTCGAAGCCGGTAGATGCGGCACCGGTGCTGATCACTGCGGGTACCTTTGAGAACACCTATCCTGGATGAGACAATACCGATCATTCCTGACACTGAATGGTAACTTGTCTTGAATGAGATCGAGAGTTTATCATAGATCTCCTGAATTGAGAGATCGTTGTGACTGAGGAAGATTCTGAGCATTGCATGCCTGATTCCCTCCTCATCCCCGGCAAGCCAGGACCGAAGGCGCTCCTCAACAATATCATGGCGCTTATCCTGATCTGTCATGATCCGAGGTATCTGGAACATCGGCAAAAAGGTTTCTTCTCCTGTTATCATGGCGCTTTTTCCATCCCTCTCCGCGCAGAAGGCTAATGGTTTAATCTCTATACGGAACCAACTCTGTAATGTATGGGTTTTTTCAAATACGATATCAGCTCCATATCACCAGCGAAACTCTGCACGATTCCCATGATCGTGCTTTTTCTCTCGCTGGTTATCGTGGGGATGACTTTTATCCAGACCGGGCTTCCGATTAAACCCGGCATGGAATTCACTGGTGGAATCGGGGTGACTATAGTCACTGAAGAGACACCTGATCAACTCAAAGTAACATTCGCTGACTATCCTCTCGTCAATATCGAAGAGGGGATCAATCAGGGCAAGTACCTCAAGTTCGACACAATGAGTGACGAAAAAGTCCTCAGTCTGAATAAACTGATCGAGAGTAAATTCAATGGCGCTAAGATCGATCAGATAGGTTCCTCATTTGGAAAGACCCTTCAGGATCAGGCAGCCTTTGCATTGATCATCTCCTTTATCGGGATGTCAATAGTTGTCTTTTTGATCTTCCGGACCTTTGTTCCTTCAGCAGCAGTGGTTATCTCCGCATTTGCTGACATGACCATGTCGGCTGCGGTAATGAACCTCCTCGGCATTCAACTCTCTCTTGGAACAACAGCCGCACTCCTGATGTTGATCGGTTATTCTGTGGACAGTGATATTTTGCTGACTTCACGGGTGTTGAAGCGGCAGGGTAAGTTTGATGAGAAAGTTCATGGTGCATTCATCACTGGTATCATCATGACCTCAACTGCATTCTGTGCAGTCTTTGCGATGTGGGTTGTCTCATGGATCGGAGGGATCGAGATCATCCACGTGATGTCCCAGGTTCTGCTGATCGGTCTCATCTTTGATGTGATGAACACCTGGCTTACCAATGTGGGTATCCTGAAGTGGTATGCCTCAAAAGGAAAGAGCAAGCTCTCTTCAACCCTCCGTGGAGGTGTGTAAATGGATATTGAGAAGCTCAAGACAACACTCAAGGATTACCGGGTTGCCATCTACCTCGTCCTGTTAATAGCATCCATTATCATCATCTTCCCTCATCCCGGTACAGACGGGATCAAGACGAACCTTCAGTTCGGCCTGGACCTTTCAGGAGGATCCTGGATCCAGCTCGAGTTCCAGTCTGCGGTTGTGACCTTCAAGACCAGCCAGCCAGTAGATCAGTTTGTGACAGATCTCGGCAAACGACTCAATGCTGATGTCTCTCTTGTGGGCACGGATAAGATAGAGATACGTAAACTGGTGCCTGAAGATGAACTCCGCCAGATATTCAGCGAAAATAAGACTGAACTGGTCTCATACAGCCAGGGTGTTTCAAAGGAAACTGCTGATGATATCAAGCGGATTCTTGAGAACAAGATTAACAGCCTTGGTACCCGCGATGCCAAGACCTACGTGATCACCGGCCTGAACGGTGTCAGCAGATACATCAGAATTGAGATGGCCGGTGTCTCGATGAGTCAGGCACAGGAGATCGTCGGCAAGCAGGGTAAGTTCGAGATCAGGGTCGTGACAACCGGCAACGAGACCGAGCATGTTGTCTTTGGTGACTCTATCGAGAGCGTTGCCAACCCGTCACAGAACCCGCCAAACAGCAACAACTGGGGTGTCTCGTTTGCACTCAGCCCAGAAGGGGCAGAGGAGTTCAGACAGGCTGCAATCAAGTATGGTGCAGTCAAGGATCCCGCAAACCACAACCTGGCCATGATGCTGGATGGTAAGATGGTCTACAGTGCTCCGCTCTCGTCTGATCTCGCAGGAACACTCCAGAGCAGGTCAAGCCCGAACCTGGTCGCATCAACCGGCTCAGGTGACAAAGGAAAAGAGGATGCACGAAACCTGGAGATTCACCTTCGTAATGGTGCACTGCCGGTAGAAGTCAAGATAGCAGGTTCAGGATCGGTCTCACCAGAACTTGGTGGCCAGTTCAAGATGTGGTGTGTGATTGCAGGTATCTTTGCCCTGATCGCAGTGGGTATCAGCATCCTGGTCAGATATCACGAGCCAGCCATTGTGCTTCCTATGGTCCTGATCAATGCTTCAGAAGTCATCATTCTGCTGGCTATCACATCGTTCTTCCTCCAGCTTGATCTTGCAACAATTGCGGGGCTGATAGCAGTGCTTGGTACTGGTATCGATCAACTGGTCATCCTGACTGATGAGATCCTTCACGAGGGAAAAGTACCTTCACAGAACATCTACCTGAAAAGGCTGAAACGGGCACTTGGTATCATCATCGCCTCGGCAGCAACGGTATTTATCGCCATGCTCCCTCTTGCACTCATGGATCTTTCAACCCTGCGTGGGTTTGCCGTTGTCACCATCCTTGGTGTTCTGGTAGGAGTACTGGTAACAAGACCAGCATATGGCCACATAATCATGGCTATCCTCTCCAAATAACCAATACCATACTTTTATCTGTTTTTTTAACGCAATTTCTGATTAGGTTATCATTATGGGAAAACCGATCCTAATCGACTTTTTTGCTGAGTGGTGCGGACCGTGTAAAAGAATGGGGCCGATCATCGAGGAACTCAGGGGCATGATGGGTGACAAGGTCGAGATCAAGAAACTTGATGTCGATCAGCATATGGCAGAGGCCCAGAAGTATCAGATCTCTGTTGTTCCAACCATTATTATTGAGAAAGACGGTGTCCTCGTGCAGAAGTTCCAGGGAGTGACCGATGCTGAAACCCTGGCATCTGTACTGAAACCACTGGTGGAGTAACGTGAAGGTAGGGATCGTCGGGGGAACTGGAAAGATCGGCGAGGGAATGGCCATGCGCCTCTCCCGGATCTGCGAGGTTCTAGTAGGTTCTCGTGAACAGGAGAAGGCAGAGGATACCTGTTTGATATGTCAGAAATATGCTGACGAGAATGGGCTGTGCTGCACTGTCAAGGGGCTCACCAACCAGGAGGTTGTGGAGGGAGCAGACATCATCATCCTGGCAATCCCATACAAGCATCTAGACGCAACGGTGGCCGGCCTACATGGGCTGGAAGGAAAGATCGTGATAAGTCCGATCAATCCTATGGAGAAGAAGGACTTCTTTGAGTACATTCCTCCAGAAGAGGGTTCTGCCGCTCTTCATCTCAGAAAAATCCTTCCCGAATCAACCCGCCTTTGTGTAGCGTTCAATAATATTGCAGGAAACCGGTGGCGTGACATTGATCAGGAACTTGAGTATTCTGTTGCCGTTTGCGGGGATGATTCAGAATCCAAACTCATCGTGATGGATATGATCGATCGGATCTCTCTGCTCAAGTCATATGATGCAGGCCCTCTTTCGATGTCACCGGTCATCGAAGGGCTGACCGCCTTAGTGAACAATATCGCCAAGTGCAACTGCATGAAGGACGTCGGGGTCAGGTTCGTCTGACCACATGGTGAACCATGGCATCAGGTGAAGAGATCGGTGTAGAGATCACAAGGATTGGAAAGCGTCTTGTTGCCGAACACCTTGTTGGTGCAAACTTCGGCAACATGAGCGTCAGGCAGGATGATGAAGGGTTTTTCATCACCAGAACAGGTTCTTACCTTGACGATCCCGGCGAACCTGTTTATGCTCCCATGTCTGGTGAGGTTCCTCCAACTGTATCCAGTGAGTGGCGTGTTCACCGGGCTGTGTTCCAGAATACGAGACATCGGGCGATCGTTCATGCTCATCCACCCTATGCAGTTGCAGCCTCTCTTATGCTTGATGATGTGGTTCCTCTTGACAGCGAGGGAAAGATGTTCTGCCCTATCATTCCGATCGCCCATGGGGAGCCGGGAACACAGGAACTCGCTGAAGATATCGCAGAATGCCTTGCACTTTCACCGCTCTGCATCGCTCGTGGGCATGGGACATTTGCTGCAGGAAAAACTCTTGAAGAGGGCTACCTCTTTACCTCTCTTGGAGAACATGCCTGTCGGGTCCTCTCGCTCACGAGATCATTTCAATGATGAACATGAGCATTGAAGAGAAGTTTACAAAGTTGAGCCCGGAAGCTCAGAATGCAGCAGAGGCGTTCATCGATTTTCTTCTCTCCCGGGAAGAAGGGGAGTTCTCATTAGATGAAGATATGAGTGAAGAGCCTGTGAGATCTGATAATGAGCCCTTTCCCAAGCCCGGTTGTGATGAACCCTCTGCCTCCAACACCGACGGTTCAGGCATCATCCTTGCAGAAGAACGGATGATTGAGGAAGAGAGCGTCATCGATTTTGCAGACATCAACACAAGGTTCGCCCCGAAGGA
>CAZVAS010000004.1:5584-7736 GCA_964625165.1 uncultured Methanospirillum sp. | reverse complement strand
TCACAAAGCCGCATCAGGAGGATCTCGGTATACAGATCGTGCAGGCCACGATACAGTGTGAAGAAGGCATGTTCATGCAGATTCATTATACCCTGCCGGCATGAAGCAATACCAGAGAGGACCGGCTCAATCCCTTCCCGCATGATAAGTGTTGAGATGGAGTCAATAACAAATCCCTTTTCGTCGTCCTGGAAAATTTCTGCAGATGCCATAGCCTTTGCATCGATCATCCCCTCCTCCAGAAATCCATCTATCATGTAAAATGAGCGTTTTTCCTGTGATATTGTCCAAAACTGCCTGGCAAAGCGATCAGCCCCGGAGGTGGCGGATCCTATAATCAGGATTGAACTGCCTGGAATGAACCCCCCTTCAAGGGCTAGATCAAGACCGTTAATCCCGGTTGAACTTCTCCCTTTATATGCCCGGATCACGATCCTGGCTGTTTCTGTTTCATCGGGCATGGCTCATCCGGTAATATTCTGGTGAAGCGTACGGTATCATTATATTTTCCCCTAGTAATTAGATATTACAGCAGCATGGTGGGGGCTCTTTTCAGTATATATGTGAATACAGCCGGTTCGTAGCCGGTATGGAAAGGCCAGGCCCACAGTTTGGGCAGATAGATGGCGCTGAAGATCAAGATTGGCAAAAGGAAAGCAACGTCTGGCGGAGAGAGCGAGAGCCAGGATACAACCTCCGGTCAGGGGGAAATTTCTGTCAAAAAGCCACAACTCATTTCACGCCTCAAAAAAACCGGACCATCATCCGGGCAGGCAGATGAAGCACCTCCGATCAAACCCGAACCGGTGAAGCCAGGTATCAGGAAGTTTCCAGGTCTGAAAAAACCCAAAGCAACTGAAGATGCTGTGGATAAGAGTGCAGATCTGTCAGGCTTACCTGGTTCTGATACTAGTAAACCCCAAAAGACCGGGTTCCTGAGTAAATTTACTTCCATCAAACCGCAGAAGCAGAGAGAAGTATACAACCCCGATATCCACGGGGCTGTTGTTGATCTTACCTTCGTTCCACCTCAGGGTGTAGAGGAGATAGAGGTCTATCCGGTCAATCCTCCATTCGCGTACATCAGGATAACCTACAACTACCCGAATCATGAGTATCTCTACGAGGTTGTCGAGCCCCTGTACACGGATTCAGAGAAGAAACTACTTGATGAGCTCAAGAAAGGAATCTTTGAGCGGGTAAACGTAAACACCCGGCAGATCTCCCGTGAGATCGCAGCAGAACTACTTGAAGAGATGATGAACGAAGTCTTTGCAGACTACGCGATTCACCTTGACCCAAGGACCTACGCAAAGATCCACTATCAGTTGCACAAGGACTTCCTTGGTAACGGCATGGTTGATGCGATTATGCATGACCCTCTGATCGAGGATATCTCCTGTGATGGGATCGAACGTTTTCTATTTGTTTATCATTCGAAGTACGAGTCGATGGAGACAAACCTGAAATACCTTGATCCCGGTGATCTCGATTCATTTGTCACAAAACTTGCACAACGGGCGGGAAAACACATATCAGTTGCTGAGCCGATGCTCGATGCCACGATGTCGGACGGCTCGCGTATCCAGATGACACTCGGCACCGAGGTCACTGCACATGGCTCTACGTTCACCATCCGTAAGTTCAAGGAGGTCCCCATCACCCCGACCGATCTCGTGGAATGGGGTACCTTCTCCCCTCTCTCGATAGCTTTTCTCTGGCTCGCGGTCGAGAATGGGAAGTCATGTATCTTTGCAGGCGGGACTGCTTCTGGAAAGACTACCTCTCTCAACGCGATCTCTCTTTTTATCCCTCCACTTGCCAAGATCGTCACCCTTGAAGATACCCGTGAACTTAAACTCCCCCATGCGAACTGGATTCCCAGTGTGACCAGGGAGTCGTTTGACATCGCCGGGAAAGGGGAGATCGACATGTACGAACTCCTCAAGGCAGCTCTCCGTCAGCGTCCCGAGTACCTGATCGTCGGTGAGGTCCGTGGCAAAGAAGCCCTCACTCTCTTCCAGGCGATGAGCACCGGGCATGTCACCTACTCGACGATGCACGCTGATTCAGTTGCGAGTGCTGTCCACCGTCTTGAAAACCCCCCGATATCTGTGCCCAGGAACATGCTCTCTGCCCTGAACCTGATATG
>CAZVAS010000004.1:2211-5484 GCA_964625165.1 uncultured Methanospirillum sp. | reverse complement strand
GACTCCGAGGGACTGATGGAACAGATCAGGTCCGGTGCCAATGAACTCGTATGAACGGTTCTGCTTCAACCTGCTCGGGAGCAGGATGCTTGCCAGGCGTGACAAGTATTTTGATCTGATCGCCAATCTCCGTTCTGCCAGGATGGGGATCACGTTTGAGGCATTTCTTGCAACAGCAACCGTAACCTCTGCCATAGTTGGAGTTGTCGGCTCCATTCTGGTTGCACTGATTGTTTATCTGCTCAACATTCCTGCGCTGATTACGTTCAAAGGAAATATTCCGCAGGATATTGCATCAGGTATAAACCAGTTTTCAGTCTACTCCCTGGTAGCAGGAACAATAATCGCGGGAGTCGTGTCGTTCATCACCTTTGGCGGGTTCACGTATCTGATCTACCTCATCTATCCATCAGTAGTAGCTGGATCACGGCGGAGGGATATCGAGTCGAGCCTGCCGTACGCCATCAACTACCTTGCAGCGATGTCTACCGCCGGGATCCCACCAGCAGAGGTCTTCAGGCAACTGGGAAGCTCCACGATATATGGTGAGTCTTCTGTTGAGGCGAGGTATGTATCCCTTGAGATCGATGTGTTTGGAAAAGACCTCATTGAGGCTCTCAAAACTGTTTCAATGGCGACCCCGAGCCAAAGAATGCGGGAGTTCATGCAGGGAGCGATTGGAAGTGTGGCTTCAGGCTCCAACATATCAGAGTACTTCAAGACAAAGGCAGAGCAGTATACATATGAGAACAGACAGACCCAGAAGCAGTTCCTTGATACTCTTGCCCTGGTCTCTGAAAGTTATGTAACCGCTCTTGTAGCAGGAACTCTCTTCCTGATTCTGATCCAGTCAGTCATGTCGATTCTATCAGGAGAAGGAACCCCGTTCTTTCTCTATATCATCATCTACCTGATCATCCCGTTCGGGAGTGTAATGTTTGTGGTCATGATCGATGCAATGACACCGGAGTGGTAGAGATGGGAGTGTTTGACCGGTTTAAAAAGAAGGAGGAGACCTCACTCAGTCCTGACGAGGAGGCTGCAAAGAAGATCCTTGAAAAGATAGAACTCCACCGGCAGTATTCAAAGGGTAGCCTCCGAATCATCAAACATCCGCTCCGGACCCTCACTGAGAAGCCTGTCAACATCCTTTTTGCGTCTGTACCGCTGGGTATCATCGTCTTTATCATCGGTTTCTCGATGGCTATCCAGAAGGAGGGGATTGGATCACTTCTCAAGAATTCCTTTATCGATGATGTGATCGTGATCACGTTGCTGGTCATTCTCACCCCTCTGGTGATCCTTGACCTGCAGGAGTCACGGCGTATCAGAAGTATCGAGGTGGCACTTCCTAACTTCTTCCGCGATCTTGCGGGAATGCATGAGAGTGGGATGACCCTTCAGGGTGCGGTCCATCTGGTCTCAATGAGTGAGTATGGAGCACTTACTCCCCATATCAGGCAGATGGACCAACGGATATCCTGGAATTTTCCGTTTATCGATGCTGTCCGTGCCATGGGAGAAGAGATCCCGATCCCGCTGGTCCGAAGAAGTGTTGATCTTATTGCCAGGGCAAGTGAGGCCGGTGGCGATATCGTTGAGGTGCTCAGGGCTGCTGCAAAGGATTCGTTTGAGTATGTGACACAGAACACGGACCGACGCAACAATATGTTCATCTACGTGATCATTGTGCTCGCTTCGTTTGGTGTGTTCCTCTTCGTGATGCTGATTCTGGTCTCCTCGTTCCTGAAGACCATGGCAGATCTTGGGACAACCACCGGTGCATCATCAGCACCCGGGTTCAGCCTTGGAGGGTTTGATCTCGCCCTTTATATCAGAATCTTCTCACACGGTGCCATGTTCCAGGGTTTTTTTTCAGGACTTGTTGCCGGTGTAATGGGTGAGGGACGGGTGACTGCAGGGCTCAAGTATTCAGTTATTATGCTCCTCATTGCCTGGATCGTCTTCAGGGTTGCTGTCTGACTCTTCATATCCAGGCACAGGCCTGAAAACCTCTTCAGGGACGGTGATCACAAACTCAGCACCAATGCCAAATGTTCCCGACTCTTTGATATCCATTCCGGTGAGACTGAGTACCTCTTTTACAAAAAAAAGCCCCCATCCGGTTCCTGTTCCAACACCCCGTTCAAAGATCCGATCTTTCATATTGTCTGGGATACCGCCCCCATCATCGCTATAGATGATGAAAAGGTTTGTGCCCTTCCGTTGCGTGGAGACCGTAATGTAAAAGACATTCTTTCCATGTTTCAGGCTGTTTTCTATGAGGTTGTAGAAGACCTTCTGAAGGAGCTGGTCTGCATAGATCTCATAATTCTCCCCGCTGACTGTGAACGTAAGGCCCTTACGTCTGGACATGGCATAGGCAAGATTCCAGACTGTCCTGAGATCCTGCCAGCGGGGCTTTTCAATACCAGCCTTCTGGTACTCTTTTGAGAACTCGATGTGCTTGTTTATCTTCTCAGCAGCATCTTCAGCACTGCTGATCAGTTGGGTTAGAGAGGTATCTGCATTTTTACGCCGTATGAGCCCGAGCATCCCTCTGATTGTGGTAAGTTGGTTCACAATGTCGTGTCTGGTCATACTTCCAAGGAGGGAGAGTTTTTTGTTGGACAGGAGGAGTTCATGCTCAGCAGTCCGGTACTGGGAGATGTCGGTAACCACACAGAGTTCTCCCATCCTGCCGGTTTCGAGTGGATAAGGGGCCAACGTCACTCTGATCCATATGTCCCTGCCACTTTTCGTCCGTGTATGGAGTTCATGATGTCCGGGCTTCATATCTGTGACACACCCATCCCGATCCTGGTCGTCTGGATCATGTGATGAAAAGAGGGTCTCCGGGCATGTCCCGGTTAGTTCATGGGGAGTGGTCTCAAAAATCGATGCAAGGGCAGGGTTCGCAAACCATATCAGATTGTCAGGTCCGATCAGACAGATCCCCTCCTCTACCAGTTCAACCAGCCGGGCAAGCCTGTGTTCAGAAGATATCCTCTCCCTCTGTGTCTGTTCTAATGAACTGATCATGGTATTGATTGAGGTGGCAAGATCCCCGATCTCGTCATCCCTTCTTGTCTGAATTCTTCCTGAAAGCAGGCCTGAATTTCCGATGGTGAGGAGGTCACGGTTTAGATCCTGAAGCGGAGAGATAATAATCCGGTTCAGGAGCCATGATGCAAGGCCCATGAACAGAATCGTCAGGATGAGCAGTGAAGTGATCAGAAAAATCCTGGAATATATACCGCTCCGACTCAGGTC
>CAZVAS010000004.1:0-2111 GCA_964625165.1 uncultured Methanospirillum sp. | reverse complement strand
GGATGTGAGGATACGATAAGGGGAGTCAGATCATCCATTATGATCCCTTGTATTCCAGCAGGTGATGATGAGAGGAGAGGATTTTCCTCCAGGAATCTGACCATGTTTTCTGGCATCGGGTCAGATGTAAGGTTATGCTGTGCGGTTGATATCCCACTAACCAGCGTTCCGTTGAGATTGTACAAAGCAATTGAGTAGAGATTCAAACCCCTCAGTGTTGAAGGGGCAAAGTTTGAGGAGATGTATTCAGAATTACCTGATATCATGTAGTTGTAGGTATCATCCCATACTCCCCAGTCCTGGGATATGCCGGCAAGGCGGGTTTCCTCTCCGTACACTGAGTTCTCTGCCCGGTGAAGATCTTCTAATGCGTACTCCTGCTCCAGCCCAGAAAGGCTTCCCATCACGGTTAGTTCAAACGTACCAAGTAAGATTGCAGCGATTGTGAGTACGGTTATTCCGATGATGAGAATGGTTTTGGCGTAGAGTCTCATTGAAAAGAACTCCTGTTACAGATGACGAAGGCAGTACGAATTACCTTTATGTAAATCCTGATAACAGTATCGTCTCCATCCCGGAGACAATCCCCCTGAGATTTAGAACGGTAAGTGTCAGGCGAGTTCTACCACATGGGATGATTCAGGTGAACTCACCTTAAAAGTAAAGTTGTGGAGGGCTCCGGTTTCAGTGAGGACCACCCCGGTATAATCCCCATAGAGCAGCTGAAAACTGGTCTGGCCGGTTGCAGATGTTATATCGTTTCCAACTATCTTCCCCCCACTTTTGATTGTGATACGGATTCCTGGAACAGATCTTCCTTCTCTGCGGAGATCAAGGGTGATATTGCCGATCCCCTTTCTTACAGACGGGATCTCCGGAATTGCATAGACGTTGGGAGCCCTGATATGGCTTTTATCATAGATGCGGCATCCCGTGATGAACCGGGTGGCTATTTCTGGAGCAGTTGGGTAGAATGTGAACTGGTGGCTGTCCTTGAGGAAGAGGGTGCTTTTATCTCCGTACAATACACCTGATCGGTCGATATAGATCCCCCCGTCTGGTTCACCGTTCAGAAAAATCAGAAATGCACGATGGCCATCCTGACCTGTTGTAGAAGCGATGCCATGCATCTTTGAAGAGCGGGCATTTTTAATCAGTTCAGGCAGCGTCCATGAACCTGCAGGACGGGTGTTCTCGATGATGAAATTGAGTGGAACGTTCTCGTCAAAGTCACCCATATCCTTCGGGAGATCTGTTGCCTTCTCCTGGTACCGCTCTTCGTACTCTTTTACATCAGCCCTGGCCTCGCTCTCCTGGCTAATATCGCGACCGGTTGCTTTACAACTTACAAGTTGTCCATCTGATGAAAAGACCCCTTCAATGTGCCATGAGAAGGTAAGGCTTCCTCCATCCTGTGATGCAAGGGTCTGCTGAAGATCTACTTCTGCTGAGTCAGGGGTGAGAAGGTGAATCGCTCCAATGAGTTCATCCTGATCTTCTGGCGAGAGATCTGACAGAAATTTTCTGCCGATCATATCGGTTGGTGCCCCCCCATTGAGGGTTGAAAACGGTTCGTTTGAGCGGATTATAGTGAGATCTGGCAAAAAATCAACGATCAGTTCGTTCTGGACTGAACGGACCGAATGATAGAGTTTCTCCCTGGCTGCCAGTTCTTCCTGTACGTCTTTCCTGTCTGCAACCTGGATGATTCGCTGCTCAAGGATTGCAAACTGTTCGAAAGGATCGCTTCCCTTTCTGATATAATAGTCAGCACCGTGGTTGAGGGCCTCGATGACGACCTCTTCTTTCCCTTTTCCGGTGAATAGAAGAAATGGAACGTTACCGTAATTTTTACGGATATATTTCAGGAGGGCAACCCCGTCCATATCCTGCATCTGGTAGTCTGATACGATGACCTGATATGAGTTCCTGGAAAGAGCTTCTATCGCTTCCCTCCCTGAACTAACACAGGTAAGCTCCACCTTCCCTGAGTGACCTAGATATTCCTGGGCCAGCATCAGGTGAGGGATCTCATCGTCTACATACAGGACCTGAATTGCCATGGGTGAGCCTGGTACTGTTAGTTTAGTCTTTTGATTGATAATTGTTTG
>CAZVAS010000003.1:37148-50313 GCA_964625165.1 uncultured Methanospirillum sp. | reverse complement strand
GGATCTGCCAGCAGTGTTTGACCGGCTCTTTGAGACCACCCTTTCCAAGTATGACCTGGTAAAAAAGAGGGTTGCTGATACTTCCAGACAGATATCTTAAGCGACCACACCGGACAGGAACGCGGAAACACCCTTACGGCATAATAATACGATATGCAGTATGCATCGGGATCCCAGGGCAGGATATTCTACATCAGGTTTGATCACGGTGAGGATCTGCTCTCCGGACTGCACACATTCATCAGAGAGCACCATATCAGGTCAGGAATGATCCATCTCATCGGGGCACTCTCACAAGGAAATATCGTAACCGGGCCAAAAGAGACATCTCTTCCACCAGACCCGGTATGGCAGTCGCTGGACGAAGCCCATGAACTGATCGGTATCGCGATGATCAGACAGGGACCAGAAGGTCCTTCGCTACATCTTCATACCTCGGCAGGGCGGGGCGTTTCAGCCCTGACCGGGTGTTTAAGAACTGGAACTCAGGTCTACATTGTCATTGAGGCGGTCATCACCGAGTTTTCAGGCTTTACGATCACAACCGGACACGATGAAAAGACCGGGCTTGATCTCCCGATACCCAGCCAGAATCTGCAAGAATAGATCTGTTAAAATAAAAAGAATACGGGAAGGTCACGACAATTAGCTGCGGGAGACACCAATCCTGCTTTTGCGTGACTCTATTCTGAACCCCAGTTCCTGAAGATACTTTTTCGCATAGCCCGATGTATGGAGAAGAACCTCTACCAGATCCTCCTGTTCATCAACATCGCAATAGAGTCTGAAGGAGTCGATCACTGAACAGGTGAGCCCTGCATCGGTTGCAAACCTGACATGTTTGAGGTAACTGGTCCCGTAATATTGTGCCCTGAACTTGTCTGCATACCGGATGTACACCGCATTGGTCCCGCCACCACGTCCGGGGACGATTGCCATGTCAGAACCTGAAGTCATCAGGGAGAGGATAGAAGAGCGATCTGCGAGTGCCAAATCGGCCATGATGATCGCAAGCGGACCGGTGTTTGCGATGCAGAAGATGTCAAGCGCCTCGTTAAGGCCCTGATCCAATATCTCTATCCGAGCATCTCCACCATCAGGAAGAGTGAACGGGGCTGTCGAGAGGATCAATGGATCGCACCCTGCACTCCTGATCGCATCGATGACATCGCGGAGCATCGCCAGGGCAAAGACCTCACGCTCTTCATCACTGAGCACGCATGAGAGGCGTGTCTTTGGATTCTTCGGTTTAAACGGGATGACTACCGGAACTCGCATAGTATCACAGGCCGTCAGAGGCCGCTGGTACTTGGTTAGCCGGAGTACAGATTAAAGCAACCTGAGAATATGACCGATCAAAGACCGATTGATTACCCAGTACTGCTATAGATTTTACATAACTTCCCAGGTATTCCAGGAGAGATCAGTCCATCTATGAGCAACCGGTCGAGAACCATCCACGGAGATGAGAGGGTGATCACCTTCTCCCGCAACGTATTCCTTCCCCTCACCTTTGTCTGCCAGAACCGCTGTGGATACTGCACATTCAGGCAACTTCCGGGTGATGGCTGTCTCACAGGGCCGCAGGAGGTTGAGGAGATCCTTGCAAAGGGTGAGAAGTTCGGATGCACAGAAGCGCTCTTCACCTTTGGAGAGCGACCGGAGCAGGTTCCGGGGTTCGCCCCATACCTGAAAGATCTTGGACATGAGACGATACTCGAATATTGTGAGGCAATGTCGAGGTGTGCCATTGGACACGGGATGCTCCCCCACACCAATGCAGGCATACTCACCAGTGAAGAGATGGAGCATCTGAAACCCCTGAACGCAAGTATGGGACTTATGCTCGAGACCACGGCTGACATTCCTGCACACAGGGGATCTCCCGGAAAGGCTCCCGAGGTACGGATCGCAATGATCGAGGAGGCCGGGAGGCTGAAAATACCGTTCACCACCGGGCTTCTGATCGGAATCGGAGAAAGTCGGAAAGACAGGATAGAGTCACTTCAGGTTATCAGTGACCTGCATCGCAGGTACGATCATATCCAGGAGATCATCATCCAGAACTTCTGCCCGAAACCCGGAACAGATATGGCAGCATACCCGGGTGCGACCACTGAGATCATGCAGGATACCATACTCCTTGCTGACGAGATCCTTCCTGATGACATCTCTATCCAGATTCCTCCGAATCTTGCTGACTCCCACTCACTCCTCAGGTTCGGCGTTACTGATCTCGGCGGTGTCTCACCGGTAACACCTGATTATGTGAACCCTGAGCATCCATGGCCCGGAATCGAGGAACTCATAGGTCTGACCGAAGGATACCACCTGCGTGAACGCCTCTGCATCTACCCGAAGTACATCAGAAAAGGGTGGTATCCACCCGGGCTGACGGATCTTATCTTGAGTCTGGAGAACAGAATCAATGAGAGAGGTATGCTATGAGCATGGAGACCCCCCTGTATGAGGGGAAGGCAAAATCAGTGTACCGGACTGAAAATCCGGACGAACTGAGGGTAGTCTTCCGCAATGACATGACCGCTTTCAACGGTGTCAAGCACGACCAGTTTGAGAATAAAGGGCGGTTCAATGCGACTGCATCAGAGTTCTTCATGCGCCTTCTGGAGGAGAACGGCGTTCAGACCCATTTCATCAGCAGGCCTGACCCAGACACCATGATCGTGAAGAAACTCCAGATGATTCCGCTTGAGGTGATCGTCAGGAATGTCGCTGCAGGATCAATGGTGAAGAAGTATCCGATTAAAGAGGGAACCACACTTAATCCACCAGTTGTTGCGATAGACTACAAGGATGATGAACGCGGAGACCCGATGATCAATGACGAGATCATCTACGCGCTTGGAATTCTGAATCCTGAGGAACTTGCTGCTGTGAAAAAGGCTGCCCTTAAGATCAATGAGATCCTCTCCAGATTCTTTGATGAATATGGAATCAGGCTGGTTGACTTTAAACTTGAATTTGGAAAATCAAAGGGTGACATCCTTCTCGGCGACGAGATCAGCATGGACTCGATGCGGCTTTGGGACATGAAGACCGGTGAGTCATTTGACAAGGATGTATACAGGTTTGAGAAAGGTGACGTGATGACCGCGTACCGCCGTGTCCTTGAGAGGATCATTCCGGGTTTTGGTGGGTAAAACCAGCCTTCCAACAGAGAAACAATAAGCAGGAGAGGATGGCTCTGTCATGAGAGTGAAATGAGCCATCATAATTTTCAGCACATCACATTGAAGTCAGTTCAGACAGAATAGAAGAGATATCATGAGTGAAGAGCAGGAAGAGGTTGTAAGATCATGGGCAGAGGAGTATGCAAAGGAACATGGATGGATCCTCAACCCTGATGAGAAGCAATTGGTAACGGTAATAAAGGGTCTTGCCCGTAATACCGAGCGGTTCGGGTTCCGCTACTGCCCGTGCCGGATACGGTCAGGTGATATTGAAACTGACAAAAAGATCATCTGCCCATGCGTGTATCATCAGGACGAACTTGACCAGGCTGGTCACTGCACATGTAACTTTTTCTTCGATAAAGAGGCTTAAACACCTCATCTTACCTGCTCATTTGATCGATCTCAGGGCAGTGTACAGGATAAATCGCCGGTTCATTTCGATATCTTGATACGATGTATGCTCCTGATTATGTACCAGAGGAACCAGACATGGCATCATACTCTGCAATACTATCGGATGGATCCGAGTACGTTCGAGAAGGACTGGTCGAGAAGTGGCAGCGGTGGGTAACTCTCATCGTGCTGATGATCATCCAGGCCATCACCATCTGCATCATTCCGTTGTTCAATGGATACCTCGTCAGGGTATATGGAGCAACTGGTAGCGAAGCACCCGAAGTCAATGACTACAAGCGGCTCTTCATTGACGGATGGAAACTGAACATCGTCACCATTCTCTACCTGATCCCCGCTATCATTGTCGGTGTTGTGCTTGGTCTCCTGAGTATTGCCCCGATTGTTGCTGCAGTTCTTGGCAGAGGTCGCATCGACGAGATCCTGGGTTTCATCGCAGGTAGTCTCGGGCTCCTTGTCACTGGACTTATCTTCGCGATCATCACGCTGATCATGTACATGGCCTATGTTCACTTCTCAAGAAGCGGCAACATCATGGATGCATTCAGTATCGGCGAGATCACCAGAAAGGTTGGAGATGGGATCGGATGGGGCTCCTATGTGTTCATGTGGGTGATCATCTGGATCATCTCGATGGTCCTGTGTGTCATCATCATGGGGCTCAATGTCATTCCTCCGCTCGGTGTTATCTTTGGATTCGTGCTCAGCCCTCTCTGGGCAGTCTTTATTGCAAAGGTTACCCGCAACGTATATGATAACAAACCCTGAATGACCTCTGGGTCACAGGTCTTTTTTTCTCAACCAACGAGTCAGTCAGGTTTGATCACAAGAACCGGAACCTGACTCTGATGAACAACACCTGTGCTTACGCTCCCAAGGATCAATCGGCCGGCCATCCCCTTTCCGCTCGAACCAACAACGATCAGATCACTTCCATGGGACTGGGAGAACTCAATAAGACCTTCGACCGCATCACCCACGCGGGTATGTATTGAAACCTCATGACCTTCTTCTGCTGAAACTGCTTTAATGGTGTCAAAGAGTTCATTCTCCTCCATCTGGAGCATACTGATACGCTGCGCACTGCCATTCTGCTGATGAACAATCACATCCTGTTCTGCACACTGGGCATAAATCCGGGGAGGAATGACAAAGAGGAGATCAACGGTTGCACTCAGCAGTTTGGCGAGTCTGACTGCATCGCGTAGTGCCTTCATGCTCTCAGGAGAACCGTCAACTCCGATGAGGATTCGCTTGTACATAGAGTTTCTATCTGCAGCTTGGCATTAAAAGATGATGACCGGCTATGTAAACCTGCGAAAAAAATAGGTATCTGCAGAGACATCGTATAGCCATGATCCGTACACCGGTATTCATACCGCTCATCATCATTCTGTTATGTAGCAGTCTTTTCATTGGATCAGCGGCTGCTGATCAGGTTAATCTTTCAGGCATAGACCTGCTTAGCAGCGTCAGTTCATCACTATCAGATACGCTCGAGGCAGTAGACAGTAATATTTCGGAGACTGCAGGTGTCTTCAGTGGTGAATCACTGAAGACCGCATCAGCAGAGAAGATCGTATCAAAGAATCGGATGAGTATTCCCGGTTGGGCGGGGGTAGTACTTGTTGCAGGCAATACCACCCTATCATCACTCAATGAATCGTATGTAAACCCACAGCAGATATCTGCCATCACCAGCGATCCATCAGTACTGAATGTGATAAAGGTCCTCAAGCCCCGCACCGGAAATGCAACTCCCCGTGAAGACGGCGATCACATGATCCTGGTCATTCGACCTGCTGTTGTTGATGACCAGAATGGAGCAGCAATAGCAGTTCTGCTCACCGGCCCGTTCTGCGATGCAGTCATCGGCCCCCTGGTCAACGGAACTGATGCGATAGCAATGGTGATGCAGCCCGACGGGAAGATACTCTACGTGTCTGATTCATCAGAAGAGGATAAAATTCCACCAGACAACTACCTGACCGAGTACCCGACATTCAGGGATGTCAAGAATGCCATGATGAAGGATAAGGAGGGCAATATATCATACGAACTCTGGCGTCCTGATCCGACAGAACCAAAGGGGAGAGAGGCATACTGGAACACGATTAATCTGAATGGCGCTGAGTGGCGTGTTCTAATAGCACAAGCGATCAGATAACCGGATAGAGAGATTTCGTTAATTCGTCCTCATCCCTCTACTTTCTTTTTTCCAGATAGTATCATTTCCTGATGAGTGATATGTATAGTAATCAAGGGGCGCTATGAACAGGAATGAGGTCATCTCTTCTCTGAAAAATATCAAAGAAGAGATCCATCAGAAGTACAGGGTGAAGAAGATCGGAATTTTTGGATCTGTTGCACGAGGAACTGCAACAGAAGAAAGTGATATTGATATTTACGCAGAGTTTGAACCTGAAGCAGATATCCTTGACTTTTCCGGCCTTTCAATAGAACTGGAAACGATGTTTCACCGGTCAATTGATATAACTACACCAAAAGGGATCAGGGAAGAGATGCGATCAACCGTATTTCGCGACCTAATAGTAGTATGAGGAATCCTGTTTTCACCCTCCTCGACATGCAGGAGGCATTAACCAGGATGATCGAGGTTACCAATGGGATCGATCTCCCAACTTTTTCTCAGGAATGGATCCTAATATCTGTAGTCAGGGATCAACTCATGATCCTGGGTGAAGCTGCCAAACTTGTTCCCCCGGAAATCTGTGAGTCACACCCAGATATCCCATGGAGTCAGCTTGCCAGGACCCGGGATCGACTCATTCATGGATACTTCAAAACAGATCCGCAACTTCTCTTTGTTATGGCTACTGTCCGTGCAAAGGCACTTCTTCCTATGCTCCATATCATTGTTTCAGAGGTTCAGGAAAAATCTTCGTACATGAATGAAGACTGAACTACACACCATTAATTGTGTGTTTGAAAAAAAGGATCAAAAAAAGGGTATCTGTGACTTATGCCAACCGGAGCAGGGCATCCTTCCCGCTCATACCAATCGTAATCCCAAGAGTGGTTCCCGCCTGATTCACTGAAACGATCTCACCGGAGAGGAGTTCATCGATTGTGCTGACCGAGGGTGTGCCTACCGGACGTACCTTGGCTGCAGGAAGATGAAACTTATCTAACGCTAATACATCAACCGCTCCACAACCAACCAGTCCCTTCTCCCCCATTGCGAATACGAGATTTACCGGACCGATGGGGATGACATGCCCCATAAAGGTCTTCCCTCCCAGAGAGAACGATTCAGATGCCATATCTATATTTCAGCCCTCCTGAATATATCAAAGATGGCAGAACACCGCCGGTCTGGCATATTTTCCTTGCATACATCGGTTGATAATGTCCGGTAGTACTGCTCAAGGTCACGGGTTATCTGATCCCAGTCATGCGAGGAGGCATAGTGGGCAAGAACAACAGGGTCAGGACGGTTTTCAAGACAACTCCTGATTCCTTGTGCGATATCATCAGCAGTCATGGCAGCGAGGTATCCGGCACCTGGAAGTACATGGGCTGATGCAGCATTGCGGGGATGATCCACGGTGACCAGGGAGAGTCCGCACGCCATCGCTTCAAGGGCGGCAATTCCAAATCCCTCACGTTCACTTGGTAGAACAAACACCTTTGATGACTTCATCATACCCATAACCTCCTCGTGATCTGTGACAAACCCCGGTAGCGTAATGTTGCTGGAAAGATTGAACTGCGCGATGCGGTCACGAATCAGGTCAAAGTCAGGTCCGTCACCGATAATGATGGCATGCAGAGAGGGATAATCTGCAACAAGTAACCTCATCGCATCGACTACAAGCTCAGGATGTTTTTCTGGAATAAACCGGCCGACAAATATCAGGTCAGACTCCATAGGTGCCGGGGGAACTGCAGATATCGCCCCAACATTAATACCGTTCGGAACAAGGGCTACATCACCGGAATAACCGGCAGTCCTTATTTGAGCAGATGTCAGAGGTGAGACAGAGATGATCCGCGGACTCATTTGAAGGGCTGTCCGTTCAATCAAAAGCCCTGCTAATCCGCTGATCCCAAGGTATGAAAACCAGTATTTACCCCAGAACTCGTGCCAGGTAATAACAAGGCACCGACTCTTTACCTTACAGAAGAGCGACAGTAGGATTGCAGGAAAGTAAGGAAAATTCTGGCAGTCAAAGATCTCCACATCAGACCTGAGAAGATGAGGAATCAAACCCAGGGTATAGCGGACAGCCTGCAGGATAGACCTGCGACCCTCGGTATAGAGTCCCATTGCAGGGCAGACACCGTGAAGTATCATCCCGTCACGGTTGAGAACATCAGGCCCGGTCCAGTATTTCATTCCGTACAGGTGGACCTCATGACCACGTGCTGCAAGTCGCACACCGATCTCATGAATACGTTTCTCTACCCCGCCGATGGTCTCGGGATAGATAACATCATAGATATAGCCGATCTTCATCAGAAGACTCCGGATGCCGAGGTCGGCACTCCAGGATCAGTTCCGATCAGAATTTATCCCTCCCGGTATATCAAGATCAAGAGCCGATGAGATGTATCTCGTGTATCAATCCTGAAAGACCTGAATCATCCAGGTTCTGCCGTGATGAACTATGTCAGGTCACTGATCTAGTTCAGGAAGCAATCTGGAACTTCTGGCATCCTGATGAGATGGTCCTCTGCATACGAGACCCCCGAAGTGCACAGATAGCAGCAGCATGTGAGTCACGGGGAATGGTAGTCAGAAAACTCTGGCTGCCGGAAGGAACAAACGAAGATGAACTGTGGGAGATCTTCACCCTTCTGGCGAGTGTAGCAGAGGAGGGAGAGGAAATCCTCTTTGACGTCACTGACGGACACCGGAGCCTTCCATTCATCATCTCACTTGCTGCAACCTGGATGAAGGAGGTCAGGGGAGTGAAGGTTATCGGGGTTGTGTATGCAACCCAGACAGATGAGTATGGATTCAGGCATATCGTAAATCTCCAGCCCATCCTGCAGGTGATTGACTGGATTTCAGGGGTAAGAGCCCTTATGTCTCATACCGATGCGACACAGATCGGGTCATTGTTTACCGGTTTGCAGAGAAGTATCCATAAAGCCGGACAGGAACCAGAACCACCCACACACCTGACAGGCTGGTCACATCTGCTTGGAACCTTCACCAGGGCGGTCAGGCTCTCAAGACCGGTTGATGCCATGTATGCTGCATGGGGAATCTCCCACGATCATCCGGTAATCAGAGATGAGATCAAAAGGTTTGCCCCTGCACTCCTCCCGGTACTTGAAGAGCTTGAAGAGACCGGGGAGATGGCAGCTATCCCAAGCCCAGACGAGCTCAGTCGTGAGTATCTCTTTCTCCAGCACCGGCTGATCAGGTACCAGATCGATCAGGGCCTTGAGATGCAGGCAGTCTCACTCTCCCGGGAGTGGCTTATCTCTGTTACAATGCTGGTACTTGGAGTTGATGAGTCATGGCTTGATGCAGACATCAGACATGAAGTCTCCCGGACGCTGACCGGTCTTGCGCTTACCCTTCAGGGAATACCTGCCGAGACAACACCATACACCCATCTGCTGCTGGATATCCCAAACTGGAAAGAGATGGTAAGGATCTGGGAGCGTGTATCAGATCTCAGAAACGATCTCGCTCACTGCGGTATGAACCGGAGGAATGAAAGCCTTCGATCACTTCTCCAGCGGACTGGAACAATTCCTGGTGATCTGATGGCTTTTGCAGAGCATGCAGGTATCGCAATACCAAGGTGATTTATCAGGTTGAAAAAAAGGATTCGAGGGTTGATTATCGCTTATTCTTGAACTGTGGCATCATAGCCCTGATCTCAGAACCGACCTCTTCGATCAGATGTTCTTCATCTGCCCGGGTGAGGGCTGTGAAGGTGGGGCGGTTGACCATATTCTCAAGGATCCATTCCTTGGCAAACGTGCCGTTCTGGATCTCTTCGAGGACCTCCTGCATTGCCATGTATGACTCCTGTCCGATGACACGTGGTCCACGGGTCAGGTCACCATACTGTGCTGTGTTGGAGATTGCACTGCGCATTTTGGTAAACCCACCTTCGTAGATGAGATCGACGATGAGTTTGGTCTCATGAAGAACCTCAAGGTATGCCATCTCAGGGGCGTATCCTGCTTCGACCAGGGTCTCAAATCCTGCCCTGATAAGTGAGGTGATACCACCACAGAGAACAGCCTGTTCCCCAAAGAGATCGGTCTCGGTCTCTTCACGGAAGTTAGTCTCAAGGACTACTGCCCTTGTGGCACCGATACCCTGTGCATATGCGAGGGCAACCTTGCGGGCGTTGCCTGATACATCCTGGTGGATGGCGATAAGGGCCGGAACACCCATACCTTCGGTATAGGTACGTCTGACCATGTGACCTGGTCCTTTTGGTGCGACCATCACAACATCAACATCTGCTGGCGGAACGATCTGCCCGTAGTGGATGTTGAATCCATGGGAGAACATGAGGACCTTGCCCTTGGTGAGGTTGGGTCCGATAAAGGAGCGGTACACTGCTGCCTGATTCTCGTCAGGGATAAGAATCTGAATAACATCAGCCTTCTTTGCTGCCTCTGCAACCTCGAAGACCTCAAAACCCTCGCTCTTTGCAAGGTCCCAGCTCTTTCCCGGGCGCAGACCGATGATCACGTTCAGACCACTGTCTTTCAGATTCAGTGCCTGTCCTCTCCCCTGAGAGCCGTATCCGATCACTGCAATCGTCTTCTTGGCGATTGCAGCCGGATCGACATCGTTATCATAGTACTTCTGGATCATAGATGACCTCTGCGTTCTCCTGATAACCCATTGGGAAGGAAGGGATATCACTTTTCCTTCCATCCGGTGATATCAGACGGTGGTGCAGATGATTATCCGGTCGTGGTGCAGTCACGCGCATCACCTGGTGCATGGGACAGCATTACCCTGCTTTCCATCAGGAGTTTTTTTCCGAGATTCAGTTCAGCAGGGTTATCACCAGTGAAAATTCACCTGATCATATGGATGTCAGGTCTTCATTCGCTACAGGATTCCTGCTGTGCTTCCTTCTCATAATTTGTATCGCACCATCAGTTCTTGCCGGGGGGGCAGGGGCAGGAGTCGGCGATTACGGTGACTTTGGTGTTTCAGAAGGTGCACGAATGGGTGCAAATGCTCATTATTCAGGACTTATTCCAGGCAACATCTCTGCGACAAGTTCAACACCGAGGGTAATGACACCACTCCCAACGGTGACACCGATAAAATCTCCTTCCCAGGTTCAGGTACATCAAAACACAACGACAACAAACGCAACAGAGGGCAACCAGACCAATACTTCTTTGGCTGCAGATAACTTCACCAATGGGTCAGTTGGTGGTGAGAGTAAAAATCTGACACCTGAACCCTCGATCGGTGAACTCATCAGGGCAGGAGACTGGAATGCAATAAACGCCTACCATAAGAAAACCCGGATATCACAGTCTGGTTTTCTTGACACGACCGGAACAAACCAGAATCAGACAGAAAACGACAGCCTGAAGACTGCAGGAAGTGGTAACCAGAACGATACAGCCCTGGCCGGAGATGACGACTCAGTCGTCACTGTCGTGTATCCATGCTCATAAAAAAAAAGAGGATTAATCTTTCAAGAACTCTCCAGCGATTAATTCAGGCTCTCCAGAACTCAATACTTTTTTGGGAAACTGGGGATCAACAGTTCAGCAACTCTTTCATCCCCAAAGGACTATCATTATCACTGAGGATAGAATGAAGTACGAGATTAAATATCGCCCAAGTTACGGATACCTGGTTGTAAACCTCCAGCCTGGAGAGACCATTGTTGCTGAAGCAGGGGCAATGACCTACATGCAGCCATCGATCGAGGTTCATACCAGGAAGCGAAAACAGGGACTTCTCTCCACTATTGGTATGACTCTTCTCGGTGGGCAGTCCTTCTTTGTCAACGAGTTCACGGCAACATCAGGTCCCGGAGAGGCAGGATTTTCAGCAGCACCGCTCGGAGATGTTGAGGTCATGGAGATCAGACCTGATAGGGGTTTCATCATCCAGAAGACCGCGTACATCGCATCAGAACAGGGAGTTAACCTTGATGTAGAATGGCAGGGTTTCACCAAGGGTGTCTTCGGCCAGGGTCTCTTCATGATCAAGGTTTCAGGACAGGGTATGCTCTTTATCAACACATTCGGAGCCATAGACAAACATGTACTGGCTCCCGGGGAGCACCTCGTGGTAGACAACTTCCATCTTGTCGCATTCAGTGACACCTGTTCGTACCAGGTGACAAAGTTCGGCGGCTGGAAAGAGACATTCCTTTCAGGTGAATTCCTGGTAACCGACATCACCGGCCCGGGAGAGGTCTACATCCAGACAAAGAACATCAGGGAACTGGCTGACTGGATCTGGAAACTCATTGAACCAAAGATTCAGACAACCGCACGATAACATCCCCGGGGAGTCTGGTGCGCCCACCAATCAAAGAGTGCAAACATAGCACCGCATCAGAATAAAGATCGAACCACAATATAATATATTTCGATCTTTTCTGCACAATCTTTTTAGCAGAACAGCCCCCACCTACTCATGGGAGCAATATCCTATGAGTGAGTGTTTTATTGGGCAATAGACGGTTACGCTTTTTCGACACAACGCTCCGTGATGGTGAACAAACACCCGGAGTATCGCTGACCCCGGCACAAAAACTTGAGATTGCTGCTGCTCTTTCTGACATCGGAGTAGATGTTATAGAGGCAGGGTCGGCTGTTGCATCTGAAGGCGAGAGGGAAGCGATACGGCTGATCGCAGATGCCGGACTTGCTGCAGAATGTTGCACGTATGTCAGGGCATTAAACCAGGACATAGACTGTGCAGCAGATGCAGGGGCTGACTCGGTTCACCTGGTGGTCCCGGTCTCTGATCTGCATATATCAAAGAAGATGCAGAAGACCCGCGAAGAGGTCCATGCAATGGCGATGAGTGCTGTCGTATACGCTAAAGAACGCGGCCTCATCGTGGAACTTTCCGGAGAGGATGCATCACGGGCAGATCAGGAATTTCTTGCGATGCTGTACCGTGACGGGGTTGCAAACGGGGCTGACAGACTCTGCTTCTGTGATACGGTCGGTGTTCTCACTCCCGAAAGGGCTACAGAGATCATCCCCCCCCTCTGCTTGGCTCCGCTCAGTATCCATTGCCACAACGATCTCGGACTGGCACTCGCATCAACCCTCTCGGCCTTAAAGGCCGGGGCAAGTTGTACCCATGTCACGGTGAATGGTCTTGGTGAGCGGGCAGGCAACACACCGTTTGAGGAGGTTGTCATGTCTCTGGAGACGCTATACGGGTACCGGACCGGGATTGACACAAAGAAGATCTACCCACTCTCAACCCTTGTCTCCAGGCTGACCGGTGTTCCGTTCGCAACAAATAAACCGATAGTGGGAACGATGGCATTCACCCACGAGAGCGGGATCCATGCACATGGACTCTTCCGTGACTCACGGACATATGAGCCGATAAC
>CAZVAS010000003.1:35734-37048 GCA_964625165.1 uncultured Methanospirillum sp. | reverse complement strand
GGTGCAGCTACCGGTGACGGTCCGGTGGATGCAGCACTCAGGGTTCTGCAGCAGTCGGTCGCGAGTGCAGGTGACGTCAGACTCGATGAGTATCATGTCGAGGCGATCACCGGCGGGACCGATGCAATGGTTGATGTAACCGTAAAACTGAGAAAAGATGGAAGAACCATCACTTCACGCGGCGCCAGAACCGATATCATCCAGGCGAGCGTTGAAGCGGTTGTGACGGGAATGAACCGTCTGTTGAGGGAGTTAGATGAAAAGCGGCGCACAGATACTGATTGAAGGGCTGAAAGAGCAGGGAGTAGATGTCATCTTCGGGTATCCGGGCGGCGTTGTTCTCCCGATATACGATGAACTCTATGACTCAGATATCAGGCATATTCTGGTACGGCATGAGCAGGCAGCCATTCATGCTGCTGACGGGTATGCCCGTGCAAGCGGAAAAGTAGGAGTCTGTCTGGCAACATCAGGGCCCGGGGCCTGTAATCTTGTGACCGGACTTGCAACCGCCTACATGGACTCCATTCCGGTTGTGGCTCTTACCGGGCAGGTCCCTACGGGGCTCCTTGGAAATGACGCTTTCCAGGAGTCAGACATCACCGGGATCACGATGCCGGTGACAAAACATAACTTCCTTGTTCAGGATGTCAAAGATCTCAAACGGGTCATCAGGGAAGCATTCTATATCGCCAACACCGGCAGGAAGGGTCCAGTCCTCATCGACATCCCCAAGGATGTCAGTACAACAAAGATCCCGGACGAGGACGGGCCTGACCAGCAGATAAAACTCAGAGGCTACAAGCCGACCTATCAAGGCCACGGAAAACAACTCCAGAAGGCAGTCGAACTCATCGAGGCAGCAGAGCGGCCGATCATCTATGCAGGAGGGGGGGTCATCTCCTCTGAAGCATCAAAGGAACTCGTCGAGTTTGCAGAGCGGACCTGCATGCCGGTGACAACCACCCTGATGGGTCTTGGATGTATACCTGCAGATCACCCGCTCAACCTGGGAATGCTCGGGATGCATGGGACTGAGTATGCGAACTACGCGATCACCGAGTCTGACCTGCTCTTCTCAATAGGAGTCAGGTTTGACGACCGGGTTACCGGAAATCTGGCCACCTTTGCACCTCATGCAAAGATCATTCACATGGACATTGATCCTGCAGAGATCGGGAAGAACAAAACAGTCGATGTGCCGATCGTCGGGGATGCAAAGAGTATCCTCACTGATCTTCTGAAGAAGATCCCAGGAGCCTGTTCTCACCCTGAATGGTCAGAGAAGGTGCAGGCCTGGAAGAAGAATCACCC
>CAZVAS010000003.1:25491-35634 GCA_964625165.1 uncultured Methanospirillum sp. | reverse complement strand
GAACCCACCGTGGTAATCGCAGGAGACGGAAGTTTCCAGATGAACATCCAGGAGCTCGGCACCATTGCCCAGTACCAGATTCCGGTGAAGATCGTGATTCTGAATAATCAGTTCCTCGGGATGGTCAGGCAGTGGCAGGAACTCTTCTACGAGCGGCGGTACTCCTACACCGAACTGCCGGAGGTGCAGTTTGAGCAGATTGCCAAAGCATACGGCATCGGGGCGGAGACCGTGAGAACTATCGCGGACGTCGAGCCTGCACTGAAACGTGCCCTCGGCCACAAGGGCCCGTACCTGCTTGATTTCAGAGTTGAGCGTGAAGAGAACGTCTTCCCGATGGTCCCGGCAGGGGCAGCCATAAGCGAGATGATCGTCGGTCACCACACCGAACACGAGGAGGAGTAGATGAACCGACATATCTTCAGTGTGCTTGTCGAGGACAGCCCGGGTGTTCTTTCCAGGGTAACCGGTCTCTTCTCACGCAGGGGTTTTAACATCGAGAGCCTGGCGGTCGGGACCTGCGAACAGCCTGATACCAGCAGGATCACTATCGTTGTATCAGGAAACGATGTCCAGATCGAGCAGGTGAAAAAACAGCTCAACAAACTGATCGAGGTCATCAAGGTCCTGGATATCACCAACTCAGAGCATGTAGAGCGGGAACTTGCCCTCATCAAGGTCAAGGCAGAGCCGGGTGAGGTCAGATCTGCAATCATGCAGGTTGCAGGTATATTTAGGGCAAAGATCATCGATGTCGGGACAGATTCATTGATGATCGAGGTGACCGGGGACTCAAGCAAGATCGCAGCAATCGAGGACCTCATGAGCCCGTACGGGATCCTTGAGATGGTCAGAACCGGTAAGATTGCACTCCAGAGGGGTGCAGGAACCGCCTGTTCTGGCAGGTAACTAAATCCTGAACTCTTTTTTACCTCCTGGTTTCTCATCCCATTTTCCGTAGATTGATATTCAAGACAGTCATAACAGGTATATACCAGGGCATGGCTGATGCTCAGCCGGGGGGAAGAGAAGATATGCCTACTGTATTAATCATCGACGACAATCCAGAAGACCAAAACAACATGGCAGAGATCCTGAAGAGCGAAGGGTATGATACGATAGCAGCCGGAATGGGTCCTGATGGTATCAAACTCTGCCGCGAACACAGACCTGACCTCATCACGCTGGATCTTGTCATGCCTGATATGAACGGGATTGAAACACTCAGAGAGTTTAAAAAAGAGTTTCCAGATATCCCGGTTATCATGTGCTCTGCAGCCGGACTTGAGCAGGTTGTGGCCTTAGCCCTCCGGGTCGGGGCAACGGGGTATATTGTCAAGCCATATGACCGGGAGACGGTTCTCAAAAACCTGAAAGGGCATATCGCAGCAGGGAAACCCTCTGCCTAATAAACTTACCAAAACGAGCCATCAAACTCCATAAGGCTCAATTCTACTTCTTCTGTTGCAGGTACCGCATCTTTCTTGAGATCATCAGCCCGACTGTGTTGTCTCCGCCGAGCGCGAACGCCCGCTCATGGGCAATGGCTGCCTCCTCAAACCGTCCCAGATTCTGAAGGGCATCACCTTTTAAAAACCAGGCCCTGGCATTCTCATCATCTTCTGCAAGCACACGGTCATACGCGGAAACAGCAGCCTCGTGCTGACCGGTCAGCCAGAAGAGTTCTGCATGAAGTGCCCATGGTTCAGGAAGATCGGGAGCGATCTCGATGATCTTCTCTACTGCCTGCAGGGCTTCATCATACGCCCCGCTCTCATAGAGGGATTTTGTGTGAGAGAAGAGTAGTTTGGGATCTTCTGGAAACTGTTTCAGGGCCTCAACTACAGCACGAGCCGCTTCGTCCTGTCTTCCACATGCTGTCTCGGCATCAGCCTTCAGACGCCAGGCCTCGGGATCGTCCGGCCGCTGTTCAAGCACGAGACTGAGGGGCCTGATTGACTCCTCGTATTTTCCTGCTGCACAAAGACTGCGTGCGTACCGGAGAAGGATCGTGGGGTCCCGGTTCTTCTCCCCCACATGACCAAAGGCATCAGCAGAGCGTTCATACTCACCAAGACGGTAGAGTGCCTTGCCCTTCATCGCCCAGATCTCTGAATCATCAGGGGCAAGATCCAGATACTGATTAAAACTCGCAACAGCCTTCTCGCACTTTCCGGCCGCGTAGAGCGTGACACCCTGCTTTTTTATCATCACCGGATCATCAGGGAGGTGAAGGGCAGCCTGCTGGTATGCCTCAGCAGCCTGACTGTAATTGCGAAGAATCTCAAGGGCTGTTGCTTTTCTTCGCCAGAGTTCACCATTGCTGGAATCCCTGATAAGGGCCTTTTCAAGAAACCTGATAGCTTCCTTGTATTTCCCAGCTTCAAAGAGTGTCACTCCCAGGATACCCGGTATCGTGTTGTCATCAGGAGCATACTTGGAGGCTTCAAGAAGAGAGAGGGAGGCATCCTCAAACAAGCGAAGTGACTGCTCAATTTCTGCCTTTAGGATCCAGAGATCTGCATTCTTCTCATACTTCTCAAGCAGTCGCTGAACCTTTCCATGTGCCTCCTTCACCTGGCCGGTCTGGAATAGAGCTGTTGCATACCCGTACAGCACATTATAACTCCCTGCCGCAGGGTCGACCACCTTTTCGTATGTCTGACATGCACCTTTGAATGAGCCGATCTTCACCTGCAGTTCAGCTTTCTTGACCAGTGCCTCCTGGTTTGCAGGGTCAATCTCCAGAGCATGGTTGAGCGACTGGATAGCATCAGGTGACTGGTTCTGTGAGATCTGAATCTGTGCAAGAAGCATCCAGGAGTCTATTTCAGAGTTTGATATCTGGATAGAATGTTTCAGGATGAACTCAGCCTTCTGATACTCCTCCATTGCCACCAGTGCTTTTGCATGTGAGAACCAGGCCTGGTAATCATCAGGCTGACTGTCCTCGACCTGCTCAAAAGTTGTGATGGCATCGGCGTACCGTTTCAGTGCCAGAAGCGTGAGACCATACCAGTACACAGCCTCAATATTGGTCTTCTCCCTGGAGATTGCCTCCTGCAGTTTTTCAACGGCTCCATCGTACAGCCCGAGTTTGTACAGAGAGACTCCGAGCAGGAAGAAGACCTCATCATCACCTCCGAACCGTTCGATGAACCGTTCAGCAACCCTGATGAGTTTCTGGTGTTCGTTCTGATACGCGAGAGCGTTGAGGTATACCTTCCAACTGTCAACAGGTATCGGGCCGATCTTACAGGCCTTCTCAAACGACGCAATCGTTCCCGGATATTCACCCAGTTCAAAGCAGGTCACCGCATGATTTACCCAGGTGTCAGGCCTGTCGGTCTTCTGGATAGTTGCATGCTCAAACGACTTCAACGCATCATCATGACTGCCAAGTGAGCGGAGTGCCATCCCACGCTGGTTCCAGGCAGTAGTGTTATCAGGATCCAGATCGAGGGCTTTCTCGTACGATGTTACTGCTTCGCGGCAGTCGCCCCGCTCATACTGGGCATCCCCGAGGAGGACCCAGACATTGGGTTTCTTCGGATTTCTGCGGGTTGCCTGGCTGAAAGCACTGATTGCACGTGAGTAGTCATACTGACGGGTTGCAACCATCCCAAGCCCAATCCAGGAGTTGACATTTCCGGCATTGAGTTTGAGGGCATGCTGGAACGATTTTATTGCATCGTTGTAATGCCGTAACTTGAAATGTGCGGCACCATGGTTATGCCAGTACGACGGGTTGTTCTGGTCGAGCATGATTGCATGATCGAACGCCTGAATAGCAGCCTCATATTTTTTGAGGTGAAGAAGAGCCAGACCATGAGCATTATAGTACCCCGGTGTCTCCTGGCCTTCATGAATGATCTGGTTCAGGATGTCGGTAACACCGTCGGTATCTCCTGACAGTTCTGCCTTCAGGAGTGAGTGGGTGTATCTTACCTCAAAATTCCATGGCTGTAGTTTGAGTACCTGCTGGTACGCACTGGTAGCCATCTCCAGATCCCCCATATCAGCATGGAGATCACCAAGCAGGTTCCAGGCATCTGCAAACTCGGGGTCTTTCTTGACTGCCTCAAACAAGGCCTCTACTGCCTGTTCGGTCTCCCCGATATGGCTCAGGGCTCCGGCCTGACCAAAGTAGGGCATCGGATCATCAGGAGCGATCTCGCAGCCGATCTGGTACGCATCTATAGCATCCTGATGATCACCGAGCTGCTCGTGGCAGTATCCTTTCAGCACCCAGATCTCGACCTGACTGAGACCACAGTCTGTCGCCTCCTCAAGATCTGCCAGAGCCTCCTTATACTGCTCCTTTGAGACGAGGCATGAACCACGGTACATCCATGCGAGGCAGATGGATGGCTGATTCTCAATCAGCCGGTTAAAAATCCCGATAGCCTCTTTGTACATCCCGACTTCGTGGTATGCGATACCGATCTGGAGCTGGGCGTTGTTATTTCCTGGAGCATACTTGAGGGCATTGCGGTACATCTTGATGGCATCGCGATGCCGTTCCTGTTTTGAGAGAACGATCCCTATCTGGTACCAGAGCTCGGCATTTTCAGGATCGCTGCGAAGGCCCTCCTTGAATGCATAAAAAGCCTTGTCAAGTTGTTCCTTCTTAAGAAAGGATGCCCCCATTACAAGCCATTTCTGGGTATGGTCCTGAGGATCTGAATATTTTGACATGAAGGGCACCCCGGAGATCTGATCGTGACAGTTCTTCAGCAGAATAGTTACTGAATTATTCCTGTTGATAATAATCCAGCAGATCAGAAAAGCATTACGGGTAGGAGTGAAGTCATCAGTCAGGGATAAAGAACCGTAAGGTATTACATCTATCAGGAGAGGATAGTAGCTACCAGGAATGGGGGGATATGAGATGACTGAATCAGGAAGTGATACCGGGCAGAGAGGTGAGATGGAGAGGATGAAGCAGGAGATTGAGGAGCTCAGGTCTCATCAGAGAGAATCTGATTTTATCTTCACGCAGAATCCAAATCCGATCCTCATTTGGAACAGGGATCTGAAAGTCGTTAACGTAAACGATGCCTTCATCAAGGCGACCGGATGGAGCAGGGAGAAGAGCATGTCTGCAACCCTGCAGGACTTTGTATATCTTGACAAGAAAGGGGAGGGACTTGCAGAGACCGCAAAAGACAGAACAACAAAGGTCGGCGAGGCAACCTTCCAGTTTCCTTCAGGGATTGTGACCTGGGTCAGGCATACAATACCAATCCTTGACAACAACGGAAATATCGATAAAATTCTCTCGGTATACAATGATATTACTGAGATCAAAAAACTCCAGCAACAGGCAGACTCGATAGTTGATCAGAACCCACTTCCGATCCTCCATTTCAATCCCTCATTTGAGATCCAGCAGGCAAATATTGCATTTTGTGAACTCTCCGGATACTCCAAAGAGCAACTGCTCAGGATGAAAGTATCTGATATGAAAGTTATCAGCATGGTCGGGCTGGGATCCAAGGCTGCAATACAGGAGAAGAAGAGGGGTAAATGCGAACTGGTAATGGATTTCCCAAGCGGCAGAAAAGAGCTTGTCGGAAACACGATTCCACTCATCGATCAGAGAGGGAACGTGACATCGGCCTTTGGTGTTTACATTGATGTCACCGAAGAGAGAAGACAGGCACACGAAAACCTGATCCTCCAACGCCGGACTGCGTCCATCATAGATGACAATCCATTCCCATTCATCCTCTGGAGTCCTGAACTGAAGGTAGTGGAGATGAATCCGGCTGCATTCGCTCTGATGGGTTTTCTGAAGAGCGATATCGGAAAGATCACAATAAAGGACTTCAACTACGTGAAACAGTCGGGTGAGAGCGTTGCAGACACCTTCAGAACAAAGAAGCCGAGTAAAGGGGATGCAACCATCAGGTTCCCGGCAGGTGAGAAGAGTGTTGAGCGGTACAACATTCCCCTCATCGATGAGGAAGGGACTGTATACAACGTTCTGACCGTATACAACGATGTTACGAACCAGAAACATGCCATTGATGAGATCATTAAGGTTGCCCTCGCTGCCGAACAGGGAGATCTCACCGTCAGGACCCACCAGGATCAGTACACCGGTGACTACTTTGAGATAGCAAAAGGCATCAACCAGGTTCTTGATACCGTTGTCACTCCGTTCGAGGTCTTTGGCAAAAAGGTCGGCGAGATATCTGCTGCTACAGAAGAACTTGCAGCAAGTGCGAAAGAGGTCTCAAACGGGACACATGTCCTCGCTGAGAGCTCAAATATCGTTGGTCACAACGCAGAGCAGGGTGAGGACGGGGTCAAGCAGATCCTGAACGCCATGGATGATCTGAACAGGACGGTGTCAGACATCGCTGTGAGGAGCGAGTCGGTTGCGAGACTAGCAACTGATGCCGATGAGAAGAGTCAGCTTGGAGTTGAACTGGCAAAGAAGGCTGAAGAGGTGATGGTAGGGATATCAAAGAACTCAAACCAGGTCGATCTTATTGTTCAGGACATCAAGTCCCAGATGGACCAGATCGGCAAGATCGTGAATGTCATCACCGATATCGCAAACCAGACAAACCTCCTTGCCCTCAATGCAGCAATCGAGGCTGCCCGTGCAGGTGAGGCAGGACGAGGATTTGCTGTAGTCGCAGCAGAGGTCAAGTCTCTGGCTCAGGACTCACGAAAATCAGCAGAGAACATCGCTGACATGATCAGATCCCTACAGGACAAGTCAGTTCAGGCCGCCCTGGCAGTGTCAGAGGCCGGAGCCATCGTTAAGGAGGGAGATGCAGCTCTTGCAGAGACGCTGAATGCTTTCAAGATCATCGCTGAGTCGGTAGGAGACATCTCGACAAATGTTACCGGAGTAGCCGCAACTTCTGAGGAGCAGGCTGCGTCTGTCGAAGAGATCACCGCCAGCATCAGCGAACTTGCAAACCTGCTCCAGGAGACGACCAGGCAGGCGGTTGATTCTGCAGCAGCAACCGAGGAGGCATCATCATCGATTGCCCAGATAGAAAAGGTAATATCAGAAGTGTCAACCAATATCGAACAGGTAGCCAGGGAATTAGCACGGTTTCAGGTCTAACGGGTGAGGAGAAATGGCAATAGCAGCAAGTCAGCAGGATATTTCCGGCGGAATCGGGGCGGCGGCCGGGAACGATGAGGTACAGGTTGTTGAATTTCTTATCGGAGAGGACAAGTTCGCAGTCAATCTCTTTGATGTAAGGGAGATTGTAGAAGCGAGCAAGATAACGCCCCTTCCTCACGCATCATCATATATCAGGGGTATCATCGATCTGCGGGGAGAGATCACAACCATCGTTGATCTCCGCCACCTGCTCAGGATAAAAAAAGCGGGCGACAACAACAGCGAAGACCTGAGGTTCATCGTGCTCGATGAATCTGTGACAGACGGGAAGACCGGAGTAGTCGTCGACGAGGTCACCTCGGTGCTCACAGTCGCTGTTGCCGATATCGACCAGAATTCACACGGAGCAGGTGACGAGTCATATATCCTTGGTGTTATCAAGAAAGAGGTCGGAGAGCGGGGAGAGAGCAAAAAGGAACTTGTGATCTGGATCGATATCTGTGGCCTCATCAAACAGGCTGGTGGAATAAACCAGTAATCTCTTTTTTCGACTACCAGCATCTCAATACACACAGGGTGAATCCGCTGGATTCATATATCACGGTCATCCAGTGAGGTATATGAGAAGGGCTCTGATCCTCCTTTGTTTTGTGATCGGTATCATTCTGTTCTCACATGCAGGTGCAGAGCAGACAGATACGGTAAATGAATCCAGACACCAGGATATGAAAGACCTCATCGGAAAAGTATCTGATGAGATTACCGCAGGTCTCATGGTTGTTGAACATGAGAACGAGAAGAGTTCAGTGGCACTCTCAAATGGCACACTAACAGGTGAGAATGCTACCGCAGCATTGAACAAAAAGGTTGCTGCAATTCCATTCGCCCACTCCTCACTCGTAATAGAACCTTCAGGACTTGTTACAGCAGCTGCTCCGGCAGAGTACCAGAACCTCGTTGGTATCTATCTCAATGATTCTGCTGTAACAACCGCAAACGCAAAGAAGGAACCTGTGCTGAGCGATATCTTCCTTCTCAAAGAAGGATTTTATGGCGTATCATTCAGTTATCCGATCTTCTCGTCAGAGAATGAGTACCTTGGTTATACAGATGTCACATTCAGACCAGAAGAGTTCCTGAGACAGTACATCATTCCTCTTGTCGAGCAGAAGAGGTATGATATCATGATCGTCCAGCCCAACGGACAGATCGTGTACGAGAGCAATGAAGAAGAGATTGGCAGGGATGCCCTGACTGATCCTCTGTACTCTGATCCAACGCTCCACCAGGCAGCAGTACAGATAACATCACAGAAGTCAGGTATCACATCATACCGGTTCTGGAACAAGAACTGGGATAAATCAGTGCAGAGAGAGGCAATCTGGGATACTCTGAAGTATGATAACCAGGAGTGGCGAATCGTAGTGATCGGCGATATTGATGAGTCACAGTTTGAAAAATCTCACACTTATGAAAACACAACTGGTGAGAATCAGGACCTCAATAGTTCGATAGCATCACTGAACGAATTCGTGGCTAATGCCACCGATGTTGCAGGAGATCTGGGCCAGACAGAGGCATGTACTGTTTTCAACAACCTTTCGGGCCCCTTTGTATCCGGAGATCGATACATCTTTGCCTACGACATGGACGGGACCACACGTGCACTCCCTTACCAACCCGGATTTATCGGAAAGAACAGGATGAATCTCACCGATGTAAACGGATTTGCAATCCTTTCTGCAATGGTTGATCTGGCCAGAGAGGGGGGCGGCTACCTCTACTTTGTGTACCCGAATCCTGCACAGAATTACACCCCAATGCTCAAACTTCTCCAGATAAAACCGGTTGATGAGAACTGGTTTATCGGATCCGGAATTTATCTCCCTAAATTCAATGCATCAATACCGCAGCAAAATCTCACCGGTCTTGTAGGCAGGGTGAAAAATGCCTCAGCCCACGCAGATAATGTCGGAAAGGAGCAGGCACTTGCTGACTTCAATGACGTTAACGGAACGTATGCTGATGGTGGCAATTACATCTTTGCATATGGCTATGACGGAACCACCCTTGCCCTCCCACATCAGCCAGAACTGATTGGAACAGACCGGACAGATTACACCGACCAGTTCGGATGCCCGATCATCAGAATGGAGATCAATGCAGCAAAGAGAGGCGGAGGGTATGTGTATGTAGTCTATGGAAACCCGGAAACGGGCAAAAACGAGGTAAAACTTTGTTATGTCACTCCAGCAGGAGATGACTGGCTCGTTGGGTCTGGGATCTACACGGGACAGAATCTTAATGGATAAGACCTGATGACCGGAACATAATCAGGTCACACCATAACAGGTCAGGTGTCCTGACCTCCATCACCTTCTGTCTACCAGCCTTTTTGGACGCCCCGGAAGTATTGAGAGTTCAAGTCCCCCTGGTGGTGTAATATTGAATTTCATAGACAGTGTTCCCTCTTTGTAATGCTGAAGGAGTCCTGGTTTTACAGCAAAGAACGACTTTAAGAAGGTTTCAGAAATCAGATCAGTTTCGCATGATTGTGGATCTTTTGCCTCCATGCTGACCCGCATCACTGTCTTCTCCTCATCACCACCGGAATAGAGGAAAGCCTCGTACTCCCCGGAAAGATACTCCATGTTCTCTCTCTGAAATACTCCCCGCTCAATATCAACCCTGTTCAGTGGGGTTCCCTGTATCCAGAAGGTTTCCGCTTCACGCTGGGGACTGAAGATCTTCATGTGAGTTCTCCCACAGTCACATATATCACGGGAGGTGACAACTGTGGTGTCTTCAGTATCATAGTTGATAAGGATCGTTCCGCACGACTCTCCTTCAGGGAGAAGAGTTGTCAGAACGATACGCCCGCATTCACCATCTTTGACAAAATCATTCATCTGATTGTCGTAAATGTCCATGTGAACCAGATCTTCGGGAACATGAAGTCCCTGCTTCGCAGAACATTGACCACACATCGTGCCTTCTGTACTTCCGTAGGTGTTGAAGACCTCACAACCCCATAATTCGGTGAGATACGC
>CAZVAS010000003.1:18994-25391 GCA_964625165.1 uncultured Methanospirillum sp. | reverse complement strand
TCTCCCGGTCCAATGCCCTGGGATACAAAGATCCGTGCATATTTTTCAGCAAACCGTTTCCAGTCATCCCATGTCAGGAAGTAACTCTTCGGTACTCCACTTGTCCCGCTCGTCTCATGAATGGTGAAGATATTTTCCCAGGATGTGCTTTTAAACCCAAACTCTTCCATGTTTGGGGGCTGATGGGCACGGATTTCTGCCCCCGTGATTATCGGAAGTGAGAGGAGATCATCATGGTTGCGAATGGAATCCGGATCAATCCGATGCGTTTTAAACCATTTTTTGTAAAAGGGAGAATGTTCGTTTGCATATCTGACCGTATGATGAATCCTTTCGTCGATGAGATCATCAAGGCTCCCTCTATCCATCGTCTCAAGAGATTCGCGATAGTATCGATTGCTATTCATGGTTTACCCCCTATTCACCCAGTATCACTTCGCAGTGACGAGGAGTATACACTTCAGGATATTTACATCTTCAGTCTTGCCTGATGATGTCTTTCATTACCAGGCAGAGCACATACCAGAAGGATACAGGTATGAAGATCGGATATCCCTGCATCAACAGAAGCATAAAATGCAGTTGTGGGAGAACATTCAGGCTGGCATCATATTCAGATGAGAGACTGGTAACAACTGTTGCAGGGAATCTGACCTGTCTTAAGAGAATCCTTGAATGGAACTGCAAGAATAAGATCAGATTCTTCAGAATAACATCAGATATAATTCCCTTTGCCTCACATCCGGTCTGTACTTTTCCCTGGCAGACACATTTTCGCGATGAACTGGAAGAGATAGGGCATTATATCAGGGATTCGGGAATGCGAATATCGATGCACCCGGACCAGTTCATCATTCTCAATTCTCCTGATGAAAAGGTGGTATCACGGAGTATAGACGAACTCATGTACCATGCCGAACTGCTTGATTGTATGAAACTTGACAGATCTGCAAAGATCCAACTTCATGTAGGGGGTGTCTATGGTGATGCAGAGCAGAGCATTACACGGTTCATCAAGACCTATAAGGGCCTTGATCCAGTCATACAAAACCGTCTCGTTGTTGAGAACGATGATCAACGATTCACAGCTGCCGACTGCCTGAAGATACACGAGGATACAGGCATTCCTATTCTCTTTGATGTTTTTCATCACACCTGCAAGAATTCAGGTGAAGATACCGGGGAGATACTTGAGATGACAGGAAGAACCTGGAGTCAGAGCGACGGAATTCCCATGACAGATTACAGTTCCCAGCACACGGAAAAAAGAGCAGGGAGCCATACTGAGCATATTGATCCCGATGATTTCAGAAATTTCCTGAGGGTCTCATGCCCATTTGATATCGATATCATGCTTGAGATAAAAGACAAAGAGAAGAGTGCAATCGAAGCAATAGCAATCGCAGAAGCAGATCCCAGGTTCTGCTGATTCTTATACAGGTATGAGAAATGAGCGTACCACACCAGGGGTAGAAAAAAAGAGATTTCTTAATCAATGGCCTTTCGTCAGGAAGTAAGAGCCAATACAGAGTGCAAGAATCGCCAGGGCAAGCATAAGAGCATCAGATACGACAACCATCTTCATCGAGATGACATTTTTGAAGAATGCAACGATGAGGATGATGATGATCACCTTGATGATCTTGCTCTTCAGCTCATCAAGCGAGGTTATCTGCAGAAGCGGGTGATCCACATCGTCAGCTGAGTCACGGGCGATATCGATCTTGGATATGATCAGTTCATACAACCCGAAACTGAAGATCAGGAAGAAGACCGCAATCAGGTAGAGATCCAGAGCTCCAATAAAATCCTTGAGAACATCCTCATTGCTGATCGTCTCGTGATTTGTAATAATTCCCGGAGCTGTGAAGATTATCTCTTTAACAGGGGTCAGGATCTCCAGTGTTCCCATGATGAAGAGTGCAATAGAGGCAAAACCACAGAAGAAAACTGCCAGTAGGGTGATGTATCTGAACTTCCAGAGCCAGTACTCAATCGGGTTCAGAACCCTTGCTTCAAAATCCTCCTCAAGATGCTGATTAATACGTTTAATCATGATCGTCCTGAAAATTCTTGGAGAGAAGGGAGTTAAGGTTTGTGATATCAGTCTCCTTTATTGTTGTGAACAATACCACCCGAAGCAAGACAGGACAGAGATGAAATTGATCCTCCCTGAGCCCGGGATTGTGATGTGAGGAATAAAAAATATTTGCAATCATGTGCCGTAGTGATTTGAAAAGGTTATCTACAAAATATATAAAACAAGAAATAAAACATGCGTTCACTTTCGCACTATTTATCAAACCTATTTATACCGAACAGGAAGACTCACTACAGGAACCGGATCTGTAATCTGGTTCAGCAGGAGGAATAATAGTGATCAAATACCAGTCAGTGGTTTTAGTCTGCAAGGACATGCAGATCAGCCGCACATTTTACCAGGAACTCTTTGATCTTACCATAGAACTTGAGATCGAGGGACTAACAACCTTCATTGGAGGAATATCACTCTGGGACCGGGCGTTTGCATCAGGACTTCTGTACAAAGGAGCAGGGATCTCAGAGCCACCAGAGAGGCCAGCTCAGGAGATCTACTTTGATACCGATGAGATCGATGCCTTCTTCAAAAAGATTACAGACCGGGGTGTAAAACTTCTTCACCCGATCGAGAAGACTCCCTGGCAACAGAGGACTGTCCGATTCTTTGATCCTGACCTGAACCTGATCGAGGTCGGAGAGTCCATGGACGAGGTGATCAGGAGAGTGGCACGTGAAGGACACACTCCTGAAAAAGTCGCAGAACTGACCTTTATGCCAATTGAGATCATCAAAACGGTCCTGACCCAGGAAAAGCCACAGTAAATCCATAGCGAAGAAGATTTCACCAAACAAAACCCAGACGATACTATGAGCACAATAAACGGAGTCTGCCAGAGTTGCGGAATGCCACTCACTTCACCTGCTGATTTGGGGACCGAAAAGGATGGAACACCCTCATCGCAGTACTGTACCTACTGCTACCAGAACGGATTATTTACAGAACCTGATGCAACAGTAGACCAGATGGCAGAGAAAGCAGGGGCTATCATCTCACAAATGTTCGAGATGCCCCTTGACAAGGCAAAGGAACTGAGCAGGACACAGATTCAGAACCTGGTCCGCTGGAGTGGAAGAGTCATCCCGGTATGTGAGAGCTGCGGAATGCACCTTGTCTCAGATCATGATGCAGGAACCGAGAAGGATGGAACTCCCAGCACCCGGTACTGCACATACTGCTATCAGAATGGAGCATTTACTGAACCTGATCTCACCAAGGAGGCCATGATAAAGAAGTATGCCTCGATGTTTGCAGCTCATAATGGTATGCCTGTAGATAAAGCAGAACAGATGGTAAGCCAGTTCACCAGTACCCTCCCCAGATGGCGGTAACTCACTCCCTTTTTTAAGCGGATGTGAATAAAATCCTTTTTTTGTGATAGAGAGACCGAGTTCAACTTCACTGGAAACCAGATCCCGTACTGGAACGAAGAAGAACGGGTTTTGTGCACGATCAAACCGGTATCATTGGTAGAATAGGTATCTATCCAAATGTAGTGAACCTCATCTCAACCCCTGACGCGAATGAGAACAGAAATCCCATGATCTGCAACGAGAGTCAACCCTTTGACCGGTTTAAACCGATTCATTGGATCAGTCTTCTCATAAGGCAGCAGATTGGTGAAGTTGTCAACAAGAATTGTAAACTCTGTCCAGTCTATCGGTTTTAACCAGATATCAGGAATTTTTTTGACTGGTTATCCGGTAAGAAAACTGCCATCAAACTCAGGTACGAATGCAGCGAACAACGCCAGTTGGAATCAGATAATGATTCACACAGATATCCCTGCACAGGCTGAGAGAAAGACTTCAAAAGAGTGGGGGGGTGACCTCCCGACAGTCGGGAGGCCTGAAATGTGAGTGTTTGATCAGGTTGATCTGGTGGTATATCAGGACATAGCAGTCCATGTATATCGGAGGAATATTGGATCAGGCAGTGACTTTCTTTGCTATCTCCTTGCCTGCTTCAAAGGCCTTGCTCAGTTCACTCTCATCAGGTACGTAAAGGACCTCCATACCATCAACAACAGTGAATCCTGCGGTCTGGAGTTCTTCAGCAACCATCTTAATCGCTCCACCTTTGCCGCCCATTGAACCAAAGGTCAGGGCAAACCGCTCGCCGGTCCGGTTAAAGTGCAGACCCTTGAGGTAATACAGCAGGTCGCCGATACTCGGGTAGGGCATGTCATTGATCGTTGGAATCCCGACCATGATAGCCTTTGATTCAAGGATATGTTTGACGATCTCAGAGCGTTCATCCTCATGGAGGTTGAAGACCTTTACGTCACATCCGCCAGCCATTGCTCCCTCGGCAAGGGCATGACCGAGCATCTTGGTTGAACCGTGCATCGTGTCGTAGATGATGGTGACCTTCTTCTTCATCCCGGCGCCGGTAGCCCAGCCGACATATGCACTGATTATCTTTGAGGGATCAGTCCAGATCTGGCCGTGTGATGGGGCGATCATCTTCACCTTGCTGAGAAGGTCAAGATTTGTCAGCTCGGTTGCCTTCTTGAGGAAGAGCGGGGTGAGCGGAACGATAAGGTTTGCATAGAACTTCTGGGCTGCATCCATCAGGATGTACTCAGGAATATCGGTGTCAAGCCGCTCTGCGAAACAGAGATGCTGACCAAATGCGTCGTTCGGGAAGAGGATTCCGTCTTCAGCATAGAGCGTGAACATGGAGTCAGGCCAGTGAAGCAGGGGAGCTTCTACAAACGCGAGGGTCTTTCCGCCGATGTCAAGGGTCTCTCCGGTCTTGACATTTTTGTATGTTGCATCCTTGAGAGCCGGGTAGTGCCGGATAAGTCCATTCTGGCAGACCTCTGTACAATAGATCGGTGCATTCGGGAAGCGTTTGTGAACTTCTACAAGCCCGCCTGAGTGATCCTTCTCGACATGGTTCTGCACGATGACATCGATCTTGAGTTCTTTTCCTTCACGAGCACATGCATCAGCGATCCGTCCCCACATCTGTGCGGTCTGGCCAGGATAGACATTATCGATAAGGACGGTCTTCTCGCCGAATAAGAGGAAACAGTTGTATGACGTACCATCCAGTGTGTATCCGTGGTAGGTTCTGAGGTCCCAGTCAAGAGTTCCAACCCAGTAAACACCTTCAGCGATCTTGTATGCTTCAGCTTTCATGATTCGTTCTCCATTCGTATTACTGCGAACATTCTATTACATGCGAACGAGTATAAAGGTTGCGATCAAACATCTGTATGTGAACCTGGCTGGTGTCATTGAGAATCATGAACTTGAGGGTGAGGTCACCCTCTTCTCCACAAAAACAAGTGTTGTTGCGATAGACAGCCTGATCAAGCGGCGTATTATCAGAATAATTTCAGAGGGAGAGATCTCGTTCGATGAGATCGTCTCACAAACAGGCAAAGCAAAATCGACAATATCAGTGCATCTTCGTGACCTTGAGACCGCTGGCCTCATCAGGTCGCGACCGGATCCCGATGATCACCGGAGACGGCTTCTCTCGATGAACTCAGAACCGATCGGGAGGCTTACGAACGCAGATCGCAAGACAGCACAGAGACACATCCATGAAGAGGAGGGTAGACTTCCCTTCACCGAAGGAGACATCGCATCCTTCTTCAGTTACACACTCCGGGTCTTCAGAACCGAGGCGATGAACCTTGGAATGAATATCGATCCCATCCTCCACAGGTCAGGGAAACGGATCGGAAGAGCACTTGCCCCGCTGGTTGCTGATACGACACTTGCGGGAAAGGTTGCGAAGATGAATGGGTTCTGGCAGTCATATGGTCTAGGAAAAATTACTCTCATCACTGAAGAACCGCTTACCCTGAAGGTTGAAGGCTGTTTTGAATGCCAGGAACTGCCTGTCACCGGGCATGGATCATGTGCCTTTGACATTGGTGTTCTCTCCTCCATCTTCTCTGAAGAGTTCCAGGACAGACCCGAGGTTGTCGAGGTGGAATGTTACTCCTCGGGTTTTGATCACTGCACCTTTGTAATAACCAGGCGTGATCAGCAAGGTCAGGAAGAGACTGTTCATGAACAGATTGAAACTGTGGGAAGTGTTATTACTCCTGAAGGGGTACAATAAACCGTATCCGTTCTGCAGATCTTCTGTTCTGCCGCTCTTTTTTAAGAATTACCGGGCTTCATGACGTTTATTGGGGCTCATTATGACGAGAACTACCAAAACTACTACGAGCAATAATCAGACTAATCTGACTCATGAAATTCCGCGAACGATGAGCACGCAGCATCCCGACAACGTCACTACTCCGTTCTTTGCAGCAAATCCGGAACTGAGCGG
>CAZVAS010000003.1:7141-18894 GCA_964625165.1 uncultured Methanospirillum sp. | reverse complement strand
CCGATGATCAACCGGATAGCAGGGCACATTCCCGGTCGGAGGAAGAGAAAACTGCATATCGGACTCTTCGGATACTCGCGAAGTATGGGCGAGGTATCCCTGCCACGTGCCATCACCGTGACCGCTGCCCTGTACTCGATCGGGATACCGCCGGAGATTCTTGGTATGAATGCACTGACACCAGATGATATCGCATTTCTGAAGAGTACGTATGTCAACTTCGAGGCAGATATGGCAGATGCGGTTCAGTACCTCAACCCCGACTCTGTCTTCCTCCCTCAGGGAATTGTCGATGCCGTTGAAGGGATAGTTCCGATCAGACCTGATTCGGAGCATCAGGAGATCGCACGCAGGATAGAGAAAGGGCTTGCTGCCTGCCAGATGGAGAGTTTTACCGATCTCATCCTACAGGCAGGTCATATCAGAAAGTTCCTTGGATAAGGGACTTTTTTCATTTTTTCAAAATTTTCCATTGCCCCAGATGCAGGGATGAAATTTTACTTAAGATCGGCAGAACTCTTTATGTTTAAACCGTTTTCAAGCATATATTATGTAGACAATGATCAATACGGAGACGTTCAGAACTGATTCTCTCTTCAGAATTCCTGAACTCATCCTGTTTTCAGGCATGATCATATGCCTTCTTGGTCTTCTTGGAATCATCATCCCGGTCTTATCTCCGGCTGCTCCGGTCGCGGGGATACTCTGCGGGTTCTGGCTCTCAGGGTATGCAGTGATGACGATCCTGTTTCCATATATTGCCTCGGGCGAGAGGGTAGTGACCGTGATCGGAAGTATTCTTAGCAGCATCACCTTTCTCACGCTCAGTGCCCTGGCTTGTGAATTCTCAGGCAGAAACGCATTCTCTGATTCGTCTGTGCCCCAGGTAACACCGTTCTTTACCTCGATTATCCTGTTATATTCCACTTTTTTTGTGCTGATGGCCCTTATTGTGGTCTTCTCACGATCAGACAGAACAACGATACCCGAGTTCTTCATTGAAACGGGGTTTGGTTTGAAGAGCCAAATACCCGTCGTCCTTGCAGCTGCTGCGATAATTCTCCTGTTTTGTGGTGCTGCGGTATGGATACTATCTACCACTGAGCCCGGAGAGGTCACTGAATTATGGCTGCTCAATGGAAACGGGACTGCAGAGGATTACCCATCTGCAGTTCATGCAGGAGAAAAACTCACCAGCATCATCGGAATTCACAGCCAGGAGAAAGGTACTACCAATTTTTTACTGACAATAACAGTGCAGAACAGGACTGTGAATTCGAAAAAACTTCAACTGGCAGAAGGTGAGAGGTCAGAGTTCCCGGTCACTATCGATCAGTTTCCTGGAAATCCGGGTGAAACAGTCAGGATCAGGTACAATCTCTTCAGGGGAGGAGAGAACCAGAATACAACCCCGTACCGAAGTGTATCAGAGGGAATCAGAATACTATGAACGACAGAACAACTCTTCTCCTCTGCTTTGCCAGTTGCGTAGCAGCAGCACTTATCCTGCTCCTTTCACGGGCATATCCATCTCTTGCTCCGATATCTCTGATCTTCTTCGCACTGGCGGTCTGGTTCTGCACGAGCAGCCAGCGACCGGGTTTCTGTCTGGTCGCAGTAGCAGCAACAACAACCCTCATACTCGCACTCAGATTTCCGTATCTTACCTGGGGGGACCCATGGCAGGATTATGAATCAGTATGGGAGGTGATCGTCCAGGGATCAACAGCAACTGCCGGATACCGTCTTCAGCAGCCGGTCTTCCCGGTGATTGTATCAGCATTTTCAGGATTTTTATCCATTCAGCCAATGCTTGCACAGAAGATGATTGTACCCCTTGTGGGATCACTCTCGGTCTCAATCCTGTACTTCATAGGCCGTGAATACACTGACCGGACAACTGCACTCACAGCCTCACTCATCTACCTCGCAAGCATTCCCTACCTGCACTGGGCATCGCAGGGCGTAAGAGAGGCACTTGGAATCCCATTCTTCCTCTTATCGATTTACTTTTCACACAGGGCTGTGAGAACCGGCCGGGTATCAGACATCCTGCTCTCCTTCTGCATGATAACCGGCCTCATCCTTGCCCATCACCAGTCTGCCTTCATGTTCTCGGTTATATTCCCGGTTATGACCCTGGCAGAGATCTACCTCTTCAGATCAGACACCAGAATTAAGAGAGAGGCGGGAATCATCTGCCTGATCCTTGGGTTTTCACTTCTGTTTATGCTGACTTGGTGGAAATACAGACTCAGTTTCATATATATCTCTTTTATTGATGACATAAACAAGATTACACCCTTCCACAGCATACCCGGGATTGTTCAGGTCATCGGCTTGTTTCTGCTTTTTGTCTGTATTGCGTATCTCCCGACCATCTACCCGGGGGTGACCGGACCACTTCGATATCTGATGCACTGGGTATCAAAACGAGTATGGATCCTCCAGGTGGGAGGATTTTTCATCGCGATCGGAGGAGTGGTTCTTCTGGTCACATCCCTTGCAGGGTACTCGTTTCTTGCAGTCAGGTACCCGGTACCGATGATTTTTGCAGGTGTCCTCATTCTGATACTGGCTCTCATAGGAATCCCGGAGTTTCTTACATCAAAGCGGTTTCCTCTTCTCCTATTTGCTGCCGTTCCCCTGATTCTACTGGGATTGGGTCTCACACGAGCCATACCGGGAATTGAACTCCTGTGGAACAGCCAGATCGATCCACTCAGGTTTCTGGGATATCTCTGGCCTCCGGTTGCCCTGATGGCTGGAGCAGGAATCATCAGACTCTTTCGAACAGACCGGCAGTGGCAGATCGGGGTTACAATCATCTTCCTCTTTATGGTCGCCACAACCTTTCCCTCCATCGTCATGATGGGAACGTCGTTTGAGAAGGGGACTATCTGGTATGACAACCGGAGCCTGGTAATATCACATCCAGAAACTGAGATTCAGGCCATCAAGTGGTTTGGAAACGAGAAGACAAATGGAACCCTGACCTCAGACAGGTATGCATTCTCAGCAGCTCGATGGCTGAATACCCAGGGAAGCAGTGTGAGCGAACCAGTAGAGAGACCATCGCCAAATTCCAGGTACGAGTACTGGCTGCTCACTTCACGGATGGACACATATGCAAATTTTGTTGAGTGGATCACTCAGGTACCCCATCCGGTAACTGCCGGGGAACGCCAGATGATGGATGATAAATCCGTAAGGATGTACGATAACGGTGATGCTGTATTATACAGAAACCGGGGTTCAGGTCTGTGAACCTGAACAGGATCATCATTCCTTGATACCTTTATTCATCTGCCATGCGATACCTCAAGCATAGAGATCTGTTGGTGAAGGATCTATTGCGGATGGTTACACGGGGTGGGGAAGATGTCAGAGCAGGATAGTAAACCAGTGAAGTACAACAGGATCGATCTCTCTTTTTTTACCAACAACGGGGGAGTGAGAGCCAACAACGAGGACAGTCTTCTCCTTGATGGGTTACTTATATCAGACAGGTCGATGGAGAGACCACTCTCTCATCAGACTGTTGGACCTGACATCACCTGTTGTGTGGCAGACGGAATCGGTGGTGCAGAGAAGGGAGAGGTGGCTAGCAACCTTGTCCTCTCTGCACTCAGGGATAATGCCACCCGGATCAAAGACGTTGAGTCGCTTTCCTCTGCCCTTTCAGAGGGAAAAGAGGCCCTGGAAAAGTATGTGCAGGAGAACCCGGAGGCAGTTGATCTGGGCTGCACCATTGCCGGAATCTGCATCAAAGGAGATTCAGCCATCGTATTTAATGCAGGAGACTGCAGGGTATACAGAATAAATGGCACCTACTTCGAGCAGATCACCCGGGATCATTCGATTGTCCAGAACCTGTTTGATGAGGGGATCATCACCGAAGAGGAGATGCGGTTTCATCCGAAGAGAAATGTGGTCACCTCATCAGTATCAGGGGACGGAAACCCGAACTCGATTAAACTCTTCACCACAAAAGTTCAGGTAAAAGACTCTGATACTTTCTTTATCTGTTGTGATGGAATATGGGGGTGTTTCTCACACGATGAACTCGAACTCATCTACCAGCGGTTCAAAGGGAGTGAGTTCTGCGAGAAACTCATGGGAGCAGCAATAGCGAGAAAGGCATCGGATAACATCTCTGCAATCCTCATTCAGATATCACCGGCATGAATCCGCAACCTGGCGATCCCCCTACCATCAGAGAGAGTACCATCCCTAACACACGGAGAGGAGACGCCGGAGCACGGAATATCGTTGAGTATACAGAACCAAAGCCGATTAGTGGTGAGTTTCAGGGATACCGTCTGATCAGGCAATTTCCTGCTGCAGGCGGTGAGGCTGATATCTGGCTCATTCACAATGATACAGGATACGGGGTTCTTAAACACTACCGGCTCGGGATCGAGCCGAAACGTGATGTTCTCGAAAAAGTTGCCGGGATATCACGGCAGAATCCCCGCCACCTGATACGAATTTACTCACACGGGTTTGACGAAGCAACCAAACGATGGTACGAGATCCAGGAGTATGCCGGGAACGGTTCACTCAAAGACCTTATCAAGGATCATAGCATCGGGATAATTCAGTTCAGGACCATCATAGAGGAGATTGTAGAAGGACTCGAATCCCTTCACAGTTCAGGAATTCTCCATCTCGACCTGAAACCTTCAAACATCCTGATCAGAAGCCTACGTCCGCTAAACCTCATCCTCATCGACTTCGGGATCTCGACTCTTCTGCAGGAGGAGTTCTCACGTCAGATCACAACCACGAAAGGGACCCCGATGTACTGGGCCCCGGAACAACTCGGCAACGTCGTTGGAAAAGAGGCTGACTACTGGGCTCTCGGAGTTATTGCACTTGAGATAACTATGCACAGACATCCCTTTGAAGGGATGAACCAAAACGTCATTTTGGCTACCCTCTCGACAAGAGGAATCCAGATTCCGGGGGATATCCCACATAAAACCGCGATACTATTAAAAGGGCTTCTGACCCGGAATCCACGCAGACGATGGGGATACAAAGAGGTCTCGGCATGGATTGCCGGAAGGCAGAACATTCCGGTCTTTTATGAGGTTGAGTTCTCGGCAGGTCGGGATAAAGATCTGTATGAGTTCAGGGGTGAGCAGTATGCAAACCTGCAGGATCTCTGGTATGCACTTATCAGTGATCCTGAATCATGGGATGATGCAAAGCGTCACATTGGACGTGGATACCTGAACCGCTGGCTTGAGAAGATAGAACAATACGGCCAGGCAGTTGAGATCGAGAAGTATGGCGAGCAGTACCCTGATGAAGATGAGCGGCTCCTCTATCTCGCTGCTCATTTCAACCCGTCTGTGCCGTTCACATTTCTTGGAAAACCCCTTGACGTATCGAGTATCGCCGGATACCTTGACCGGTACCTCAGGCGCCAGAACGATGATCGAGAGAAAAAAATCATCTCAATGCTCTTTTCAGGCGAACTGAACAGGATATACAGGACGTTCTCTGATATTGCAGGGGTTCAGGATGAGGAATCGCAGATCTCACGGATGTTTACCTGGATATCGACAGCCCAACGAGGGACTGATGAGAAACGGCGGCTCTATGAATTTCTCAGCGTTCTGAAAGAACGCGAGGAGCTTGGTATTCCTGAAGAGTGGGATACCAAAGCGGTACTTCGGCTTTCTGAAATCAGGGATCTCTTCCTCAGGCACGGGTACGATGCAGACTCGGAACGGGTCCTGGATGAACTGAAGGCCGCATGCAGACTTGCCCTCCAGTCAGAATCAAGTGAGCCGGATCTTCTGGTTGCACTAGCAGCAGTTACAGAAGAGGCAGGACTCACCGAGTTCGTCTCACCCTGCCTGAAGAAGGCTGCTACCGTTGATATCAGGGTGATCAGCCTGCTCTTTAGCAAAAAGAAAGGGATACCCAGGTTCAAACTGTACAAGCGGATGAGAGTGGATTATGAGAAAAACCTCTATTCACTCTCATCTGACCCGTGGAGAGAGGGATCAGAGTTTTGGCAGAGCCAGTTCTCAACGTTGGAGAGTGAAGATCTCCAGACTCTTGCCATTTCGGTTGCTGAACGGCTTATCGAGATAAACGAGTATCCTGCTCAGGGCTATGCGATGAGGGGCGTAGCACTGGCAAAGATGGGTAGGGTTAAGGAGGCAGGGTTCTTCTTCACACATCCAACAGTCCAGACCTCACAGGATCCTGACGTCTGGCAGATTCTTGGTGAGTACCATGCAGGATCAGGGCGTATCGACGATGCCAGACAGGCGTTTCAGAAGGGTCTTGCTATTGAGAAGAGTCATCCCGGGCTGCTCCACGGCTTGATGAATCTTACAGGTTCACAAAAAAACCACACCCAGGTCCTTGATATCTGCGACGCAGCACTGATCCTCGATCCTGATAATCCGGAGGTGCTGCTAAAAAAGGCTGACGCACTCTTTGCCACCGGCAGAATCAGTGAGGCCACCGCTGCATACAGGCGGTACCTCACGGTTTCACCAGGAGACTCCACGGTCAGGATTTCCCTTGCCCGCTGTCAGATCAAACTCAAACAGAACAGTGAGGCAGAAGAGTCACTAAAGCCTCTTTTTGACCAGGGTACTTCCGACCCCATGGCATTCCGCCTCAAAGCCTATCTTCTGCTTATTGCCGGAAAGATCCGTGAGGCGATCAGATACCTCGACAAGGCACTTGAACTTGAGCCTGATGATCTGTGGACGATCAGGATAAAGGCTGATGCTCATATCGCTGCAAAGGAGTTCGGACCTGCCCTTCGCTGTATCAGGGATCTCCTGGAGAAAGATCCTGAAAATCTGCTTATGTGGGAGAAACAGGGAAAGATACTCCTGTCACTTGGTTTTTTTGCACTTGCAGGTGAGTCTTTGAAACGGGCAGCTGCAGGCGGGAGGAGATCGTCAGACCTCTGTGTTCAGTACGGTGATGCATTGAGACTTGTCGAAGACAGGCGATACGGATCACCGAAATCTGCCGGCGATGTATTAGGGAACCCACTCAAATGGCGGACGAGTCCCCTCTACCTTGACCTTTGGGAGCCTGTAGATACCTCCACAAACCAGGTTGAACGTCTGATGAAGGCATCAGAGTGGTACGATCGTGCCCTCTCGCTTGGAGCAGATGAGTCTTCGATCATGAACAGGAAGGGGATCATTGCTGCCCTTCTTGGAGATTATGAGAATGCCAAAACCGCCTTCAGAAAGGCTGCTGATACACAGAAGATGCAGCCCGCATACCAGACGAACCTTGCTGCTGTATATGTTCTGACCGGAGAGAGGGAGAAGGGATCAGGGATCTTTCTACAGGGTATGAGCAGATTTTCAAAGATAGCCTATTTCCTGGATCAGTGTGCAGGAATGTACTTCAGGCACATTGATGACCCGGAGACCGCTCTGGATCTCAGTTCACAGGCGGTAAAAGCTAATACCGGCAGGGACCCCCTTATTCTGTACCATCATTACCTGGCACTCTCCAGGATGAACCAGCAGGAAAAGGCACGGGAGACTCTGCAGATGATACGAAGGATCGATCCATGGTATCAGGTCCCGGGATCTGATCCATCATGATCCTCCCCAGACAGACCAACCAGCATTTGTCAGAATGAGACAGAGCACAATGCTCAATACTGATGAGATGAAGTATTACTTATCAGCTGCAATCTGATGGATGCTACGATTTCCGTGGATGGGAAAACGGGAAGAATATTCAGCGATATGTTATTTATTCAGCACCATGACATTGAAGAAGATTTGTGATGTTTGCGGGATGGCAAACCCGGCTACCGAGATGATATGCCAGCGGTGCTTTTCAGATCTCTCCAGGAAACGGCCGGTGCCTGCAAAACCTCCGGGACAGGCGGGGACTCCTGCACAGAGGAGGCAGTCGCATATCAGGTTCATGGACAAGCCGGTATTTGATCAGGACAAGACCATCCGTGAGGTAGCCCCGCTTCTCCTAGTGATGGGTCCCGGTCAGATCATCACTATCCACAACGGAGACATTATCGGAAGAGACTCGATAGGTGGCAGGATTCTAAACCAGTTCAGTTCAGTATCACGCCATCATGCATCATTCAAATACATGAACGGTAAGTGGCTGGTAAAGGATGAGAACTCAACCAACGGGACGTACATCAATGGGACAAAACTCATCCCAGATAAGTGGTATGAGATACAGGTGGATGATACTCTCTCCATCTCATCTGTCTGCATCTTCACAGTCCGGTCCGGGTAAGCGTGGATCCAAAGGAGATTGTCAGGTCATTCTGTGCGGAACAGAATATCCCTCTTGTTGGGTATGCAGCAGCAACCAGGTGGAAGGAGCCGCTTTTTGAGCCTTGGATTCCACCCGAATTTTATCCAGATAATATTCTCCCGGATACGGAGACGGTCATTGTAATCGGGCTGCCTGTCGCTCTTTTTGCGCTTGAGACCTCTCCTTCGATCTGGTACCACGAACTCTACAAGACCATCAACTCGCTCCTTGACGAGTACACTGTCAGGCTTGCCTCAATCCTCACTCAGGCAGGATTTCCATCGGTCTTCGTTCCAAGAGACGGATACGGGAGCATCGAGGTTCTGCTGCAGAACCCGGTTGCATTCTTCTCTCACCGGCATGCTGCAGTGCTAGCAGGTCTTGGAAATTTCGGGGTCAACAACATGGTACTCACCCGGGAGTTCGGGCCACGGGTCAGATTCGGATCGATCTTCACCACTGCTAGAATCCCATCAGATCCTCTCATTGAGGATGAACTTTGTATACACTGCAACCGGTGTGTCAGTCTCTGTCCTGCATCTGCCCTTGAGGAGGGTGAGTATCCCCGAGTTCTGACAGACAAAACGGCATGCACAGCCCAGAGTGCTGCCCTTAATAAGAGACATATCTCGCCATGTGGAATCTGTATCAAGGTCTGCCCGGTTGGAGAAGATCGAAGAGTGTTTCACCGGGAAGATACCGGGATCTATGGGCCAGGATCAGATTCAGATCTTAGGAAGGGGTGGGAGCATGTCAGAATGTATGGGGGGAGATGAAAAAGATCCTTGAATCATCCCTTTGGTGAGTTTTCCTGATTACCTGTATAAGCAGTTAATTAATAAATCGGTTACCTGACCCACCGGGAACTCCGTTTCTCAAGGTATCTGGATATCAGGGTAATCGAGAATGTCATCACGAAATAAAAGATCCCAAGCGTCAGATAGATCTCAAACGGTCGTGATGTCCGGGAGTATATCAGATTACCAACCCTAGTCAGTTCTGTTATTGAGATCACCGAAACAAGCGAACTATCCTTGAGAAGCGATGAGAATGAGTTCATCATCGGGGGGATTGCAACCCTGATAGCCTGTGGAAAGACGATGTATCTGATCGTCTGAAACCGGGAGAATCCCAGGGAGTACGCTGCCTCCTCCTGCCCCCTGCTTACTGATATCATTGCTGCACGAATCGTTTCTGACATGTACGCACCACAATTCAATGCAAGTCCGATAACACCTGCTGTGAACGCGTCCAATATGATTCCAACAGAAGGAAGTCCGTAGTAGATAAAGAATAACTGAACAAGCAGGGGGGTTCCCCGAAAGATCTCGATGTATACACCCAGGATTACCGGTACAATCCCCTGCTGGTAGTACCTCCGGACCATACCGACGCCGATCGCGATGAGCAGGGCAACTAAAAAGGCTGCAAGAGTTATTGTAATTGTTGTGACGGTAGCACTAAAAAGGAGAGGAAGATTCCTTCCGATGAGATCGGACTGAAAGTCCGCCATTTACGAAAGGTTCAACCACTTGTCAACGATCTTCTGGTACGTTCCATCCTGTTTGATGGTATTAAGAGCCTTATTCAATTCATGTAGCAGTGAATCAGACTTCTTTGCGGTTACCATCACCAGTTCTGATGGCTCACCGACCGGAGTATTGATGACCTTGAGCCCTTCCTTATTCTTGGCCTCGGTTGCTGCATATGCATATCCAACAACAACTGCATCAATACGCTTGTTTGTAAGGTCAATAAAGGCATCATTGTTGTAGTCATACCGCTTGACCTCTTTGAGCCCGGTGAGTTTGTCAACCTGTTGTTCAGCACCAGTGGAGGACTGGACACCGACGACTTTGCCGGATAAATCTGCGGGAGACTTGATGGAATCGTCATCAGATCTGACAAGGATGATCTCACTCAGGTTGTAGTATGGATCACTCATTCCAACATTTCCTGCTGATGCCTCCTGTTTTGACATGGCAGTTACAAGGACGTCATAGTCGCCTTTTTCTAGGCCTCCGAGAAGTGCCTGCCACTGGGCATCAACGATAGTGACATTGAGGCCCATCTCTTTTCCAAGAGCCCTGGCAAGATCTGCATCAAAACCCTCGATTGCACCGGTCTTGTCATTGACAGACTCGAACGGCGGGTACTGGGCACAGAGGCCAACAACAAGTTTCCCGTTCTCTTTCAGGTCATTCTGGAAAGCACCAGATGATTCTTCTGCATATACACATCCGATGAACAATGCAACGCAGAGAGTGATTATCAGACAGCTAAGAAATTTCATTCGTATTCGTTCCCTCTATCCGGTTTCAGTCCCAGATGTCTGTTGTTGTGAAAACCTACCGGAGAGATACTACACGTCGATTGGAGAGGTATTTGAATAACGAGTCTGTACAAAATTAGGCAGTATTCAGAGAACGCAAAGTGTGTATTCAGAGAGAAATAATTCCAGTCTTCAGGTATCAGGAGAGGAGGGATTGAATAGAAGCTGGAATACTATTACTTTCCTCATCGATTCCATAGAAAGGGATAGAGACCTCAATGCCCAGTAAAAGCAACTGAAACTCTTCAATAAATATTCCCTTTTTCTCTGGAAAATGAAGTGATTTTTTAAGCTCGCTGATATCTGTGATACATGATATCTCCCCGTTATACTGATCTGATGAGCAGGTCTGATCGACTCCACAGCTCGGGCTCTTATCAACCCCTATCACAGCAACAATTTCGTACCCGTTTCTGGAATAATCTTCGATCTGATCGACGATGGGTCTGAGAAGATCTCTGCAATGCCTGCGGTATGCTGGAATGTCCATCTGCTCGACAACCTGTCCCCATCTTTGAATGCCAAAATATCCGAGTTCTGGACAGGGTAACTGGATAAGGCCATACCCTTTATGGATGATAGAGGAGACAAGGTCCTGGTGCATCCCGGTATATCCTGCAAGCCCTCCCACTTTTGCATTTACATTCAGGAGGCAATGGGCAAGGAGTATGATCTTTTTTCCCCTGTTCATATTCACCTCATGGTGTTCAGTTCACAGAGGGATAAGATTGGCTGATAGATGATTGAACATGATTCCCTATTCCGTTGAGACAATTGAACCTGTAACCATCCTTAACAACCGGATATCATTGGGTAACCAATGGATCAGACAGGTATCGTATTTCATACCTGCTTGAGAATCCAACCGTACGGGTGTAGCAAACGCTTATAAATACACCATACTAACAACTCACCATTCCGATAAATTTTCCGTTATCATCTGATGATCCGTAATCAATAGGGGTTGATGAGAGTGGGCTCTGTCATGGAATTGTGTTTGCATTTCAGAGAAGGAGAAGGGAATGCCTCTGCCCGTCTTTGATGTTGCAACAATAATGTTCCTGCTCTTTTTAGGGAACCTCACGGTTGCATGTATACTGGCCATATACAAATCCGGTTTTGGACAGGT
>CAZVAS010000003.1:5957-7041 GCA_964625165.1 uncultured Methanospirillum sp. | reverse complement strand
TTCTGCTCACGCTGATATACTCGGCATGTGCCTGCTTTCTGCTCAGGGGTTCTGGAATATCCAGGCTCAAGCATGTCCTTGGAATTATCTTCTGCCTGTTCAGTCTCTCAAGTCTGTATCGTGCAGGTTCATCCATCCTCTCCACGTCAGCAGATTATAATCTTTTTTCAGACAATACCAGTCAGACCATCGAGTACGGCCTCTTCTTTGTGATCCTTTTCATCAGTGGGATCGGTTTTCTTCTTCTTCTCAAAGAACAGGACGATGAGATTCTGAAAGAGAGTGAGACCTTCAACAGGGGCCTGGTTGAAAACCTGCCTGATCTCATTGTTGTATATGGTTATGACCAGAAGATCCTGTATGTAAATTCAGCAGTTACCAGACTGCTTGGATATTCTTCAGATGAGATAAAAGGGACTGATATCGTCTCCCATGTCCCTAAACATCAGCAGCAGGCTGTTCATGACGTGGTCCAGAGCAGGATCTCGTCCGGGAGTATGAGAACGGTCGAGTTCGATATTGTAACAAAAAAAGGAAATCCGCGTACGGTGTTGTCCAAAGGAGTTCCAGTCCAGTTCCAGAATCTCCCGGCCATTCTGACGATACTCGTTGATATCACAGACAGAAAAGAGATTGAGGATGAACTCAGGAGAAAGAACGAGGAGATCAATCATTACTTTTCAATAAGTCTAGATTTGCTCTGTATCGCTGACACTAGTGGAAATTTCATAAGGCTGAATCCGGAATGGGAGAAGTCCCTCGGGTATACACTCTCTGATCTCGAAGGACACCGGTTCCTTGACTTTGTTCACCCTGATGATCTCCAGCCAACACTTGACGCCTTAGATGACCTGATAAATAAAAATCAGGTCATTAACTTCACCAACAGGTACAGGCATAAAGACGGGAGCATCAGGTACATCGAATGGCGGTCATCTCCAAATCCTGATAATAATCTCATCTATGCAGCTGCCAGGGACATCACCGAACGAAAGTTGTATGAAGAGAAACTCATCAGGATCAGCACACTAAAGGAGAAGCTGCTCTCAACCTCTAATCTTGAGAAACGTCTGCAACTGGTGAG
>CAZVAS010000003.1:0-5857 GCA_964625165.1 uncultured Methanospirillum sp. | reverse complement strand
GATCTCATTCAGGATCTCATCAACACACTCTCTCATGCCATCAACGCTGCGATCGCTTCACAGGAGCTGATCGATAGCGAAGCAAAGTTCAAAGGATTATTTGAGGGAGCCAATGACGCGATTGTGATCATGGATCGATCGATCATCATCGACTGTAATACAAGGACCGAAGAGATACTTGGACTCCCAAGGGACGCCATCATTGGCCATTCGCCGGCAGAATTCGCGCCAGATCTACAACATGACAATTATTCATCAGATGATCATGTTCAGGATGATGTTGAGTCTGTCCTCAAGGGAGGAACGCTGCGAATTGACTGGGTCCAGAAAAATCAGGATAATACCTTGAGATATACTGAGGTAAGCCTGAGCAGGATAACAATTCATGGCAGATATTATGTCCTGGGAATTATCCGGGATATCACCGAACGCAAGGCCGCAGAGAGTGCTCTTAAAAAGGCACGTGATGATCTTGAGACCAAGGTCAGAGAACGGACGGCAGCATTACGTGAGAGCGAACAGCGACTTCAGTTAAAACTCACCTCACTATTATCTCCTGATAGCGATCTTACCGAACTGGAACTCGGAAACATTCTTGATCTCGATGTTGTCCAGTCACTGTTGAATGACTTCTCAAAATTGACCGGCATCACCACCGCGATACTTGATCTGAATGGAAAGGTCATATCATCATCAGGATGGCAGGATATCTGTTTAAAATTCCATCGTGTCCATAAAGAGACCTCCAAGAACTGTACCGAGAGTGATCTCCATTTATCAGGGAGCCTGGAGCCTGGCCAGTATACCGCATATAAATGTAAAAATAACCTCTGGGATGTGATAACGCCATTATACATCGGAGGGAAGCATGTCGGCAACATCTTTACCGGCCAGTTCTTCTATGATGAAGAGGTCATTGACGAGGCGTTGTTTATCGCTCAGGCCGAGCGGTACGGATTTGATAAGGATGAGTACATATCCGCTCTCCGCAAGGTTCCACGACTGAATAAATCCCATGTTGCAGAACTGATGGACTTTCTGGTCAGGTTTACTGAGTATGTATCACGACTCAGTTTCAGCAACCTGAGACTTGCCCAGACCATGTCAGAAGAGAACGCTATCATGGAGGCTCTTGCAAGGTCGGAGCGAAGGAGGGCTGATATCATCGACCACCTTCCTGACGCCACATTTGCTATTGATCTGAAGGGCGAGATCATCACATGGAACAAGGCGATGGAGGAGATGACCGGAGTTGCATCCAGGGACATCTTAGGCAAGGGGAATTATGAGTACTCATTGCCATTTTACGGAATCAGACGACCCATCCTGATAGACTGGATCTTCGCTCCGCATGAAGAACTTGAGAAGGAGTACACGGTGATAAAACACGAGGGAAGCCTCATCGTTGTTGAGGTTGATGTCACCATGCCTGATGGAAGGGATATTACCCTCTGGGGAAAGGCAACTCCACTCTATGATAATGACGGGAACAAGGTCGGAGCAATCGAGTCTATCCGTGATATCACTCAGCAGAAGAAGGTAATGGTTGCTCTCCGGGAGTCAGAGGATAAATTCAGGGATCTCGCCGAGAAGTCACTCACCGGGATCTATCTCATCCAGGAAGGGAGATTCAGGTATGTAAACAATAAACTGGCCCAGATCTTTGAGTATGAGATCAGTGACCTTATCGATACTCTCGGACCTGAAAAACTTGTATATCCTGAAGACATTCCAAAACTTGTCGGAAATATTGAAACACGAATAGCAGGAGATATTGAGGCTCTCAACTATGAACTGAGAGCCATTACCAGATCAGGAAGAGACATCATCATCGAGGTCTTCGGGTCACGAACAATATACAAGGGAAAACCTGCAATCATTGGATCACTCCTTGATATTACTGACCGGAAAATTGCAGAGCGAGAACTTCAGAGGCTGAATGCTGAACTGGAACAGAGGGTTATTGAGCGAACTGCTGAATTGAGCCAGACACAGAGTGCATATCTGCAGGCGAACAAGAAACTCCATCTTCTCTCAAGTATTACCCGCCATGACATCGGAAATCAACTTCAGGGACTACTTGGATATCTTGACTTTTCAAAAGACTATCTCGATGATAAGGAGAAGATTGAAGAGTATATCACTAAAGAACTGCAAATTGCCAACACCATCTCCAGACAGATCAGTTTTACCAAGGATTATGAGAGTATGGGGATAGAGGCGCCTACATGGCAGAGTGTACATTCTATCATTAAGAAATCATCTCTTCAACTCAGTCATGACGGGATCGACATCGTTGCTGAAGATCCTGAAGTGGAGATGTATGCAGATCCACTTCTTCAAAAGGTATTTTACAACCTGATTGATAATGCCCTTCGGTACGGGGGGAGTAAGATGACATCTATCAGGATCACCAGTCATCCAGACCAGGAAAACCTGATTATTGTTGTTGAGGATGACGGGGAGGGTATCAGCAATGAAGATAAAACGAAACTCTTCTCCAAAGGCTTTGGGAAGCACACCGGCCTGGGTCTCTTCCTCTCACGGGAGATCCTCTCCATCACCGGGCTTTCCATCACTGAGAACGGGGAGTTCGGGAAAGGGGCACGGTTTGAGATAACAGTGCCAAAAGGGATGTTCCGGATTCTCTGATTACAACGTATAATTTCACAAAACCGGTATGAATATCAGCACTGATCGCTGGAGGAGATCGGTTCAACCACGAAGACAAACCCGGGATTGAAGAACCGAATCGTTGTACTGAACCATGGCAACAGGGCCATTACCTGACTTCCCGGAAAAGCAAATATCCGATCAAAAAGAAAAAGAGGAGAAGAAATCCTCATTATACAACAAATTTCGCCATCTCTTGTGAGACTGTCTCAACAATAGTGCTCACATTGTTTACAACTTTACTTATCTGTTCTATTGATGCTGATGCCTCTTCTGTTGCTGCTGCAGCATCACCAGCCTCTTTTGAGGTGTTGATCACTAATGAAGAGACTTCATTGACACTTGCGGTGATCTCCTGGACAGATGCAGCCTGCTCTTCAGATGCAGATGCAACATCCATGGAGTTCCGGGTAATATCCTCAATGGACTGGGCAATCTTGTCAAAAGCCTCCAGGGTTTCGGTAAGAGACTTGCTCCCTTCCATCACGGTCTCACCTGATTTCTCCATGGCAATAGTGGCACTCTTTGCCTTGCCCTGAAGTGAAGATATCATATCTGCAATGTTTTCTGCTGATTTACGTGAATCCTGGGCAAGAGATTTTACTTCAGCAGCAACGACAGCAAATCCCCGGCCAGCCTCTCCGGCACGTGCTGCTTCTATTGCGGCATTGAGAGCAAGAAGGTTGGTCTGGTTCGCAATATCAGAGATTAATCTGACAATTTTGCCGATCTCGTCCATCTGGTGATTGATATCCTGGACAATAACATCGACTTCATTTGCTGACTGGCTGATCTCAACCATAGAAGCTTCTGATTTACGGGCAAGATCAATGCCTATCTTTGAGAACTGATTCGCCTGAGTGGCTGAGGTTGAGACATGCTCTGCCCGCTGTGAGACCTCACCCACGGTTACCGTGAGATCTTCCATCGCTCTCAGTACCTGACTGATGCCATCATTCCCCATCTCTGCATTCACACTTACACTTCCGGCATTTTTTGCAACCTGCTGTGCTCCTGCAGATACTTCTTCAATACTTGCTGCTGCTTCTTCAGCGTTCGAGGAGAGATCAGTAAGATACTTGTTAATCAAAACGACTGCTGCACTTACCTGGATTCCGATATCGTTCAGGACTTCTTTGAACTCGATCCAGTCACCGGCAACGTTCAGTGATGGATCCACCCTGACATTAAATCGATAATTCGCGTACTCTTTTGATACACGCAGGGCTTCATGCACCGGAATAATCACACTATCAAGGGTATTATTTACTCCTTCCACAACTTTTCTGAAGTCACCCTGATGTTTCGATGCGTCAGCCCTGATCTCCAACTTACCCTCAATTGCTGCATTAGAGAGTTTGTCAGCGTCATGAACAAGATTATTTATTGATTCGGCAAGGGTCTCGACCTTTTCATTGATGGCAAGGAAAAGTTCACGAGCGTCTTTCGTATACTCATCAGATTCACCGACTTCTCGTAATACATTCGTATTACCTTCCGCGAGAAGGGTTAAACATCGGTTCGTCTCCTCAATCTCATGATTCAGGAACCGGTTAAGCCTGACAGATGCTGTCTGATCCTGGATAAACTCAAAAGCCCCGGTCACATCTCCATTCTGATTACGGATTGGAAGTGCAGAGTAGGATATCTCCAGATCCTGTCCTGCCGGATGGGCATCAGTCTCTCTCTTTATCAGAGTGAGCTTCTTCATTGCCTGAGCACAGGCACAGTTTTCAGTCTTACAATCGCTTGTTTTAAACTGGTGATAACATTTCTTTGTGACTAACTCCTTTTTGGTGGTTCCAAGGAGCCCGGCACCCAGATCATTCATGTACAGGATACTAAACCCGGTATCTACCGCCATAATGGGTAATGGCATTTTATCGATGAAACCAACAAGAGTATTGAGAGTATCATTCACACCCTCTACAATCTTTCTGAAATCACCCTGGTGCTTTGTTGCATCGGCCCGGGTATCGAGTCTTCCTTCGATAGCAGTTTTTGATAATATATTTACGTCACTGAAAAGGAGATTCACTGCATCGATGCAGTTGTTCAGGTTATTTTTGATGATATTGAAATCCCCGTTATAGGAATCGGTTATTTGAGGGGGGATTGTTCCTTTGGAGATCTTATCAACATAATCGGCCGCCACATTCAATGGCATGATAACCGCATCAAGCGTATTGTTTACGCCTTCAACGATCCTGCGGTATTCTCCATGATGCATGGATACGTCTGCCCGGGTTGATAACTTTCCTTCAACTGCTGCCTGTGAGAGCATCAGGGCATCATCAGACATGAGTGAGAGGGCTGCAGCCCCATGTCTGAGGCTGTTATTTATCTTGATAAAGAGTTCTGACACTTCCCTGGTGTGCTCATCAGACTCTTTCACTGAATAGTCGAGATCAAGTTCCCCACGTGAGAACTTCTCCAGGTTTCGTGCAGTATGCTCGATCTCACTATGGAGGTAATTTTTTACTTTTACTATCTCCGTAACATCAGTGACTATCTCAACATGACCGATTTTTTCTCCATCAGGTGTGGAAATATACGAGACATCGGTTCTGAAGTGACCACCACTCTGTTCAAAAATGCTGTAATGTACTCCTTTTCTGAGAAGTTCTATCCCGCACTGGTCTGTGGTACAGATATTTGCTCCCCAGTTGCTGCAATGTTTTCCCTTTATCTCATTGAGGGTGACATTGAGCATATTCTCGGTTGCATGATTGATGAAAGTCCAGTTCATATTCATGTCGGTAACCGACATGGGAAAGGGTATCGCATCAAGAATGGCTTTATACCAGGTAGAGAGCCTTTTTTGTTCCTCGTTTTCAGCCTTCAGGGAGAGCACCAGTTTTTTTAATTCATCAGCGGTGAGGTTTTCAATTTCCTGTATTGATATACCAGTATTGGAATGGGCATAACCACTTGACATAGAATTCTCCTTGGAGTGACGGATGGAAGATACAGGTATTACTCACATGCATATATTTCAACTCACAACGATCGTGAATCGCCAGGATCTGTACAGACCTTACATATCCTAACCTTGCCCGGCTTTGATTTGGCAGGGTTAATCTTGAATTAATCATGAGTGATTCACAATCAGCCAAAAAAATGATAATGGGGGAAAGAATCTGAAGTCATTTCCAGGTGACTGTGGCACTTCGATGCCTATATG
>CAZVAS010000002.1:37574-51279 GCA_964625165.1 uncultured Methanospirillum sp. | reverse complement strand
AGATCCGCCTGCAGGGTTTTATCCACGTATTCAGCCCAGGCAGGAGGATTATCGACCAGTTTTGTGCATGCACTTCTGACAACGTCAGGCCAGAGGGCAGGATCGTCACAGATCTCAAACGCAATGAGGGGTTTTTTGCCCTTCCCAATACAGGGAAGATCGGACTCTCCACCAATCCGGTAGGAGATGCGACGTGTTCCACCTTCTTCTGCGGTCGCACCGATCACAACCTCTCGGATCGATGCAGTCCACCCGGGTGAGTATGATATCGTCATGATTCCTCCTACAGCAGCGGTGCCATCGTTAACGCGGGATGATCCACCGAGGTCAGGAATGCGAGCAGCCCATCGATATCGGTCGCAACCGTCTCATCAGCTATCTTTTCATAGAGACCGTTGAGTCCTGCCGAGTCTATCTTCTCCCGAAGCCTTGTCTCAAGCTCCTCCTTGACAACCGAAGGCATCCAGACGATCCTTGAAAGACCGCCTTCTGCCTGGATGAACCGGTCAGAGAGGATGTACCCTTTTGAGATCCCGATAAAACCAGGAGTCTGTGCACCGCCACCGATGGTCCCGGCAAGGGTTGAGAAGGTCATACCTGACGGGGTCTCTCCTTTGTACTCCCTGCTCACGATCATGATCCCGTTCGTTTCCGGAAGAATCATGGCAACAGCTTCAAAACAGCCACAGCAGGTCATCGGGGCATCCATGATACTGTACAGGACACAGCGTTCCACCTCACCGTGGGATGCCTGCCTGACAAACCGGTTCACACCTTCGAATTCGCCTGCTTCATCGTTGATCAGAGTCCCTTTATCGATCGGCTGGTTCGCCCCTGAAGGAGACATCTCGTAGGCCGTCTTCCCGTCAAGCCATGTGAGTGCCCCGCAGAGAGCGGGCCTCTCTGGCGTAAGCACACAGACATGGTTCGGGGCAAAGGTCTGACAGAGGGTACAGGAGTAGTACTGGGTGACGTCCTCATCCTTCATCCCGGCGATCCGCTCATCGCGTTCTGCATACAGGTGTTCGGCCTCTTTCTGAGCAGAAAGTACCTGGTCCCGGTCCGTGATCATGGTCACCTGCACAGCATCAAGAAGAGTAGGAAAGTCCATCCTGAACTTTGCAGCCAGAAGTTTGCCGAGATCCGCGATCTTCAGCCCTTGTGAAACTGCGTCCTCAGAGACCCTGACCCAGATCTGATCACGTTGTGCGGAGTGCCACGAACCTTCACCGTAGTTGATGAAGTTGTGGATCCTTCGCTCAAGCACAGGCTCGAACTCCTTTTTCATCGCCTTGCCGGCGACCTCAACGATGATGCCAAGCGGTGCTGCGGACTTCTTCGGGACTGCATCGATCTCAGGGCCGATAACCGTGACCTTCCCATCCGTGACATCATGTGCATCTTTGACCCTGAGGAGTTCAAAGGCAGGTGAGCGGGTACCGCCAAACTCGGCGTACATCTCCTCCTTTCGGATCGCCTTTCCTTCAAATGCCGGAGAACACGCCATCGGGATCGGAATCGAGGTGACCTGGACGCGGATGCCCCTGAGTTCCATGCCGGTTTTCACAATCTCAGTTGGGGCTGCCTGAGTCCAGCCTTCTCCATCATACCCACCCATATGAAGGATCGGAATACCGAGCACCCGCAGGCCGTCGATGAAAGCAATCTCTTCCTCGGTCATACCGGGGAAGGCGATGACAAACGCTTTGGCACGCTCTGATGCATAGGCAACAAGCCGGTGGGCATCACCGGCTGCAACACCTCCGAACATCATCGCAACTCTCGCAAGGATGTCTGCAAAATGAACAGCAGCAAGCGACTCCTTCCCAAGTGGTACAAGACGCAGATCGAGCCCGACCTTAACCCCGGCCGATGTAAGGGACCCGACAACTCCGCCAGAGAGGAACGTGAGCATAAGTTTCTCCTGCAGTTCCCTGCAGATTGCTGCGGCATAATCTGCTTTGGCCGGGTTTCCGACGATCAAGGTAAGCCCAAGTATGCTCCCATCTACAAGAGTGTATCCAAGCTTTCTGATCACCGCATCCTCGATAAACCCGGTATACGGGGGGCCGTCACTTGCCCCCCGGCAGGCAAGCAGGATTTCTGCACCAACCAGGGGACTCTGGTGAGCAGCAGCAAACACCTGCTCCGCAGCCTGTTTTGAATCAATCCCTGATCCTGATATTGCATATGAGATCGGGAGATAGTATGCGGTATCCTGATACCCATGAAATGAAGAAACAGCAGCAACCTGCTCTGCAATCTTCTTCATCCCTGATGAAACAGATGAATCGATCTGAACCATATCTTCTCACATCATAGATTGTTGCAAGGGTAATTAGTAGATTAGTATTGCCCTCTTTCGATCAATCGGATTCGTTTTACATGAAAACTCTTTTTCTTCTGTCAAGCCTGGGGCCTCCCAAACGGGGACATCGTAGGGGTTTAGCGAGACTGTTTACCATTCAACGATTCATATCGGTCAGAAGTGAAATGATGACCTTGCAGCATTCCCGGGCAGCATTCTTTACAGCTGGCGAGAGAGTGGCCGAGTACGAAATATCTTCCGGCTGAATCCCAAGAAGAAAGATATCAGCACCGGTCTCTTCCCTGAGATACTCCATGAGGATCTCAAGCGAGATCTTATGAATGCTGATCCTGACCTGTGATATATCTCCGATCTCTACTATCCTGACTGATCCTGGTTCTTCCCCGAAGTCTGCTGAATCAAGAATGACAATGAGAGAAGGATTCAGTCGTTTGATCTTCCCGGTGTACTCTTCAGGGGTAACGCCGGTATCGATGGCATGGGGAAGATGATTACTCAGGAGATCTGTTAGAACCGGGCCGAGGCCGTCATCACCCCGCATCCGGTTACCAACCCCTACAAACACGATCCGATCAGGATCAGTTTCACCAAATCGGGAGGCAAGTAAAGGTCTGATATCTGATGAAATCATAAAAAAAGAGGAAATCTGCTTTCCTTCACCCTCTCATCTGGAAGAGGACCTCAGCGACGTACTGCAGGGCTCCTGATACCAGATCAGGGAAAAAGCCGATTATAATGCATAACGCTACCATGATCAGGACAGGGACAAGCATGCAGAGCGGGGGATCATGCAGTTCCCTGAAAGACTCGCGGGGAGTTCCCATGAACATCAGGTAAAACGCCCTCATTAGCGTGATGAAGATCACGATGCTGGTGATCCAGCCAAATATACTGATGATGGTGAATTCAAGTCCGAAGAACGAGAAGATCACAGGAAATCCTGCTTCTACCGATCCTTCGTAAATGATCTCCTTGCTGATGAACCCATTCAGAAACGGCACCCCAGACATGGCAAGCGAGGCGACTAGGAAAGATAACGCCGTAAGCGGCATGACTTTTCCTAGTCCACCCATCTTCTTGATCTGCAGGGTATGCACCTGATACAGAAGAATTCCCGATATGAGGAAGAGGCTCCCTTTAAAGAGCATGTGATTCAGGATGTGAAACAGGGAGCCGTATATGGCGACCGGGGTTGCCAGCCCGAATCCAACAACGATGTACCCGATCTGACTGATGCTGCTCCATGCAAGCAGCCGCTTGATGTGGCAGGAGAAGAACGCCATGACACCGCCGAGAACCATGTTCAGAGTTCCGAAGAAGGTGACAATCAGCATGAGCATCTCGACATTTGAGAGGAGGAAGAACGGGTACATCACCTTGACCATGGCGACAACGCTGGCCTTGATGAGAATACCGGACATCGTTGCACTGATAGCTGCAGGAGCATCAGCATGGGCCGGTGGAAGCCAGATGCTTCCGAGGGGAAGCAGTCCTGCCTTGGTTCCGAACCCGAAGAGAAACAGGAGTGCAAGGAGTGTGATATCCCCTGATGATAACAGGGAGATGTCCATGAACCTGAGGTCCAGTGTTCCGGTACTGCTGTACAGGATGAATGCCCCATAGATGACCAGGATTACTTCGAAGATACTTATCGCGAGGTAAATGTAGGTGGCTCTGATTGCCCGCTTCGTCCTTCCAAACAGGATGAGAACAGCACTGGTGACAGTTGCTGCTTCAAGAAGGATCAGCATCACAAGCACATTGTAGGTGCATGCCATGCCACACATCATCCCGGCAAGGACAAAGTAGAGGATAAAAAAAGTCGAGTCAAAGTGGTTGTTTTTGCGATAGATGAACGAGTAAACAAGCACCATCGTTCCGAGAAAAGTCACAAGAGATGAGACAAAAATTCCGGGGGCATCGAGCACTATGGGGCCGACAGCTGCAGGATGAATCATCCCACTCTTCAATGCGATGAGATAGAGGAGATTCATCACAAAGAGAAGGGCCATGAAACACACGATAAAACTCCGCTGAACTCGTTCAGAAAATCCAAGCAGCAGATAAAGGAGAATACCACCAACGACGGGGAGGAGGATCGGGACCAGGGCATAATAGTCTAACATCTTTTTTCCCCCATTTCAGAACATCCTCATCGCTTTCATGATTCCATCCACAATAGCCTCAGGCTTAGGAGGGCACCCGGGAATTCTCACATCTACAGGGATGATCTTTTCAACCGGGCCCGCAATCGAATAGTTCTCATTGTCAACAAACACCCCGCCAGAACACCCACAGGCACCCATAGCAACCACCTTCTTCGGACTCGGGGTCTGTGCATAGATCCGTTCGAGAAACGGCTTCGTATGAAGAGGGACAGGGCCGGTAACCAGCAGAATATCAGCAAACCTGGGAGATGCGACCAGTTTTATCCCTAGTCTCTCAAGATCATATCTTGGACCGAAACTGGCCAGTATTTCAAGGTCACACCCATTACAGCCCCCTGCATGTGCATGATATACCCAGGGTGATCTCTTGAGAAAGGTGCCTGAAAGACTCATATGAACTTCCTCGGGTGGGTGTTCCACTTCACGCTATATTTTTGTCTGCAGGAGATGCATGCAGTCAGATACAACTCAAGATCCTTCCTGACAACGTCAGCGGTTTCAGGTTTCAGGTGGGAGAGCATCCGGTCTGCCATCACCTGTAGAAACTTCTCAGTGACCGGCATCTCCTCACCGCAGAATCTGCATTTCTGGAGAGGAAGGTTCGTGTCAACCGTGACGCTCTGTGTCTTCAGTTCATGAGAAAGGCTGATAGCTTGTGCATACCGAACAGATGCAGAGAGAGCAAGATCATCATCATGTAGGCACTGTCTGCTCATATCAGAACCTGCTTCTGGATTTATCGTCCCTGCAGCCCCGCTCATATCCTTCTGGTGGTGAACGGTACCAAAATACAGATCCAATGCTCCCTCTGGACAGACATCAGCACAACGTGCACAAAAGATGCACCTGAGACTATCGATGGATACCGTTCTCATACCGTCATGATCAGTGATGCTTGTCGCACCGCTCGAACACCGCTCATTACAGGCGCCGCATCCAGTGCATCTGATTTCATCCCGCCTGGGTAGTCCTCTGGACAGATATGCAATAAATCCGAATGATTCGCGGACGGTGACCGGTTTGTGAAACAGGTTAGAGATCAGACCTCCAAAAGCCCTGATCTTTCCGGTTATCCTCATAGAACATACCTCCACATTGCTGCCCAGACTACTGCAAAGACTGATATGACGAGTGGCACTTTGAGGAGCCACCAGGTTGCCTGATCGATCCTGAACCTTCCAAACAGAGAGTGGACAAGAGCGATCAGAACAGTGGTGAATCCGACACCTGCAAAGAAGACCAGCCATGCCATGACGCCGGACGATGGTATCCACAGGAAGAGATCGGTAAACAAAGCGACCAGGACAAAGATCATCACCAGTTTCGTGATCTCAAGGGTACCCAGCAGTTTTCCGCTGTACTCCGTGGTAAGCCCGCTCACGATCTCTGCTTCAGCATCAGAGATGTCAAAGGGTTTTATGTGCAGTTTCACGAGTATCGAGAGGAAGACGACGATTGCCGCAAATGGATTTGAGATCAGATTGAACCCCATCATCTCACTGACTGAGAGGGTATTGTACGAGATCGCTAACGCAAATGTGCCAAGTATGAATGGGATCTCGTTGGTGAGCATCAGTTCGATCTCTCTGACTCCGCCGATCACGGCAAAGAGGGATCCGCTTGCCACTCCTCCGACAATAACACAGAGTATCTCGCCCATGAGGAGGTAAAACAGAACCACAAGGCCGAACGAGTAGTCAAATGAGATCCCGGCAATCGGCACAAAGATGGTGGCCAGCACTGCACATACAAGTGCCATGACCGGCCCCATGATGAAGAACGGGCTTGCCTTCTCTGGAATAAAGGTGTTTTTTGAGAAGAGTTTGAGGATATCGTAGAGAGGCTGGAGGATCTTTGTCCTGTTGATATCACGCCAGGCCGGGGGAACCCTTATCACCGGACCCCTGCGTGACTGGATGCGTGCATTGAGTTTTCGCAGCATGAATGAGAGGAGAATGCCGGTGCAAAAGGCTATTACCGGGTTTATCCAGAAGATACCGGTCATGATCCCCTACCACCTGAAACAGGATTCTGGTTTACTGTTGTGACCCGGTCAGTGCATGAGAAGCAGGGATCGACGCTGCCGATGATCACTGGCACATCTCCTATTGCACTTCCCCTGATAAGATTGAGCATGATTCTGACATTCGGGAATGTCGGAACCCTCAGACGGACAAAGTCAGGAGTGTTTGTACCGTTTGATGCAACATGGTACAGGAGTTCACCTCTCGGCGGCTCAGTCCGTGAAAATCCCTCACCACACGGGAGTTCATTCACCTGGGTAATCAGCTCTGACGGGGCAGATCTGATAACATCGCAGCACTGCTCACAGATGTGCAGGGACATGAGAACCTCCCGCATCCGAACCTGCATTCGTGCGAAGCAGTCACCCCCGCTCTCTGTAACCATATCCCAGTCAACCTCCTCATACGCAGCATAGGGCAGTTTCTTCCTGATATCCACCTTAAGGCCACTTCCCCTGGCTATCGGACCGACTGCACCGATTTTTTTGGCCACTTCCTGTGTGAGAATACCGGTTTTGTGAAGCCTGCCGGTGAACACGTCGTTTGCCAGGCACTGATCAAAGTACTCAGGCACCTCTTTCTTCAGGTTATTCAATTTAGAGAGGATGACATCGGTGTGGACAGGGGTCACATCGTTCCTGATGCCTCCGAGGGTGATGATACCATGGCTGATCCGCTGGCCTGACATGATCTCAAGGCTGTCAAGGATATCTTCACGGATCCTGATCGCATGCATCAGCATGGTTCGAAATCCGGTCAGATCTCCCATCAGCCCGATAGCAAGGATATGACTCTTCATCCGTTCCATCTCGCCAAGCAGCGTCCTCGTATAGAGGGCCTTCTTTGGAACAGTGATGTCTCCGATCTCCTCGACCGCCTGGGCAAAGTTCAGAGAGTGATGGACGTTACAGAACCCGCAGATCCGCTCTGCTAGAAAGAGATCTTTGTAGTAATCACGCCGCTCCATGAGCTTGATGACACTCCGGTGATTAAACCCGAGTTTCAGATCTACTTCCCTGACAACCTCATCCTCAACCGACATCTTCAGGTAGTTACTCTCTATCAGAGCGGGATGATACGGTCCGTACGGGACCACGGAGAGGTGTTTGCTGAAGATGTTATCATGAGGGGGATGGGCTGGTGGACTGGTGTTGATCCTCTCACTCTGATTATCACCCTGTGGATGCGAACTGGAGTACATATCCTCCCAGTTCAGGGGAAGCCAGAGATGCCTGGGATCAGGATGGTTCTTCACCTGAACACCCAGAAACTCGATCATCTCCCGCTCAGCCCAGTCTGCCTGGGTTGTGATCGGGGTCACAGACTCGATGATCGGTTTTTTGCGATTGATAAAAGTCCTGAGTGCCAGGTTCCGGCTTGGTGTCTCCTCGTCGTAGGTGAAGTAGTAGTCTATCCTTATCCCGGGAACGCCCATGTCCACGCCGGAGGCGTACATCATCCGGGCCCCCTCGTTCAGGAGTCGTGAAACTTCAGTGCCGACTTCACCAGCACTGATCTCGGTGACCTCAAGTGAGGGCTTTCGCTCACTCATCATGCACACTCCCAAACGGCGACTCAAGTGTGTAAATCTCGTCCTGGTTCAGATAGATCTCGCTTGCCCCGCAGTTGAAGTTCTCATCCACATTCCTGTATTCCGGGATCAGGGTAGGGATGATCACCGAGAAGAAGACATAGAATGATACCAGCGAGGCGAGTTCTGCAAACAGGAAGAGCAGCATGGGTGATCCATTCTGTTCAGGCAGAAATATCGCACCGATAACACTGATCACAAGGATGAACATGGAGACGATAAAGTACGGCTTCATCTTCTGTCACTCTCCCATTTTGCTATGATCGAGTCAACCGGTGCTGTCCGCAAATATCGCATACCAAACTCATCAGGGCTGATCCCGAGGGAAAGGGCGAGTAGCTCTGCAAGGTGGATGATCGGAAGATCAAACTCATACCCGATCTCTTTCTTCAGGATCTGGACTGCCCGTTCAAACTGATCATAGCAGCCTGAACAGACGATAACAAGAGCATCGACATTGAGTGCTTTCAATGCGTCAAACTTCTTTTTCGCACGCTCATAGGTTGCAAACTGCCGGTCTGCAAGGTTTGCCTGGAGCCCGCAGCACATCTGCTCCTCCTCGTACGGAACAACTTCATCGACAAGTACCCCGGTCAGTTCAGTAAAGTACCTGACAAGCCGGCCATCCTCAAAAATCCTCATATGGCAACCAGGATGAAGAGCAACCCGTATCGGGACCCTCCTGGTCTCTTGCCTGATGCGATCAACCCCGACCTCCTCATACAGGACTTCAAGAAGGTGCCTGACCCTGATAGAGGCGTTGTAATGGTTATGGGTCTCTGCCAGGTACCCGTTCACCTCTTTCAGTTTTTCAGGGTTCTCTTTGAGGAGTTTGTTGGCCTCGTACAGGGTGACATAACAGCCGTTACACGAGGCCATGACATCACGCCCGTCACCTTCTGCCTGAAGCAGATTGTATGATGCCAGGGTGAGCCAGACTCGTTCGTCCACCGATATCCAGACACCTGCCCTTGGACAACAGGTTGCCTTCTTGAGATACTCAAGGTCAACACCAAACCGGGGGAGTGTCTGCATGATCGAAGATTCGGCCCACGGCATCTTGACCGGCATCACACACCCTAAGAAGAACGAGTACCTGGGTTTTCCTGGTGATGGAGTATCTTCTGGTACGTTCGGAAGATCGGCCATTTAATACTGGTACTCCATGGTATCGAGATCAAGTCCGATCTTTTTGTCCACCTTCATAGCCCTGATCAGGGTCTGGATATCCTGAACAGCCTCCGGGTACCCATGAGCAGTAGGAGGGACAGGGGAGAGTCCTGATCTGCACCTGACATCCATGACCTCATCGTTGATAGGGTAGAGAAGGCCGATAGAGAAGTGCCTGATGAGCTGTGTCTTCACAGTTGTGGGAATCGGGACCTTGACCTGGCGTCGCCAGGGAAATATGTCTGTCATCTCTTTCTCCTCCAGAGATCACCGGTTATCATCGCGGGATACCAGTTGTATCGCCTTGGCTGAACAGACCTTGATACAACTCGGATCTCCGCCACAGAGATCGCATTTTGTCATCGCTTTCAGACCACGCTGCATCTGGGGCACTGATATCGGGCATGCCCAGGTGCATGATTTGCATCCGATACATCGCATCTTGTCAACAGTTACAATCCCGGTCTCATGATCCTTGGAGATCGCACTGACCGGACATGAAGCAAGACACATCGGATCAGAACAGTGATGACAGTGAATCCGCACAAACTCGTTATCCGGACCGCGAATCACCCTGCAGAGCGATAGATCGTAATTGTACGTATTAAAATTCCTGAACGAGCAGGCTGTCATACACTGCCTGCATCCGGTACACCGATCAGGATTGTGGAGAATTATCTTTGTATTCATTGGAGCGGGATCGAGATCCGGTGTTTTTAAGTGAACACTCTCCATAGCAATCAGAATTACTGAAGCGACGTTCTGAATCAATATACCTGTCTGGTGATCAGAAGTGATTGATCATCAGATTACAAGTATATAACTTCTTTCAGTATTGGGTCAGAGAAGAGAAAACTGTTTTCATCCGCGATTTTCAAGAAGGATCCTGATTCACACAGTGAATGAGAGAGCGGAAATAAAAAAGTTAGATGTAGAGTGCTGCAAGAACCAGGGAGGTGGTTGCAAGCAGTTTTACCAGCACGTGAAGGGAAGGACCGGCAGTATCCTTGAACGGATCACCAACGGTGTCTCCAACGATTGCTGCCTTGTGTGCCTCGGTTCCCTTTCCACCGTATGCGCCACTCTCAATGTACTTCTTCACGTTGTCCCATGCTCCTCCACCGTTGTTGAGAACCAGGGCCATAAGCAGACCGGTGATGGTTCCGACCATCAGGAATGCAGCCATAGCCTCGAACTTGAGAAGAACACCGATACAGATCGGGAAGAGGACTGCCAGTAATCCCGGCAGGATCATGTTCTTGAGTGCACCACGGGTGGTGATGTCTACACATGCTGCATAATCCGGCTTGTCAATTCCCTCGAGAATCTTCTTCGTTTTAAACTGTCTGCGGACTTCTTCAATTACGTACTGTGCAGTCAGCGAAACACCGCGGATTGCAAATGAGGCAAAGAGGAAGACCAGCATAGCACCAAGGAGCCCACCGACAAACACATCGATCTTTGCCATGTTGACAACAGAGAATGCGTGACCGGTGAGGGTGGTGATTTCGGTCATGTAGGCGCTGAAGAGCAGGAATGCAGAGAGGGCTGCACTGCCAACTGCGTATCCCTTGGTCAGGGCCTTGGTGGTGTTTCCTGCAGAGTCGAGCTTTGCGACATTTCGCTCAGCATTTTCTGATGATTCGCTCATCTCGACAATTCCACCAGCATTGTCAACGATGGGGCCGAATGTGTCCATGGCCAGAACGTATGCACATGGTGCAAGCATACCCATGGTTGCAATGGCAGTCCCGTAAAGACCACCAGACTGGACACCTGACATCTCACCTAATCTGTATGAGATGATAAGGGCCAGGCTGATTGCAATTGATGCTAATGCAGTGGTCTCAAAGGCGACGTTCAGACCGGAGATGATGTTCATTGCCGGACCGCCGGTTGAAGCCTTTGCGATCTCCTGAACAGGTCTGAAGCGGTGATCTGTATAATAGAGAGTAATATTCAGGAAGACGATGGACAGAGCAATTCCAATTAACCCTGCATAGAAGAACCAGATGTTATTCAGCAGGTACATCACAGCGAAATAGAAGAATATCGCTGAAACGATAGCAGTGATATAATACCCCTTGTTCAGTGCATGCATCGGGTCTTCATGTTGTGCATCCTTCTCGGTGACTGAGAAGATACCGATGACTGTTGCAATAAGACCAAGCGCTCCGATGATCAGCGGGAAGAGGATTCCTGAAATTCCAAATACCGGGAACAGGGCAACACCAAGGATCATTGCACCAATGTTCTCTGCAGAGGTTGACTCAAAGAGGTCAGCACCACGGCCTGCACAGTCTCCAACATTGTCGCCGACGAGGTCAGCAATTACTGCCGGGTTTCTTGGGTCATCTTCAGGAATTCCTGCTTCAAACTTGCCGACGAGGTCTGCACCGACATCAGCTGCCTTGGTGTAGATTCCACCACCAAGCTGTGCGAAGAGTGCAATGAATGATGCACCAAATCCGAACCCAACGATGAGGAATGGGGTTTCCTGTGGATTTGCACCAAAGAGGGTGAAGATGACTGAGATACCGATCAGTGAGAGAGCAATGATTGTAAGCCCTGAAACTGCCCCGCCACGAAGTGCCACAACGAGTGACCGGGCCGGGTTTTTCTCAGCTGCTGCTGCTGATACCAGGTTTGTTCTTACAGAGGTGAACATCCCAATAATTCCGGAAAGTGCACTCAGAAATGCACCCAGAATAAATGATGCAGCAGTGTGCAATGCCTGATCTGGTTTTCCAACAAGTGTGAAAACCACAAAAATTAAGGCTGCTACAATAATTGCGATAATTGCAATAGTCGTATACTGTCGCTTTACGAAGGCGTGTGCACCTTCACTGATTGCAGCAGCGACCTCCTGCATCTTGACGCTGCCTTTATCAGCAGCATTGATCTGGCGGACAAAGAAGGCTGCCACACCAAGAGCAAGAACTGCGATCACAAAAATAAAAGGGATGATTAGCATAGTTCATACACAAGTCATTATAGTTCGTTATAAATTCTGCTCATACAGAATTGCCTGGTTACGTCCAGTAAAGGCTTTTTTTCAGTAAACTAGGCTTGACCGTTCGATTTATTTTCCGGGGGCACGCAAAACGATCTCCCTGATTATATCCTTTCCCGTGCGCTGACAGGTCCGGGCCCCATAAATAAAAACGTATTTCATCTCTTTTCGATTGTTACGGATGACTGGTCTTAGTGGGCTCGATTTTAAGAGCGATCTCAAGCGAATCATTAGGAATCTATTAATAATCTCACGATACATCCCCTTCAGATAGATATGACAGCAGAAGAGATGCTCAAAGAGGCATCAGGGCAGCTCAGGGAGATCATCACGGCCAGAAACGTCATGGGTGAGGCTGTTGATCTTGGCAACCGGATGATCATCCCGGTTACAAAGTTCGGAATAGCATTCGGGGCCGGAGGAGGTTTCGGAAGCAAGGAAAATGGCAACGGTGTGGGAGCAGGTGGAGGTATCGAACCGGTGGCTGTTATAATCACTGACAAAACCATTAGCGGTATTGAGGGGATTCAAATCGTCTCACTCAAGAACAACAACCCGATCGCCCAGGTGATCACATCACTCAGCGAGACTCTGGTTCCCCAGGTGATCGACCTCATCAAAAAGAAAGAGAAACCTGAAACACCAGTACAGCAGGAACCAGAGACCACATCGTAACCCGCCATGCCTGATCTGATCGCAAGTCTCCTTGTGACAACTTCTCTTCTCTTTCTTTTTGGTGGTGTATTAATTCTGATATACGGTACTCCCATCATCATCACATTCAGCGGAGTATGGAGGGAGAATACCAGATCGGGATCCGCCTGTATCAGGTGGGGACCATGTGCCCTCTATGTAAGCCCGGGTACTGACGGGCTGCAGATAATAGTCAGGATCTGTGGATCCGATATCTACCGGTTACCGCTACAAAACTCTCAAGGAGACAAAAAAGATCAGACTGAACCAGTTCTTGCATCTCCGGAGGAAGCAGAAACAAAGAATGATCTCCAACAACTACTCTCCTTCATACCCCTCATAAAAAAGATCATCCCTCTCCTTTTTAGCCACTTGAGAGTTGAGAGAGTAACCGGAACGGTCAGGCTCGGGGCCGGAGATCCGGTGACAACCGCCCTTGTGTACGGGTATTACCATGCACTCACGCCACTCTGTAGAGCCTTCTGTAATGCCGCACTAATCCCGGTCTTTGATCAACTGATGTTTGAGGCTGATCTCACCGGGGGTTTCAGGATAGTATTCCCGGTCGGTCTGATCATCAGATCAATACGGAGAATAATCCCAGATCTCCTTCCGATGCTTAATATTCAGATACCAACGTTCGCGAAAATTGGTGGAACCTGTGAGTGAGCATCTCGTCATATTCACAACACCAGGAGAAACCGGTGAGAGAAAAAT
>CAZVAS010000002.1:21131-37474 GCA_964625165.1 uncultured Methanospirillum sp. | reverse complement strand
AGAATGCCATATTCTCCCGGAGGGGTCGTGGTCGGAACGGTCACCGAGCGGGTGGTGGTAGCCTGCCCTCCGGACGGGATTGACTCAATCTCCCAGGTTCCGAGGAGCAGGGGCTCTGAAAACTTCATGCTCCGGTTGGTCAGATAGAAGTCAACCGAAAACCTGCCTGCATCAGCCCCCCCGTTGTTACCGACCGCTGCAATCAGCCTGATGGTCTCCCCGGGAGCAGCCTGCCGGGGGGTGATCACACCGAGGCCGACCAGGTCGGCTGGTTTTCCTGACGGCCTGGTTGCATCAGAGATTCTGATGGTCTTGCCTGAGGATGTCTTCTTGTCTGTTCCCATGACCTCTCGGACGAAGGTATACACTCCGTCAGCGAGGTTCATCGGAAGCAGGTAGGTATTTGCACTTGAATAGTCGCCATTTGCAGATATCGGGGTGAGATCTGCTGTTCCGATCTGCACAGGAGTTGCATTCTGTTCTGACTCGTTCACAAGGTAGTACGTGACCTTCTCAGATCCTGATGAACTATCACCCTTGTTCTTCAGTACCTCGATGATCGTGACCGAACCACCGGGATACCCGGTATCAGTCACGATCAACCCTTCAGTCGAGACGTTCACGGCTCCTGTCACAAGTCCGGTAGTAACCAGGAGCAGGCCCAGCACTACCACCGCAGCACATCCGACACCAGTACCCATACGTCAAGATTGGTGACCGGCGAATATAACCTTTCCAGAGTTTTAACCGGTTTGTAAACCAACATCCCTCTGAGTCTCATGTATACACTGGTCCTCATACGCCATGGTGAGAGTTTATGGAACCGGGAAAACCGGTTTACCGGCTGGAAAGATATCGATCTCTCCCCACAGGGATTGGAAGAAGCCCACTCAGCAGGCAGGCTACTGAAAGAACAGGGATATACCTTTGATATCGCCTGGACATCGGTTTTAAAGCGGGCTATCCGGACGCTCTGGACAATCCAGGATGAGATGGATCTTATGTGGATCCCTGTAGTACGATCCTGGCGCCTGAACGAACGCCACTATGGTGCACTCACCGGACTTGACAAGGCTGAGACTGCGGCACAATACGGAGAAGATCAGGTTCATATCTGGCGCCGGAGTTATGATATCAGACCCCCGGCATTTACTCCAGGGGACGAGGCAAATCCTGGATATGATCGGCGATATGGGGAGCTGACCCATGACCAGGTACCCCTGACCGAATGCCTGAAAGACACGGTTGCAAGGTTTCTCCCGCTCTGGGAAGCAGAGATTGCACCAACAATAAAGTCAGGCAGGAGGGTTCTCATTGCAGCACACGGCAACAGCCTGCGGGCACTCATCAAGCATCTTGATCAGGTTTCTGATGATGAGATCACCGGCATGAATGTCCCGACCGGAATACCCCTCGTATATGAACTGGATGCAGATCTGAAACCGTTGAAACACTACTACCTTGGCGACGAGGAGGCAGTGAAGGCAGCAATGGATGCTGTGAAAAATCAGGGAAAGGCGAAATAAACTCTTCTTTTTTAGAATGCCATCTACCAGGTAAGTAGAATCCTGGAGAACTAGTTTTATGTTCCAGTGGAAATGAAGGGGTCACGCGCTAGAATGAGATGGGATAATCCCATCCAGAAAAAGGTGATGAAGCCGGAGATCTCCACCAATTTCCGGATGAAATGCCAGGACCATATGTTTTCCTGACTTGAGCCCGACGATCCCCTGGGGAAGGGTGGCAATCGGCATCACTTCCGGGCCTGCCTTCTCAACCACAGGAGCCCTGATAAAGACTGCATGATACGATGATGATATTCCTGTTACAGGGATGTCTGCCTCGAACGACTCACGTTGTCTCCCAAAGGCATTCCTGTTTACCACGGTATCAACGATCCCAAGAGGCACGAACCTGGATTCACCGCTCACCTCGCGGGCAGTGATCACCATACCGGCGCAGGTTGCAAATATGCCACCTGAAAAATTCCTGATCTTCTCACGCATGCCGTTCTGATCGATGAGCCGCATAAAGGTGGTGGACTCACCTCCAGGTATGGCAAGGGCGATCAGGTCCTCCATGTCGGCAGGCAGCCTGACTTCAACCACCGGGATGTTGAGCTGGCGTTCAGAGACCGCCTGCTCAAATGCATGAATATGTTCGCTTACATCGCCCTGGAGGGCAAGAACACCTATCTTACCATCCACGGGATGCAAGCCTCTCTTCAGGAGGAAGGGTGTGCACCTCAATCCCACGCATCGCCTCTCCAAGACCCCGGGATACTTCTGCGATAACCTCAGGCTCATTGAAGTGGTTGACAGCTTCGACGATCGCCTTCGCCATCTTTGCCGGATTCTGGGACTTGAAGATACCTGATCCCACGAACACACCATCACTGCCGAGCTGCATCATCAGGGCTGCGTCAGCCGGTGTTGCAATACCACCTGCCGAGAAGTTGACAACCGGAAGGCGCTGGCGCTTGGCTGTCTCGATCAGAAGATCTGCCGGAGCCTCGAGCTCACGTGCCCTCCTGATAAGTTCGGTCTCCTCAAGACCTTGTAGTCTGCGTATTTCGCCAAGAATTGTTCGGTTGTGTCTGACTGCCTCAACCACGTTTCCGGTCCCTGCCTCTCCCTTGGTCCTGATCATGGCTGCTCCTTCGTTGATCCGGCGGAGTGCTTCCCCAAGATCACGTGCGCCACAGACGAAGGGGACAGTAAACTGTTTCTTATCGATATGGAACTCTTCATCAGCAGGGGTGAGGACCTCAGACTCGTCGATCATATCGACACCAAGTGCCTGCAGGACCTGTGCCTCAACGAAGTGGCCGATTCTGGCCTTTGCCATCACCGGAATGGAAACCGTCTCGATGATCTCCTTGATCATAGACGGATCTGACATCCGGGCCACACCGCCTGCTGCTCTGATATCTGCCGGAACCCGTTCGAGGGCCATGACCGCGACCGCCCCCGCATCTTCGGCGATCCCGGCCTGTTCAGCGTTCACCACATCCATAATTACACCGCCCTTCTGCATGGATGCGAATCCGCGCTTGATCAGTTCAGTGCCGTACCGAAGCTCTTCGAGTTTCATTCCTTATATATTGGGCAGAAGATTCCATAAAACTGATGCAGTTGCGGCAACTATTGCGAAGAGCAGGGTTACTCCCCTGACAGCCATGATAATCCCAGGGCCAGCGGACCTGAGCGGCAGTTCGGAATCGCCGATCCGGTATTTTCCCGGTTTCTCAAACATCACTCCCGTTCCGCCTGCAATCAGCGACATTGGGATTCCTCCGTTGAACCCGGGACGGAGACTGTGATCACGCCTGAAGATCCTGATCGCAGGACCTGATCTCCCTCTTAAGAAGAAGTACACGAGGAGCAATAGTCCGGTTATTCGTGCCGGGATGAACGAGAGGATGTCATCCATGCGGGCCGGGAACCAGCCGATGCGAACCCGGTCATCGGTATACCCGAGCATAGCATCCATGGTGTTTGCAGCCCGGTAGCATGCTGCTCCCGGCAGGCCAAAGATCATAAAATAAAAAAGCGGGGCGATGATGCTGTCATTCAGGTTCTCTGCAACCGACTCATACGCAGCAGAGAGGATTTGCTCATCAGTGAGGGTACTGGTATCACGCGAGACCAGCATCTGTACCTTCTCTCTCCCGGCATCAGGGCTCGTTGCAGCTGCCACCGCTGCAGCATGCTCCTCAAGCGATCTGAGGGCAAAGCAGCTCTTGAGCAGAAAGGGCCCTGCCATCAGCATCAGGAACCATGGTGCATACTCGGAGAAGAGAAGGAATGGTATTGTAAAGACGACGACTGTTAAAAACCAGAAGAATACACCTACAAATCGTTGCAGGGAAGGATTCCACCGTGAGGGCTGACCCCACCATGCGATGAAGCTCCCGATCATCGCAACCGGATGAAACCGGGAATGGGGATCCCCGCAGGCCCGATCCACAACCAGAGAGAGGATCAGGACCAGCGGAGAGAGAAACATGAAAAATCAGATATTCTGGGGGAGGAGGTTGGGAATGCCCTCCTCTATTGGGTATGTTACCGAGCATGCGTGGCAGATGAGAGAGCCGGTGAGGATCTCTACCTCGTTCTCTTCCTTCACAACCAGTTCCAGATCTCCTTTGCAGACCGGACAACAGAGGATATCATAGAGTTCGCGTTTCATGCGAGATCATCCCTGAGGTCTATGATCTGGCTCATCTCAGGACCTGTTGATATGAGGGTAACCGGGCAGCGTGTGTCCTCCTCAACCTGCTTCAGGAAATCCTTTACGGGCTTTGAGAGCTGGGAATACTCGGTAGCTCCGAAACAGGAACTGTCGATGTGATCGACACCGGTGATGGCCACCTGGGTACAACCATTGATCATGGATGCATACCTGGCCATCTTCCCGTCCCAGTTACCGATACGGCGTTCACGTCCGGTAACGGTTCCAAACTCCTGGATCCCGAGATCATGGGCCTGGTTGCTTGACATCTCGGTGCTGAACGGGCCTTCTCCAACACGGGTCGGAAAAGCCTTGAAGACCACGATCACATCATCAATCCGGGTCGGACCGACTCCGTTATCTGCAGCCATCTGGGATGCCGAGGTGTCCTTGGAGGTTACAAATGGATAGTACCCATAGTAGAGCGAGATTCCAAAGCCCTGTGTTCCTTCAAGTACAACGTTCTCACCCGCGTCAAGGGCTGTGTTGATCTCAGTTGGGACATCGGTAAGATATGGTTTTAGTTCAGGGAGGTCCCGTGCGAGCTTTGCAACCCGCATGGCCCTGTCCCGGTTTGCCGGGCCACAACCGGTGCCAGTTGATCCGACCTTCTTGGACAGGTGGGCATTGCTCTTATCCTCTTCAATATGGTTGGTATCAATGATGGCACACCGCTCGTCGACAAAGATCCTGTCCTTTACACCAAGAACCTCGACCTCATGGGCAAACACCCGGGGATCCACGAGGACACCGGTTCCGATCATGAGCCTGGCATCAGGGAAGACAAATCCTGATGGACACATCCGCACGCCGAACTTCTTCTCACCCACCATGACGGTATGTCCGGCATTAGGGCCGACTCCACCCCGCGAAATAATAGTAGGTTTATCTTTGTGAGCGACGTGGGAGACGATCTTCCCCTTCCCTTCGTCACCGAAGTTGCCGCCCACGATGATGGTACAACTCATCCAACAGGATAGGTAAGAGACGATACGACATATATCCTCCCTTCTGCTGATCAGGGATCAACAGTACAGGACTCACAAACGGGATCGGAAAAAAGGTCAGAGTTTCTGGATGAATTCACCCATCCGGGTGATTGCCTCAGAGAGATCGTTGCGGGAGACGGCATAGGCACACCGTACGTGACCCTCACCTGCAGTGCCAAATACACTGCCAGGAACCACGGCTACCCCTGCCTCAGTGATCAGTCGTTCTGCAAACTCCTGATCCGAGAGGCCTGTCTGCTCAACTGACGGGAAAGCATAGAATGCCCCTTCAGGAAGATGACACGGAAGACCGATCCGGTTCAGCCCGTCCACGAAGAGGTTACGACGCATGTGGTACTCCCTGACCATCTGCTCCATCGGCTCCTGTCCATGGCGCAAGGCTTCGATCGCTCCGTACTGTGCCATCGTCGGTGCAGATAGCATGATGTACTGGTGAATCTTCAGGGCTGCTGCCGTGATCTCTTTCGGGGCACAGAAGTACCCAAGGCGCCAGCCAGTCATCGCAAACGCTTTCGAGAAGCCTGAAAGGGTGACAGTCCGTTCCCAGAGCCCGTCAACTGATGCTACAGCACAGTGTTTTCCCTCATAGGTGAGCTCAGCGTACACCTCATCTGAGAGGATAAGAAGGTCGTGGTCGATCGCAACATCGGCGATACCTTTGATATCTTCTCTCCTCATCACCGCACCTGAGGGGTTGTTCGGGAAGTTCAGGATGAGTACCTTTGACTTGGGGGTGATATGCTCCATGAGCAGATCAGGGGTGAGCCTGAAGTGATCCTTCTCAAGGCAGGGCATGAGGACAGGCTTACCACCCGCAAGGGTGATGCACGGACCATAGGAGACATAGATCGGATCAACAACAAGCGCCTCGTCCCCAGGATCGATAATAGCCCTGATCGCGATATCAAGGGCTTCCGAGACCCCGGTGGTAACGATCATCTCAGAGAGCGGATTGTATGAGATCTGATACCGGTTGTTTAGAAAAGAGGCAAGTTCTCTGCGAAGAGATTCAAGACCGGTGTTCGAGGTGTATGAAGTATGGCCTTGTTCAATCGAGGTGATCGCTGCCTCACAGATATGCCACGGGGTGGTGTAATCCGGTTCACCAACACCAAGCGAGATCACATCCTCCATCTGGCCGGCGAGATCAAAGAATCGCCTGATACCTGACGGGGGAATGGCTTTGGCTCGCTCAGAAACAAAATCCCTCATCGAAAGCTCCTAAAAGGAGAAGGGAAGTCGTTTCCCTTCTTCCCGTTCCATGTACAGAACACCGTTCTCCTTGTATGTCTTCATGATGAGGTGGGTTGCTGTCTCCCTGATCCGGTCCATAGGTGCAATCTGTTCAGATACAAACCGGGCGATCTCCTGCATAGTCTTCCCTGCTACAAGAAGTTCCAGATCATGAGAACCGGTCCTGAGACGAAGATTTCTTACATTTGAGAAACGGGCAATCCTCTCAGCGATCTGATCATATCCATGTTCACGTTCAGGTGCAACCTTCAGCTCAATAATAGCAAAGACAAGACCTTCCTCGACAGCCTCCCAGTTGATAACCGCTGAGTACCTGCGTATGATTCCTGCCTCTTCAAGTGCCTTTTTGCGTGAAATGATCTCTTCATCGCTGCATTCAAGCATGACCGCAAGATCATGCACCGGAGTTGTACAATTTTCTTCCAGAAGTGAAAGGAGTGTCCTGTCTTTGTCATCCATAAGTATCACCGTAACATGGTTACGAGAAGTTCTGCATCAATCTGTGCAAGACGACCGTCCTGCTCTTCCATGATAACCTCCCAGATCTTGTCTGTATTGGTGTCGAACCACATCTCTTTGGTTCTTCCATGCCGTCCCCGGTTTACCAGGCGGGTACTGATAACACCGAGCATATTGAGTTCTGACATCAGATCTGATATCCTGCGGATGGTCAGGACATCAATATCAAGGAGAGGGGTAATTTCGCGATATATTCTGGTGATCTCGCCTGAGATGAATATCTTTTGTCCGGCACGATGAAGCAGAAGCATACAGTACAAAACAATCTTACTCTGAGTTGGAAGAGTTCGGATACACTCGACCATGCTATCAGTCTCGATCTTTGCCTGAGCTTTCTTCACATGCTCAACACCGACTTTCTGCCCCCCTTCCCTGTCAGCAAGTTCTCCGGAGATTCTGAGTAGGTCGAGAGCCCGTCGGGCGTCACCATGCTCTTGTGCAGCTAGGGCTGAACAGAGAGGAATTACCTCATCGTCAAGTGCATTTTCGATGAACCCTATAGCTGCACGCTGCTGGAGGATGTCACAGAGCTGGGTTGCGTTATATGGAGGAAAGACCAGTTCTTCTTCTGAGAGGGAAGAGAGGACCCTGGGGTCAAGAAAAGTCTTGAATCCAAGATCGTTTGAGATCCCAATTATTGAGACTTTAGATCTATCCAGGTCAGTATTAATCCTGGTAAGGTTGTAGAGTGTATCATCCCCACTCTTTTTTACAAGTTTGTCAATCTCATCAAGGATGATGATGAAGACACCTGCAACTGACTCGAGCTGATTCTTTAACTCAGCATAAACCTGATCAGTTGGCCACCCTGTCATTGGTATGTGAGTTCTCAGGCGATCACTTGGGAAATCATCTTCTCCAAGGATGAGTTTGGCTATCTGGGCGAGAACACGATACTGGGTATCGATTACTTCACAGTTTAGATGAACGACGCGACAGACTGTTCCCCTTCTGGCACTGACCTGTTCCAGTTCTGTTCCAACATATCTGACAGAAGCAGTTTTTCCAGTCCCGGTTTTCCCATAAATGAGAATATTAGATGGAGTCTCCATCTGAAGTGACGGGGCAAGTATTGAGGCAATCTGATCTATCTGAGGTTTACGGTGAGGAAGAATATGAGGCCGGTATGAATGCCTGAGAACTTCCCGGTCCTTAAAAATACGGTTCTCAGCCAGGTACTTATCAAAAAGCCCGGATGAACCGCTTGTCTCTTCCGTCATTGGTTATCTTTCCTATCTTGGTTGGATGGATGTTCGATTAATACTATAGGAAGTACGAGTAATGCCAGATTAAAAGTGAATAATGCCGTAAAATGATTTTTTAGGATTATAATACATCCAACATGGTTTGTGTGATTAGAATACCCCCACCCCTTTATTTCCACTGGAATTATTTTAATCATAAGTTGGAGAACTCTGCCTCATCTTTAAATATACATTAAAAAATCTCATTTTTTATTATAATTTTCAAATTTTGTAATTCTTTCTTGTACTAAACCAAACTTATTTATGCTAATTTTTTTATATGTTACGTACTGAAAATTTATTGAAGTGTAGTTCTACTACCCAGCTGAAAAGTTCCATTCCAGTGGAAATGAAGGGGTGGGGGCTGTTTACCAGAAGCAGTAAACTTTCAACCAATACCTATCTCTTTCCTATCTTCCTATGTTACATATGGATCCTTCACACGTACAGGAAATTCCAATTTCAGTTGGAATATTAGTAATATCAACATCAAGAACAGAAAAAGAAGACAAAAGTGGAGTTACTATCAAACATCTTCTCGATGAGAAGGGGATATTCGTTACTCACACTGCTGTAATACCTGATCAGATTCAGGCAATCAGGTCTGGTGTCATAAAAGCTCTTGAATCATGTAATTGCATCATTCTAACAGGGGGTACAGGTATTACAAAGGATGATTGTACCATCGAGGCCATCGAACCCCTGTTAGAAAAACACCTTGATGGATTTGGTGAATTATTCAGGATGAAAAGCTATGAAGAGGTTGGAACCCGAATGGTTCTATCCCGGGCTATTGCAGGAACGATTGGAACAAATGTAATTTTCTGTATCCCAGGATCACCAAACGCAGCTACCCTTGCAACACGAGAAATAATCATTCCTGAGATAAAGCATCTTCTAACGCATGTAAATAAGTGAACAAAATAATCATTTCTGATCAAACTAAATTCTGAACAGAGTAGCGACCCGATCACCGGTTGATGGTAAGAAGAGCTACCCGCTCAAGAATAAGATCAGAAATCCTCTCAATACCAGTTACATGAATCTCAGCATCAGTAATCCCAAACAATCTCTGAAGATGTTGGATCTTTTTCTGTGGTAGATCTTCCCAATTTTCCTCATCTACAAATTTCATTAACTCGCAGAGATTGGTTTTCTCTCTCTCAACAGGAGGAAGTATACACAGGTAACAATCATTTTCACCTGGTTGTATCCCGAATGATCCAATCAGTCCCGTCTGCCTTGTCCCAGCTGCATAAAGGAGGGCTTCAACCTCGATACTCCGGGATATTGGTGACTTTGAGTTGAAAGATCGAAGTGCAAACCTGACTGCTATCTCAACATGTTTTTTTCCAACTACTGAATTCCGGTTAAAACAGATGAACGTGCATTGATCTTCTTTACCAAGACTACGGAGTGTCTGAAGAAATCTTTGATTATCTTCCACATGAAATCGTACCTGGTGGATTTCAACCTGAATAGAAACACATTCTGGCGCTTTGATCATGTATCGTCCTTAAAGAAAATCACTGAATGATTGTTGGCCTGTTTTTTTTCCTTTTTCACGATCATTGGTCCCATTCTGCAGATCAGAAGAAGTTGAATCCTCTACTACATCTTTTCTTGACTTTGATCGCCCTGAAAGAAACTCTAGAACAGTCTCTGCCCGCCTGGAACCAATGATTGTAGCCAGAATCTCATGATCAGTTGTGAGAATATCATTCACAGAATTTATTCCAGACTCTTTCATCTTTGCTGCTAATTTCGCTCCGATGGTCGGGAGATCTGTCAATTCTTCAGGATCATATATGCCTTGAGAATCTGATTTTTCATCAAACCCATTGTGTCCTTTCGGTTCTCCAACAGGAGCTCCAACATCTGTAAGGATCTGTCTGGCAAGGTTTTGTCCGAGCATACGGGTAAGCACAGGGAGACCAGCCTGTCTTAGTTTTTCTTTTGTTGTGAATCCGGAGTTGTAGAGCCTACGGGCACGTACCCTTCCAATATTACGAAGGTGAACAAGGGGAAGCAGTTCCTCCTTCACCCCGTACTGTACCCTGGTTCCAATGTGGCTGATCTCTTTTCTGAATGCTGGCACCTCCATTCCCACAAGTCTGTCTGCGGCATGGAGCAGCCACTTGGCTGAATCAACCACATTGTAGATATCACCGGCTCCGATACTGTATCGCTCCTCCATCTTCTCTTCAGAGACTTCATCTGCCCAGTCTGAGAGGACAAGAGCCGTTTTCAGGGCAGCAAGCCAGATCTCCTCTTCCTCTGACTCATACGGGAGTGGAACCATAAGGTCTTCCCCATTTTTGTACAGGAATGATTTGAGCAATGCAGTATCTGCCGACTTCAGGTACAGCCTCGGCATGTCAGGACTTGTGCAGATCAGGTGAAGGATCCCGATATCTGTCACCTGCTCTGCCTTCTGGAGTGAATCAAGGATACTCCTTGCCCCATGGGGATCAAGGTATAACACTGAAACAAGGCTTCCGAGCTTTGTTGCAGAGAGCTGGCCCTCTTCGTCTGTGATCATCCCTGCAGTGACCAGGAATCGTGTTGCCTCAGTGACGATCCGTCCCATGGAACGTGAATGAGGGTGCTGACTTGCATAGAACGTACGCTCCATAAAGTCTGTCAGGGCCTGAGTATCCCTGGCAAACCCGGTCGCAATCAGGGAAAGGGTATGGGCACAGAGTGCATCTTCGTCAGCACACTGGGAGTCGATCTCCTCGGCTCCGGCATCGATGAAGAACTCGATCAGTTTCTCAACCGTCGGCTTGTCCTTAGCGATCATCACCGCTTCGCCATAGGGATCGAGGTGTGGGCGACCGGCCCGTCCTGCCATCTGGTGGTACTCCATCACCGGGATTGGAATCATGCCAAGACCTGACGTGAATCGCATATAATCCCTGATCACAACCCTTCGGGCAGGCAGGTTCAGACCGGCTGCGAGGGTTGGGGTTGCAGATATGACTTCCAGGTACCCCTTTCTGAATCCCTCCTCGATGATGAGTCTCTCTTCACGTTTGAGCCCTGCATGATGGAAGGCCGCTCCCCGTTCAACACATTCAGCCAGGAGGTTGGGCTGATCGGCATCCCTGACCTGCCTGATCCGATCGGCGAGCGCTTTGGAGTCAGGAGTTCCTGCCTTTATCGCAGATGCAGCACGTTTAGCAAATGCTTCCGCGTTCCTCCGGGAAGAGACAAAGACGAGACACTGACCTCCCTCTTCAATTGTATCAAGGCAGAGGTTCAGATCATCGTGCTTGGTCGCTGCTCTTACTGTACGTTGCTCAGTTTTCCCTCCGAACTGGATTGTTCCATTATAATACACCCCCTGCCTGAGGTCAACCGGCCTCCAGGAACTCGAAATCAGGGTTGCATCAAGCCAGGATGCCAGTACTTTCGGGTTTCCAATGGTTGCCGAGAGGCCGATAACCTGCATATGCGGATTAGCGTACCGCATCTTGGTGATCACCATCTCCAGTGTTGCACCCCGGTGTTCAGAGCCGATCAGGTGAATCTCGTCAAGGACCATGAGTGTGACCTCAGCGAGCCACCTGGTCCGGTTGCGAAGAAGAGAGTCTACCTTCTCACTCGTCGCCACGATGATGTCATTCGATCCAAGCTGGTTATCGGTGCGATCAAAATCGCCGGTCGCGACCCCGACCTTTGATCCGTGAGCTTTAAACTCCTCGAATTTTTCTGAAGCAAGTGCCCTGAGCGGTACGATGTAGAGGCATTTTCCACCCCTTGTTATCTGAGATGCCATAGCCATCTCAGCCAGTAGGGTCTTACCGCTGGCAGTCGGGATCGAGATAAGGAGATTTTTGCCCTCAAGCAGTCCGGCGTCGACACAGGCTGCCTGGGGAGGATAGAGCTCAGTTATTCCTTTTCTGGTGCAGCTCTCGATCAGAGTTTGAGGCAGGGGAAGAGCCGCTATCTCCATGGCTCAGATGGTCTCCCGCAGGGTGTGCTGATAGATGAAACAAAAAGAGGATGAATCATATCTTTTCTGCAGGTCCGGAGATCTTCGGGGAGGATTCCGGGCATCAGGATCAGTAGTAGTAATTCAGCATGTCCTGTTTCAGTTCACGCTTCTTCCGGTCGAGGAACGCGTACACACTCTCATGTGAAACACCGTTGATCAGCATCTCTATCGCTTCCCGTGCAACCTTGACCTGCTCGATCATCCCGATCATCGCCACGGTCTTTCCGTACACTGAGATCTCAGTATTGGTCAGGTCCTCGATCTGTGATCTGGATTTTCCATCCCGCCCGATGATCCTTCCCCTGATACGCTCAAGTTTAGCCGGAGTGTCGGCGATATCGGAGAGCTCTATCAGTTCAAGGTAGAGATCTTCATCCTCGAAGAGGGTAAAGGCACGCTCAGGTGAGAAACCTCTCGCTATTGCCTTAACAACCTCAACAGCCCTGAGAAATCCGTCAGCCTCCTCTCCTTCGATAGAGACAAGTCCTTCCTCGCTGTCAACAAGAATGGTTGTTTTGGTCTTCTCCTCGATCTCCCGCTTTGTCATCCCTTTCTTTCCGATAAGGACGCCGATCCGTTCTTTGGTAATTCGTGTCTCCTGCTGCATATTATGCCTCACTCAGTTCAGTTCCTGCATTCTCGGGCAGATGCGGTATACCGGTGATCTGCCGCATCGCATCAATCAGTATCATTGTATCACAGAGAGGGTTGAAGAACCGGTTGAGTTGCTCCAGATCCCTCCTCAAAAAAATGATGGAATGAGGATGATCGGGTGTGACCGCCTGGCCCATGTCGATCAGCCATGCCTTTCCACCACCATAGAGAATATTATACTCAGAGAGATCCCCGTGGACCAGTTTTGCTGTCTGCCAGAGAATCCTGAGTGATTCGATCAGGCTGGCATACACCTCTGCCGGGTCCATAATTTTTGCAACCCTGAGTTGGGGGTAAGGAATCTCGCCCTCTCCGAGAAACTCCATGACCAGGATATTCCGATCAAAGACGAGCGGTTTTGGGACAGCAAGCCCGGCTTCAAGAGCCCTCTTCAGATTAGAGAACTCCTTTCGTGTCCAGGCAAAAACAATATCCCGTCTCGTTTTGCCGATATTTAAGAACCGCCGATCTCCGGCGATGTAGGTCTGCATCTTCTGGAAGTTGGCTGTCCGGGTCATGTAGATCTTGATGGCCACCCGGTCTTCTTTCCGGTCGGCAAGGAAGACGTTCGCTTCCTTTCCGGTTGATATGGAACCTCCGATTGCTGATATCCAGCCCTTGTTCACCATCTTGTATAAGGCTAGAAGGGTGATGTCGTCGAAGACATCCTCCCTGACCTTGAGCTGATCAAGATCCTTGATCCTCATTCGGGTTGCATCAACACGTTTGTCATACTTATGGAGATCATGGCGGTCGCGTTCGATGCTTATCCCCTCCTGAATGGTTAGCCTTCCAGATATTTTCGTACCGGTGCCAGGATCTGAATCAATGCCTCTGTGGTGGCACCCTTCAGATCTGCAGGATGAATCTCACCGGCTGCATACGCCTGCTCGGTCTCTTCATACGAGGTGAAGGTCCGGTCTCCTCCGAACTTTTCAGGCCTCACGATGGTGAGGGATCCCGTCCTTGGGAATACATGATGTCTGAGCACCTGAAGAACCGGGTTCTCTTCGATCTCTGGCGGACAGAACGCCTTCTTCATCTTCTTCCTGATGTCATCCTCGGTATCTGCGACAGAGATGTAATTTCCCTGTGAAGAGGACATCTTCTTTCCATCGAGTCCGTTCAGGATAGGAACATGGAGACAGACCGGTGACGGATATCCTTTGCCTGGAAGGTACTCTCGTGCCAGCATATGGATCTTCCTCTGATCTATCCCGCCGACTGCTGCATCAACACCAAGGATGGCGATATCTGCCATCTGCATGATCGGGTACACCATCTGTGAGACGGTCGGGTTGTCCATCTGCCTGCCAACCTCGTCCATACTCCGTGTTGCCCGATTCAGGGTAATCTGCTGGGCGAGTTCGTGGACAAGGAGTTGATATTCACGGCTCAGCTGGATGTCTGAGCCAAGTACGTAGGTGACATTGGTGAGCCCGAGCCCCTCAAAGCATTTTCTGTTGTAGGCTGCAAGCCTTGCGACATCTTCCATCGTGCCCTTCCGGTTAAGGAAGGCGTGAAGATCTGCGAGAAGGACGATCACCTCAAAGCCGGCATCCCTGAGATCGATCAGTTTGTTGATCGTGACGAGATGGCCGAGGTGGATCTCACCGCTCGGTTCGTAACCGGCATAGACCTTTCTGCCTGGCTTTGCAAGCAGGCCACGTAGTTCTTCCTCCGTGACGACCTCGACCGTGTTTCGCACCGCGAGAGAGTAGGGATCCATTCACACAAATTAGCACTGAAAAGAGTTAATGATTGGGTGGCCCGGTCAGATAGCGACAAATCCAAGGGATTCGTTCGTCATCTTTATCGAAACCTCGGGATCCTTGACATCGCCGGCCATGGCTCTGATCGCATCCACGTTCTCAATGACAACGTCGGCCTCCTGGTGAATTGCCTGGAAGAAGTAGAGGTCTTTTCCAACAACCGCGACTGATGCCTCAAAGACTCCGTTCTCCCAGAGGTCTGAACGTGGTCTTCCGAGGTCCATGACGTACTCCTTGAGTTCTGCAGTGCTCTTGATCCCGGTCGTACCCTGAACAAGTCCGATCCGTGAATGTGCCTTCATAATGGCGAGCACTTCATCCCTGGTGGTCTCTTTTTTGAGTTCCATCTGGATCGCATGCATGTGCATCTGGGTGGTTGGCACGATCATGGCCATGGTTACGATATCGATATGAGGCAGAACAGTATTGACATCAGGACCGTGGTGACTTGGGATGGTTGGTGGGTCGAGTACTACTGCATCGATAGGCCCTTTCTTGACAACATGGGGATCAGCACCTCTGCGGACCATAACTGCCTTGACCTTGGCAACCCCGATCTTGTCATCGAGTGCCTTGATAACCCGGCACAGTCCGGTTGTGTTGCATGATACGACCCTGACAAACTGCCTCCCGATGGCATCCTTGTAGTTTGCATGGGCATTGAAGGAGAAGCCGGCGAGGTCATGCTCCTCTCCGCCCTGCCAGATCGCCTTCTTGTTATATTTTTCATAGAGGGCCTTGTTTGACTCACCGACTCCTCCGGGTGTTCCGTCAACAATTACATCGGCCTTCTGGACCATCTCTTCTATTGTTCCCGCTACTGGAATGCCTGCCTTCTCGAAGGCCGCTTTCTTGCTGATATCAGCGATGTAAACAGGATATCCCTTTTTAACTGCTACAAGGGCTTCTGCTGTCGGTCTTGTCTTGGAGACTCCGATGATCTCCATATCCTTCTGCGCTGCTGCTGCATCAGCAACTCGCTTGCCGATGGTTCCATACCCGTTGATTGCAACCTTGATCATTACAGTTCTCCTCACCGGAGCAATCCGGTGCAGATCCTCCCGTGTGAGGTATTCTGATCGCACAAATATTATACATTCCCAAAGTCTTTCCTGCCATCCGGGAAGGTCTATTACAGGTGCCTGACTTGCGGATGAAGACCCACTGACTCAAAAGCAGCCAAAAATTCACTGCCAGGGTCATGAGGAGAGAAGAATAGATGCCCGTTGCATCTGCAGTCCGACGATCCGAAATTTGGGATATAGGGGAGGGCGATAGCCTGCGCAAGCGGGCATTCGAGTCTCTCACCGCTCAAGGCGCAGTACACCCGCATCAATCTGAACTCTGAAGACATGAGCAGGTAGTCGATGTGCCATCTTGGCCTAATGCCTCCGCCAGTGGCCACTCTTATATGTCTGGATACCCTGGCCAGTCCACCTGGCCCGAGAGCTGATCCCACGTATCCGTAATACCCGGACGAGAATGTGATGGTCCCGAGCGATCCGACTTTGATTGTTCCTTCCCCACGGAGGAGGAGGATATAGATCCCGGGCTCCATCGATCAGATGTATCCGGATCTCATAAGAGCCTGGGCTGCTTTGATATGACGCTCCCCATGCTCGAGAGCAGGGAGGCCGTGTCCCGGATACAGGCCGTT
>CAZVAS010000002.1:7807-21031 GCA_964625165.1 uncultured Methanospirillum sp. | reverse complement strand
CCTGCATCAGCCTTATGTATGCAGACTTTTGCTCCGGTCATTTTTACCAGGGGACCGAGGTATGCGATATGATCAAAGTGGCAGTGGGTGAGCACGATATATCTGATTGATTCCCGGTGTGCCTCAACTGCCATCGGGGTAACCCCGGCATCCACAAGAACGGTTCCCTGTGCGAGATAGGCATTGGCATACATCCCTCTGCCCGGGATGAGCTTGATGGTCATGTGACTTATGATATTCCCTCAAGGCAAAAAGTATGATATGGTGACTCCCCGGGAGTACAGGGTTGATCCTGATCTGCTGAAACAGGCCGCGAAAACCGAACAGATGGAGCCTGATCGGCTGGAGCGGCAGATTCGCTCCGGAAGGGTGGTGATACCGGCAAACCCGGGACGGAAACATCCTGTCTGCGCAATCGGTGAGGGATGTAGAGTCAAGGTTAATGTCAATGTGGGAACCTCACAGGATCTCTGCGATGTTGGCATGGAACAGGAGAAGGCAGCAGCTGCGATCTCTGCCGGTGCCGACTGCCTGATGGATCTCTCTACTGGTGGAGACCTTCCAAAAATTCGCAGTATGATCCTCTCCTTCCCGGTGCCGATTGGAACAGTCCCGATCTACGAGGCTGTCAGGCGGGCGGGAAACGTGGCAGATCTTGATGCTGATCTGCTCTTTAAGGTCATTCGCGAACACTGCGAGCAGGGTGTGGATTTTCTCACCCTCCACTGTGGTGTCAACCGGGAGGTTGTGCAGAGCCTCCGTCAGGATCCCAGGACTATGGGTGTGGTCTCCAGGGGAGGTTCGTTTCATACCGCGATGATGATCTGCCGGGATGAGGAGAATCCCCTCTGGGCAGAATATGAATATCTCCTTGAGATCCTTGCTGAATTCGATGTGGTTATCAGCCTCGGAGATGGGATGCGGCCGGGCTGCCATGAGGATGCAACACGAGAGGCCAAAACGGTCGAGTACCTGAATCTTGGCAGACTTGCAAGACAGGCCCATGAGAGAGGAGTTCAGCGGATGATCGAAGGGCCGGGCCATATGCCGATCGATCAGATCGGATATAATGTCAGGATGATCAAGGAACTTACCGGCATGGCTCCTCTTTATCTCCTTGGGCCACTGGTAACCGACATCGCAGCCGGGTATGATCATATCACCGGGGCCATCGGTGGAGCGATTGCATGCCAGAACGGAGCAAACTTTCTCTGCATGGTCTCGCCGAGTGAACATCTTGCACTTCCAAGGACAACTGATATCATAGAAGGAACAAGGGCCTCTGTTCTTGCAGCCCATGTGGGTGATCTTGCCCAGGGGAATTCTTCAGCATATGATAGGGAGGTGCAGATGGGGCATGCACGTCGTGACCTTGACTGGGAACGGCAATTTTCTCACTCTCTCTTTCCTGAACGTGCCAGAGAGATCCATGATAGGGATGGAAACCGTGAGACCTGTTCAATGTGTGGGGACCTGTGTGCTGTAAAGATGGTCAGGGACATCCTGGGGTGAAACCGAAGCCAGAACTGAAAGATTTCCGGGCTCCTGCAAGGTGAGAAAGGTTTTTTAACAGATGATTCCAATTATTTTCTGCAGACGTACGGTAGTCCGGTGATATAGTCGTTTAAAGTACTATCCACCACAGGGTGGGTTGTTTCTGTAAAAGCTATGTTTGTCAGTCCGTGGGCATCATTTAGATCCCTGATCTGTGGCCGCTATCTGCGTATGTAAATTAGTTACGTGATTTGCTATGGAAGGAAAGAGACTCTACGTCGGAAACCTGACGTACTCCGTTAATGAAGCCCAGCTCAGGGAATTATTCTCCAAGTATGGTGATGTGGTAAGCGCCAAGGTAATCGAGCAGAAAGGATTCGGATTCGTTGAGATGGGAACTTCAGAGGAAGCCCAGGCAGCAATGGATGGACTGAATCAGACGGTTTTCGAAGGCCGCACCCTCCGTATTGACGAAGCACGCCCGATGCAGCCACGCCGCGAGTTTGACCGCGGGGGCTATGGTGGCGGCGCCGGACGCCGGTACTAAAATAAAAAACCTTAAAAAGGATCTTTTTTTATTGAAAATTGCATAATTCTCCACATGGGTATAAGTACCTGTAGAGATAATGCATTAATACAGACGCAGGAATATCCTGACAATAGTTTTCGTGAGCATTCTTCGTCATTGACGAACAATCGTTTTCAGGCTGTTTTCGGTACTCCACTGATTTATTCTGAATTTTATCAGGATGGCCAGCTCGCGGATGTAACATAAGGAATCTGTGATTTAGCAATGGAAGGAAAGAGACTCTACGTTGGGAATCTGACATACTCAGTGAATGAAGGTCAGCTTCGTGACTTATTTACCCAGTACGGCGAAGTAGCAAGTGTAAAGGTTATCGAGCAGAAAGGATTCGCCTTTGTTGAGATGGGAACCTCCGAGGAAGCCCAGGCAGCAATGGATGCACTGAACCAGACTGTTTACGAAGGCCGTACACTCCGTATTGACGAAGCACGCCCAATGCAGCCACGCAACGACTATGGCAGCGGTGGCGGCTTTGGCGGCGGAAACCGTCGCCGGTACTAATTCTCTCAATATTCTTCTTTTTTAGCCATTAATCTCGATTGAGACTATAACGACCGAGGTTATCTCTTCGGTTACGGTGTTGATAATCGGGCTGAAGGTTCTAACAAATGATCGGTCATCGATGTTGTACTGCTCCCGCAATGACTTCTTCCCGTCACATACCTGTTTAATTCTCTGTAAAAACCGGTCTGATGCATCTGGTGAGTGGTAATCATGATAACGCCTGGCCCGGTAATCCTCGCCGGTAATTCCAAGACGGGTTTTGTGGTGTGAGTTCATGAATATGTACCGACATTCCCTGTCAACTGAGTAGATAGAGTCCTGAGTAGACTCAACAAGGATCTGGTACTGGGCTTCGAGATTTGAAAGGGCCTGTTCAAGGTGTTTGGTCCTGGTAATCTCGGTTGAGACCACAGTTACTGCAATCGTGAGTTCAACGATTGCATTCTTCACCGGACTCATGGTTCTCACGAACCATCTGCCATCCCGCTGGTACTCATCCTGCAAGGGTCTGCTGGTTTTGATAACCTCACGGACAAGAGCAATAAACCGTTCTGACTCCTCGGATGAGTGAAGATCGGAGTAACTGAGTCCGCTGTCTCGTGAATTAGTAATTCCCAGCCTTTTCTTATGATGGGAGTTCATGAAGAGATACCGGCCTTTGCGATCCACCATGTAGATGGAGTCCTCAGTACATTCAACGAGGGTCCGGTAATTGGTCTCAGACTGCAGAAGGGCTTCCTCAATTCGTTTGCGAAGAACTGCCTGTTGGATCATATTTTTGAGTTCTGCAAACTGCACCTTGGGATCTGTCCCTTTCTGAAGGTAGAAGTCAGCTCCAGAGTTCAGTGCTTCGATGACGATCTCCTCCCTGCTCCTCCCGGTAAATATGATGAATGGCTTCTCAATCCCATCATGCTTTATTGTCTTTAAAAACTCGATCCCGTCCATCGATGGCATCTCGTAATCTGAGACAATTGCATCATACTTTTTCTGGCTGAGCATTGTCAGTGCCTCCTGTGCTGACAATGCTGTATCGACAGTGATGTCTCCTCCCTTCTCAAGGAATAATCGTGTAATGTCGAGGAGTTCTTCCTGGTCATCGACGAGCAGAATTTTTATCATAATTTCCCTCTCTCCTGAACATGGTAGTTCCCGTGGTGATCAGCAATTCCAAGCTGCCTGTAACTACCTCGTGGAATTTTCATCTCAAATCGAACTCCTTCTCCCGGGATCCCTGTCTCTCTGATTACTATCCTGGTGATCGCGAATATCTCTCTGATAAGAAAGAGCCCGAGCCCTGTGTGCCTGCCATACCCTCTCAAAAAGATCTTCTCCTTCTCGTCAGTTGCAACTCCTTTACCGTCGTCTGTGTAGATCAGGGTAAGATCATCTCCTGCTCGTTCGAATGAGAGGGAGATGGAGGTAATATTGTGCCCATGTCTGAGTGAATTATCAATGAAGTTGGCAAAAACCCTTGCAAGAAGCGGATCAGCATAGATCCAGATTCCATCAACTGATGAGCTTACTCTGATCCCTTCCTTTTCAAGATCTGAAGAAACCCCGGCAAAGACCGTGCCAATCTCCTGCCAGACTGGTGTCTTCAGGCCGACCAGTTCATAGTCGCTGGTGAATGAAATGATCTCACCGATAGACCTGATAAGTGAGAGCTCTTTTTTCATCAGCACGAGTAGTTCGCTGTCTTCGGTCATGTCCTCTGAGATCTCCATATACCCTGTCAAAGCAGTGATCAGGTTGAGAATGTCATGGCGGGTGAGTGTCGAGAGAAGACTCAGTTTTTTATTTACTGTCTTTAATGCCTCTTCCTGGCGGTTCCTGATGATGAGACGCCACATCCCAGCCATGAGAACCGTGAGTTGGAGCTGATCGGAATCATCGTATGGTGATGGTTTGTCTGCAACACCGGCGATGGCCACAACCCGTTCCTGTTCGATGACGGGGATGAGCAAAACACGATGGATATCCTGATCCACCACTAACAACCGTCTGATAAGTTTATTAGATTCCGAGAAGGTCGTAAAAATAGCAGGCTTTTTACTTCTGATGATATCTGCAAGGACAGGAATATCATCAGTCGGGAGTGCCATCTGCCTGATGGCGGGTGTCTTCCTGTTCGACCCCTCCTCTGCTGACCACAAGGCCTCTATGGTTACCTGATCAGCTTCTTCATTTACAAAACAGATGAATCCGAGGCTGCTTGAAGTCAGGATCGTTCCTTTCTGGATCGTATACGATGTTATTGCATTCTCAGGAACTTCGGTCATCTGGTAGAGGGTGAGCAGGGTTTCCAGTCGGTCCTTATGGGCTGTAAGTTCGACCCGCTGCCTCTTCAGTTCTGTGATATCATGGATGGAGACGATCGACTCATCTCCGTCAGGGAGTACTCCTATACTCACTGAAAAAAATCTTGGGTTCCCATCTTTGTCAGGAAGGGTGATCTCACAACGGCATGGTTTCTCCGGGCTCCGGGCGTGGAAACACACAAGAACAGTCCCGCGTTCTGGTTCAACCAGAAGATCAAAGAACCCGACTTCTACCACGGCTGCAGGATCCTGAATACCAAAAAGAGTTGTGAAATGAGAGTTTGCCCTGATGATTACTCCATGATCAGTGAGGATAACCATCGGGACTCCTGAGTGTTCAAAGATCGTCCGGTACCGTTCGATCAACTCGTCTGATGCCTTCTGGAGAAGTGAATGAAGGACTTCCTTCTCCTGTACTGCCTGTTCAAACTTGAGAGAAAGATGCTGCTCTTCCGTTTTCGCACGTCTGCAAAGCCTGAGCAGTTCCTTGCCTGTCTCTTCAGGGAGATCAGGTGAGATTTCACCGATTAACTGCTCAATTCTCTCGAGACTCTTCATAATCGCCGTCTCTGTCTTATTGTGACCAGTGAGAATGTCTCGTTATGGAACTCGCACGTCTCGTGTTCATTCATGCCGATCTCACCGTAGCTGAAGAATCCGACGAGCGGTGCAGTTCCTGCCTGATATGCCGCATTGATCTCGTCGGCTACATGTGTACCGGTTGCGTTGTGTCGTGCCATACAGGAGAAGAGGAGGAGCAGATGAGCACTCTGGATCTCTTTGTAAAACCGGGCTATATCGCGTATACTATTTCGAATAGTCTCCCGACCTGGCGATGAGGCAAGTCTGACAACCGATCCCTGGGGAACACTCCCCCCGAAGATGAGTGCATTGGAAGATCGATCTATTCCAACCGGTGTTCTGATACATTCAGATCCTTCCTTTCTTTTAACTATCAAAGGGAATGATGCTGTCAGACGAGGAATATCCTCCTCCCTGATACCCAGGTACTGCAGATAGAAATCAATGGCCGGCTGGTTGTTGATGGAGTATACTGCATTTCCTTCTGAGCTCGTAACAATCTTCTCCATTCCTACTCCCCGCCAGCCACTTGTTACCAGGCTGTGTATCTCAAACGCAGTACCTTCGAGGATAAGAGCTGCCACCCCGTCCGAAGAGCAGACACCGTTCGTAAATACAAAGGTCTCCTCGTATCTGCCGTCATCACCTGCTTTCCCCCCGTATATTTTTGCAGACCCGGCCAAAGACTCGCTGATCCCTCTGAGAATCTCCTCTCCGTCCATTTCCAGACCGCTGATGAAGATGAAGAAGACCGGATTTTTGAACTGATCCTCACCGTACTTCCCGATGGATCTTCCTAGATCGAATGAAGTGAGATCATCCCGCTCAAAAATTTGTACTCTGAAGACAGCAGGGTCAGGGTCGAGAAGACACCCGACAGCAGAGAGCTCTGACATCGGTGACTCTCCCCGTCCAGGGAGGATCTCACCTGCAGTTGAGCACCCGATGACGGGAAAAGGGAGTGCTATGAGCCTGGATGCAAGATCTTCGATGCCCAGGGTGACTGAAGAGAAGAGGATACCTAATGTGGGGTTTTGGAGAGTTGACTCTGATATCGCTGAGAGGATCTCGCCAGGTGATTCGCCATACAGGGTGACGGTCCGCAGGCACATGGATCTGATATGACCTCTCCCTTTCCGGATATGAAGATTCCTGCATCAGATCCTCTCTGCACAAGCAGTTGTATCAGGCAATATTGTGAATAATTCATCTGCACAGATTCAGGATTCGTATTGCAAGATGAGCGGCATTCTGCCCGTTGTCAACCCCGACACAGGCGACCGGTACACCCTTGGGCATCTGCACAATCGAGAGGAGTGCATCAAGTCCACCCATCAGTTTTCCTGATACCGGAACACCGATAACCGGTTTTTCTGTCTTTGAGGCTACGACTCCGGGAAGTGCTGCAGAGAGTCCGGCAATGCAGATGTACACCTTTGCATCCGATCCTGCAACATACTCATCAAGCCGATCAGGGTTTCGGTGGGCTGATATGACCTGGTAGTCATACGATATACCCTTCTCTTTCAGAACTGTCCAGGCTTTCTCTGCTACCTCTTCATCAGAGGCAGAACCGCAGATGATGCTCACATCAACCATAATCTTCCAAGATATAATCAGGCAGTAGTGGTATAAGTATACCTGAATTGTATGGAAGATGAGACTCTCCTGATGCTGCCAGGTCCGGTGCCACTCCCTGAACGGGTGCGGTTCGCGATGGCAAGGCAGGCTATCAACCACCGGGGTGCCGAATTTGGCGGTGCCTATACTGATATCGTCCGTGTGCTCAAGACATGCTTTGGGACAGATAACGATCTCGTGGTCATATCAGGATCAGGAACTGCAGGGATGGAGGCGGCAGTCTCCAACTTCGGAAAGGGCAGAAAGATGGCTCATCTCATCAACGGAAAATTTGGTGAGCGGCTCTGGAAGATTGGTGAACGGTATGGTGAGACCGTGCCGATCGAGTCTGAGTGGGGGACTCCTCTGAACCTTGAAGCCTTGAAGGAAGCACTCGAGAACGGGTGTGAGGTCGTGACCATGGTTCACAACGAAACCTCTGCCGGTATCCTCAACCCGGGTGCAGAAGTCGGGAAGATCTGCCGCAAGCACGACGCCCTCTTCATCATGGATGGAGTCACCTCCATCGGCGGAGATACCGTGAAGGCTGATGAGTGGGGAGTCGATGTAGCGATCGTTGGCTCACAAAAATGCCTTGCCGCTCCTGCAGGCCTTGCAGCAGTCTCAGTCTCGTCACGTGCCTGGGAAAAGGCTGTGAAGAACCCGCCATATTATCTTGACCTACCGGCATATCGGAAGAATGCTGCAAAATCTCCAATGGAGACCCCATATACCCCTGCTGTTCCGGTCTTCCTTGCCCTTCGCGAAGCATGCCTTATCATCGAGGAGGAAGGGATCGAGAAGCGGATCGCAAGGCACCACCGGATGGCAAAGGCGGTCCGTGCAGCGGTCTCTGCCTGGGGACTCGAGATGTTCCCGAAGACCGACTCAGTCCACCAGTACTCAAACACGGTCACTGCTGCACGGATCCCGAAGGGATCAAACGACAAGGACTTCAGAGGCCATGTCAAGAAACTCGGAATCCAGATCGCAGGTGGTCAGGATCATCTCAAGGATGTGATCTTCAGGATCGGGCACATGGGCTGTGTCTCTGCTCCTGAACTCCTTGCAACCCTGGCAGCCACTGAGTATGCTCTCCAGAAGTCCGGGCACAAACCGGCATCTTCAGGTGTCATGGCTGCGGCTGAGGTTCTGGGATGAGAGTCGGCATCGCGGACACCACATTTGCAAGGGTAAATATGGGCAAGTTCGCGATCGATGAACTCAAAAAACACGGCAGTGTCGTCATAGAACGATACACTGTACCGGGAGTGAAGGATCTCCCGGTAGCCTGTAAAAAGCTCTTCGAAGAGTACAGGTGTGATATCTGCATGGCACTCGGCATGCCTGGCGGGAAGGAGAAGGACCGGATGTGTGCCCATGAGGCCTCAACCGGGCTGATCCAGTGTCAGCTGATGACGAGCCGCCACATCATTGAGGTCTTTGTCCATGAGGATGAGGCCGCAGATGATTCTGAGCTTGCGTGGCTTGCCGAGCAGCGTGCCAGAGAACACGCAGTAAATGTGATAAAACTCATGCGGCCGGGAACCCTTGAGCGGGAGGCTGGTTCAGGCCAGAGGCAGGGTTTCTCTGACGCAGGTGCAGCACGTCAGTAATCTGGGGATATAATAATGGCAATAAAACTTGGATTTGTGGTTGCGGAATTCAACCGTGACATCACCTATATGATGGAGATCGAGGCAGAGGAGCATGCAAAATTCCTTGGCGCCGAGGTTGTCGAGCGGTTCTACGTACCAGGGGCATACGACATGCCTCTAGCGATCAAGAAGATGCTCAAACAGAAGAATGTGGATGCTGTGGTCACGATTGGATGTGTGATCGAGGGATCAACAGAGCATGACGAGATCGTGGTTCAACATGCAGCACGGAAGATCATCGATCTCTCACTTGAGTTTGAAAAGCCGGTAACTCTCGGAATCTCTGGTCCGGGTATGACCAGGCTTGAGGCAAATGACCGGGTAGATTATGGTAAGCGGGCTGTTGAATCAGCCATAAAGCTTGTTCAGCGATTGGCATGAGATCACTCTCGTCTAAACTTTCAGCAATTGCCCCGTCAGCGACGATCGAGATCACTGACAAGGCTCGCAGGATGCAGGCATCGGGGATTGATGTTATCAGCCTCTCTATCGGGGAGCCTGACTTTCCAACACCTGCCCACATTACTGCTGCATGTGTCGATGCCCTCAACCGGGGAGAGACCCACTATGCACCTGGTAAGGGCATTCCATCTCTTTTATCAGCAATATCCGAGAAGATAGAGGCTGAAAATGGGTTCACGTGTACAAGCGACCAGGTGATCGTTACCTGTGGTGCAAAGGATGCAATCTATGAGGCGTGTGAAGCTGTTCTGAACCCTGGTGACGAGGCCATCATCCTTGATCCATCCTGGGTGAGTTACGAGCCCTGCATTCAGATCGCGGGTGGGACCCCGGTCCATCATCCCCTTCATAAGAAGACCTTTCAGGTTGAGGACTCCCTGCTTGAGAGTATTAACGACAAGACCCGGATGATCATCGTCAATAGTCCGTCAAATCCGTCAGGGTCAGTACTGAACCGGGAGTCTCTCAGGCTGGTCTCTGACATCTGCCAGGATCATGATCTGATCGCCTTGTCTGATGAGATCTATGAGAAACTGGTGTACGGACAGATTCACTTCTCACTCGCGATGTTTCCCGGGATGGCAGAGCGGACGATAACCATCAATGGATTCTCCAAGGCATATGCAATGACCGGCTGGAGGCTTGGGTATGCAGTTGCTCCGAAAGAGATCCTCGGGTACATGAACAAAGTGCAGCAGCATACGATCAGCCATCCCACAACCTTTGCGATGTACGGCGGCGTTGCTGCCCTGAAAGGACCCCAGCAATGTATCAGCGAGATGAGGAGCGAGTTCGAGCGTCGCCGTGAGTTCGTTCTGAACCGGCTGATGGACATGGGTCTTGGGTACGCACCGGCAGATGGTGCCTTTTATGCCTATCTCAAAGTCGATGGCGACGATGCTGCCATTGCAAGCCGCTGGCTTGAAGAGGCTCATGTTGCCGTGACACCTGGAGTTGCATTCAATACCCCCGGGTGGATCAGGCTCAGTTACGCAGCCTCGATGGATACGCTTGCCGAGGCTATGAACCGCATCGAAAAGGTAGTCTGATTCCTGTAATTTCAAACGGATTACTTCTTTTTTCCATAAGATTCAGCACTTGTGATTGTCTGTCATATGCAGATTTTTCCCTTCCTCCGACATCCCCTTCCGGTGTGGAAGCAGAGTTACCCTGCGTGCTATCCTGTTTCCCTGCATAATGCTGCTTTCTCTGCTCCGGATTACACGAAAATACTTATTCAATGCATGCTGATCCCATGATATGAAATATCCCCGTCTGATGGTCCTCCTGTTCATTACCCTTCTACTGCTCCTGCTCCCTGCCGGGGCTCTGGGTTCTGTCAGGGTGGATGCTGATCTGCCGGGGGTAGCAATTTTTCTGGATGGAGATTATATTGGCAGTGCTCCTCAGAACCTCACGGATGTACAGCCTGGGGAACACCAGATTGCTGCAACGGTGACCGGTCATCAGGCCCAGACCAGGAACCTGACCTTCCCGGTGAATGGATCTGATCAGATCCTCTTCACCTTCGGCTCATCATCCCAGAAATATGTGCCAGGAATGATCAGGATTCGTGACTGTGTGGGGACCCCTGAAATGACCGGCCTGCTTGGCTCTTCTATCACGGTAGCCACACTCCCTGATGGGAACCTTATGGCATATTACTCAGGGATGGGTGAAGGTGTACGGTGTGCAGGATCTTCTGATGGATCTGAGTGGCATGAGTTCCCTGACGGATGTCTGCTCCCAGCTGATGAAGGCAGTGCTTCATCCCCGTTCTCGAGCCCGTGGGTGTTCACGACCTCTGACGGTGGATATCGGATGATCTATGGGATCAATGATCAAAACGGTCCGTCTCTGTATAGTGCCCGTTCAAAAGATGGGGTCAGGTTCACTTCTGAAGGAAAAGTGACCCTTTCTCAGATTCCTGATCAGGATATGAAAGGACAGTTTTCGATACCTTCTGGGCTCCGTATGACTGATGGAAAGCTCAGGATGTATTACGCTGTCTCTGATGGGGCTATCAGGAGTGCAGTCTCTGTTGATGACGGAAAGACCTGGACCAGTGATGAGGGGAATCGCATTGAATCAGCGACAGATCCCACGGTGGCACTTCTCGAAAACGCAACATACGGGCTTTTCTATGTCGATCTCTCTGCTGGGGCCAAGGGACAGCGGCTGATGCTTGCGACCTCCTCGGATGGGCTGAACTTCACACATATGGTGAAAGAACCGATCCTTGAGAGTGAGCAGAAGGGAGTATGGATTCTGGATCCTGAAGTTCACAAGAGCAGTTCCGGAGGCTGGAACCTCTACTACAGTTTGATGGGAGTTCCTGGAGAAGCAGGAATCAGGGTTCCGGTTATTATGCGATCTGTTATCGATCCGGGCTGCCTGTTGTCAGGCATATCCGGATAATCACCGACAAAGCTTTACAACAATAACCTATTCCAACAATTTATGGACCCGGCGGGATTTGAACCCGCGGCCTCTACGTTGCGAACGTAGCGATCTACCCCTGATCTACGAGCCCACGAAAAAAAGAGATTTCAGAGGATGATCTCGATATCTAACTTTTCTGCCAGTTCCTTATACCGGTTTCTGATCGTGACTTCTGTCACGCCTGCTACCTCGGCTACCTCACGCTGGGTCCTGCGTTCGCCGCCGAGAATGGAGGAGATGTATATTGCTGCGGCTGCGACACCGGTCGGTCCGCGGCCGGAGGTAAGTTCACGTTCTCCGGCCTGTCTGAGAATCTCAACTGCCCTGCTCTGAACTTCTCCTTTCAGCTGGAGACCTGAACAGAACCTGGGGACGTAGTCTATTGGTGAGGTCGGGAGGAGTTTGAGCCCCAGTTCACGTGAAATGAACCTGTATGTTCTACCGATCTCTTTGCGTGACACACGTGACACCTCTGCGATCTCATCGAGTGTTCGTGGCACACTGCACTGTCTGCAGGCAGCGTACAGGGCGGCCGCAGCGACTCCTTCAATACTCCTGCCCCTGATAAGGTTCTTGTCCACTGCATCACGGTATACCACTGCAGCAGTCTCACGCACGTTTCGCGGAAGACCGAGTGCAGAGGCCATCCGGTCGAGTTCAGAGAGTGCAAATGCAAGGTTACGCTCTGTTGCGTTGCTAACCCTGATCCTCCGCTGCCACTTCCTGAGTCGGTAAAGTTGTGCCCGGTTTTTTGATGAGATCGCTCGGCCGTAACTGTCACGGTTACGCCAGTCGATCATGGTTGAGAGACCCTTGTCGTGGATCGTGAAGGTCATCGGAGCACCGACACGGGAACGTTTCATCCGCTGGTCGTGATCGAATGCACGCCATTCTGGACCACGGTCAATGAACTCAGCATCAAGAACAAGCCCACACTGCTGGCATACCAGTTCAGCACGCTCATAATCGTGGACCAGCTGTCTGCTCCCACACTCAGGACACTGGGTCTCGGTCTGGTTCTCGACCCTCTTCTGCTTCTCGGCAACCTTTCCGACGAGCCGGTTCTTCAGTGCTTCCCGTTCTTTCTGAAGGGTCCGGAGTTTTTCTATCTCTTCTGACATCTCTCTCTCCTGAATTTATTTTATGAACACTTTCTCACCGATCAGCTTCTCCCGGTCCTGGACTGTACAGAGAACAGCTGCATACGGGGACGATATATTTCCGAATATGTCTACGAGTTTTCCCACCGGTTTCCACCGTTTGTCCAGCACATGGCTGTACAGACGTGGGAGTTTGGCAGCATCACACTCGACGATGAGCATATGGCTCCCAGAACTACATTTTACCCGACCAATCGCGCGAACCACATGCATCACCTGAAAAAATTAATCCCCCCACCGGAGATCGATTAAGCAACCTATATATGTGTGATTATTCTGTATTTATACTTTAAGTGAATGTTTAAGAAATAGTGCTAGCAGCGGTAAAACCGGTTTGTTTTTATGTTCAGGATCTCTGAGGCACGCCCTGAAGAAACCCCTGCCCCCCTGATCAC
>CAZVAS010000002.1:0-7707 GCA_964625165.1 uncultured Methanospirillum sp. | reverse complement strand
GGAACGTGAGTTATCTCAACACCGGTCAGGAGCCTGACTCCATACTCTTCTGCAGAACCCCTGATCTTTTCGATAGATGAGATGATTGTGCTAATATTGCTCGCATCGGCATGGTCGGTGATGCCAACTGTGTCGTATCCAAGCACTGCCATCCTTCTGATCAGTTCGCAGGGGAGGAGTTCACCGTCAGAAAGGATCGTGTGGGTGTGCAGATCGTACATCTATCTTCTGGGAGGAGATTTCGGGGATATTTTTTTGAGTTCTGTTGCAACTTTGCAGAGCAGTTCGGTCTTCGGGCCTTCGCAGTCGGCAATGACTCTTCCCTCATGCCTCCACCACCAGGATGGATGGGACTTCTTCTCCCTGCGGTACTTCACCCCGCAGGATGCCAATGCCCGTTCTATATCAGGGATTGCAGGTGCAAAAACTGCCTGCTCCTTAGGAACCCTGCGCCCCTCTTTGCGCATGAGTTTAGCGTCAAAATAGCAGGGATAAAGTATCAGTCCCTTCTCCATTCTTTACGATCTTTGAACTGAACCTATAAACAACCAGCGGGAAAGACCTAAGTTATATGCATCATATCGACGTCTCGATCGAGAAGGACATCTTCTCATCAAACCGGCGGATTGCAGATGAGAATGCCGCTCATCTGAAAAAGCACAAGGTCAGGGCGTTTGATCTGCTTGGAGGAATAGGGTCTGGAAAGACAGCTCTCATCGAGCAACTGGTCCCCCGCCTTGCAAAGAAGAACCTGAAAGCGTCTGCCATCGCCGGGGACGTGTACGGAGATGATGATTTTCGCAGGATAACCTCTCTCGGAATCCCTGCTGAGAACGTGAACACCGGGAAAGAGTGCCACCTTGATGCCCATATGGTCGAGCATGCCCTCCATCATCTTCCTCTTGATACGGTTGATGTCCTCTTTGTGGAGAATGTGGGCAACATGGTCTGCCCGACAGACTTTGAGCTTGGTGCTGAGAAGCGGATTGTGGTTGTCTCATCGACCGAGGGTGACGATGTGGTGAATAAGCACCCGATGATGTTCAGAGGCTGCACAATCGGGGTTCTGAATAAAGTAGATCTAGCTGTCGCTGTCGGGGCTGATCTTGATCGGATGGAACGCGATATGCATCGGTATAATCCCTCGATGAAGGTTTTCAGAACCAACATGAAGACCGGTGACGGCGTGGATGCACTCCTTGCTGAGATCCTGTCATAAAAGGGACTATATACCTGCGCAGGTGATAGATATAGGACTCTGTGGCGTAAGAAAGACTCCCACAACCAAAACAGCGTCACCAATATCAGAGGGAAGATAACATGCAATGGCAAGGAAGATCGGTTCGTAAATCAACTGGTGGAAGATATCATCCGGCGTGCGGAAAGAGACGCAGGGAGATCGGGTCAGCACCAACTGAGACCCACGTTGGTGTAGAGAAGCGCAAGGTTAGCCGGACATATGGAGGAAACCAGAAGGTCCGTGCACTGCGTGCAGAGTTCGCTGCAGTCAGCAACCCGAAGACCGGTGAGACCAAGAAGGTAAAGATCGACAACGTCGAGAAGAACACCGCTAACCCGAACTACGTCAGGCGTAACCTCCTGACCAAGGGTGCAATCATCAGTACCAGTGCAGGAAAGGCACGTATTGTCAGCCGTCCGGGACAGCACGGCGTAATCAACGCTGTCCTGATTGAATAATTTTTTGCCCTTTTTTAACGCCGTTCAGGACAGATCTGTTCGGCAATGTGAAGATCGATTATAAGTGACTACAGGAGAACCTGTGGTGTACTTCCCGAAATAACAGGTATCCTGATGACCCTCAAAACAACGCTTGCTGCACCATTTTACCACAGCCGTGCAGAAAAACTTGGTAGAAGTGAACTGATCTACTACTACTCTTTTGACCGGAGATGGATGGATCGTGATCAGGTCGATCTGCTGCTCAGACGAGGGATCGATCAGGGGTTGATCAGGACTGATGGTGAATTTTTTTATCTGCTCTTCGATCCTGCCGATGTACAGATCCCTATCGGATATAAACCATCATCAGCAATCTTCGAGGTCTCGGACCCTGTCTCTCAACTGATGGACCGGATTGTGTCCCGCAGTGGGATGAGTCAGGAGGAGGTGGCGAGCCGCATGAATGAAATGATACAGGATAAGTTTGATGGAAATCTGAGACCTGCTGCTGCTCTGGTCATCCTTGCAAAGGAGTTTGAGACACCGTATGCTGACCTGGTTCCTGCATTCAGATCAGATCTCCTGAAAAAAGAGTAGAGTATTAGTTTTGACCCTCGGCAGGTGCCTCTGCCGGGGCGAAGTAGGATGCGAGAGACTTGGATCCCTCTTTTGATACAACCGCGTTTATCTGAACAAAGTCTGCGGTGATCTCTGATCCACGAACCATCTTCCTGCGGCGTTCTCCATCGAGTTTTGGATGAAATCCAACACCACCGCTGACAAGAACACGGCGTCTTCCTGCAATTGGAAGACTCTTTCTTGCAGGGGTTCCATTCCGGTCTGATGCACCGGTTACCTTGATCTTGTATCCTTCAAATCCGAGTGCAGTTCCATCGATCTCGTCGCCGATACGCTTTCCCATGAGGGACCCGGCAGCACCACCGGTTGCATCAATGTTGTATGCTTTTCCTGTTGCCGGGTCAGAGAGTACTACTTTAAAATCAACCATATTATCAGTATTTTTTGTTTAGTCAACAGCTGTCAGAGCCCCTGAAAAGGGACCGTTCTTGGCACGTGTAATTATCCCATCACTCAGCTGAGCCGAGTAGTCTCCGTATATATCAGTAGACTATCTTTATAAGTTCTACTTTCCCCAGAACGGGTTCTCTTTCCTGAAGAGTCTGGTGAACTCGTCGAGCACATCACGAGCATCGCTTGTAAGATGCGAGAGCATCTCGGCTTCAAGCACTTTTACATGACGTTCTGGGATGTTGACAAGGAGTTCATCATTGACGTCAAACTGTCTCCCAACGGTTGCCCCGTCGATCGAGATCGCGACCTCGTCACCGGCCTTAGCCTCCTGAATGTTCTCCTTTCGCAATTGGATTGTCTTGAGCTGGCCGACCTTCTTTCCATCTTTTCTGATCAGGTTGACTCCGTTTCTGAGTTTGCCAGAGAGGATCCTGACTCCTACGACTGCGGGATTGTTCTGCCTGAAGACGCAGTCCGGGAGCACAACCATCTTGGCAGGGAAGATGATCTGCTCAAAGCGCTTCTGATCGAGGTTGCGTTTCAACTCATCACGCCATTCCAGGTATGATTCGAGAACGTGATAGATGACATTCCCTTTGAACAACTCAACCATCTCAGCATAGATAGCCTCGTTGAGGAGGTCCTGTGCATCTGGGAGGATCTGGGTGTTGAATGCAATGATGGAACGGTAATATGGGGTTTTGATCGTCTCTGCCTCAATAACGTCATGCCTGGTGACTGGTCCGACCTCTGCCCTCATCACCGGGATCTCCGCTGATGTCAGTTCTTTACAGAGTGCCTCAAGTGCTCCGATGGTGTCCGCCTTGATGATAAGACCTTCAGGGGAGAGAGTAACGTTGATCTCGGTCATCTCCCGCTCGATACTCTCCCTGACCTCGCTTTCGTTGCCGGCTATGACCTTTACCGGTGATCCGGCAATAACCTGATCAAGACCTGGTGCACTCACTTTCACACCGGCTGCAGCCACAACAGACTTGGCACGGGAGAACCGATCCTCGATCAAAATCTCTTTGAGAGGCCGTGGCTGGAGGAGTGATCTGACCTTTGTTGTGATCACACCGGTACTGGATGCAACCGCAATCTCGTCACCGACCGAGATGGTCCCGTCAAACAGGATAACGTCAATCGTAGCCCCGAGTCCCTTCTCCTCTTTTACCTCGAGAACGGTTCCTGCTCCCGGCCCGTCAACGGCCAGCGCAAGTGCTCCTTCCATGTACCGTTGTGCAAGTCCGATCAGAACCATCAGCAGATCTGCGATCCCCTCACCGGTATGCGCGCTAACCGGGACGATTGCCAGCGTCCGTGCGAAGTCATCCACCCGATCAAACCGCTCTGATGAGAATCCATGCTCTGCGAGTGAACCCACAATCTCGTAGGTTTTCTTCTCCACAAGATCGATGACCCGCTGGTTCTGCTTCGCGAAGCTTGAGAGAAATGTCTCCTCCGGGAACGAACGCCATCCTGAAATACGGTCTACCTTCGTGGCAGCCATCACGAACGGAGTCTTGCATCCCCTGAGAATCTGAAGTGCTTCGATCGTCTGGGGCTTGAATCCGTCGGTGATATCGACCACAACAATCGCCAGATCGGCAAGTGCTCCTCCTCGTGCACGGAGTGTTGTGAATGAGTGATGACCTGGTGTGTCAATGAAGAGAAGTCCCGGAATATTGACCTTCAGGTTTTTGTTCACCCCACCCATGGCCATGATCGTCTCAATCGGAACAACGGTAGCCCCGATGTGCTGGGTGATCGCTCCCGCCTCACCTGAAACTACCGATGATCCCCTGATCCGGTCAAGGAGTGAAGTCTTCCCATGGTCCACGTGCCCTAGCACACAGACGATTGGGGTACGAATCTTTGGATTATCATTGCTACTCTGACTCTTTTTATCAGACTTCTTTGCCATCGCTGCACCCCCGTTCGAGGGCCCCCATTCTCTGGTGTCAGAACACTGTCAGAGGGAATATTATTCAGATATGGTAATCGGGGGCTGACTGACTATACATGAGAGGTGCTCTCTAATAATAATTCACAAGGGAGAGAAGGGGAAGGGGAGGATACACTTTTTGTACATCAGGGATGTTCATCATATGTGGGATGGATAGATTCAAGTAAAAAAACTGTTAACATATATGGTGCATTCTGCCTGGGTGGGGTAATGGTCATCCTAAGGGATTGTGGTTCCCTCGATCTGGGTTCGATTCCCGGTCCAGGCCTACTGGTTAGATAATAACCAACATTTTTCTCACAAATTATTATCGTCTAATTTCTGTTTCATTCCTCTTCAAGCCGGTATTGGGCCAGGTATCCGATTGGAAATAGCAATACCCAGCAATACAGGGTGTATACCGGTTTGATGTATGAAAGAAAGATTGAGAATGTGAATATCACCGGACTGATATAATTCTCGATGATGGTATTTCGAATATAATCGTGGGGAACACTCGGATCAATGAGCCGGTAATTGGTGGATGCATAATGCCACATGATACTGGCCAGATACCCGGGGGCTGCGTATCCAATTGCTGCGATGATCACCGCTACCTGTATACTGCTATGTTCATTGATCACCTTGGTGATGAATGGCATCAGCACGATGAAGAGGAGAAAGAACATGTTCAGTCTGACAAGAATATCATCGTATCTTTTGATAAATCTGAAAATACGGTGATGCTTTACCCAGTATGCCCATGTTATCAGAAAAGTCAGAATGAAATAGAGAAATTTTGGGATTTCGCCAAGCAGTTCCTCTGATAACTGGAGTGAACTGATTCCGGTGAGATCCGGAACGATCAGATCTGCTGCCAGAAGTGTCAGTGAGAATGCAAACACCGCATCGCTGATGTTGATGATCCGGTCAAGCCCCTTCTCCTCGTAATATTCTGATCGTTTCATCTCCTATCTCCTGTAGAGTGCTGACTGTGATTCTTATGTATGTTCACGTCTCCTCCAATAACTCCTGTGTAATGATTCTGCCCTTACTGCAAAGGTTTGTCAAACCCAGCTGCGATCCAGCCCGAGTATCCTCCGGCAATATTCACGATATTGTGGTGTCCCGCCCGTTTCAGAATACTGCAGGCTGTCCCGGCCCTGACACCTGATCCACAGATGACAGCCACAAGCCCTGATGAACTGACTTCACTGTGTCTTGTACGCAGATCAGGCCATGGGATATTGATTGACTCTGGAATATGGTAACCAGCATACTCAACAGTGGTTCTGACATCAAGGATCACAAGTTCAGATTCTTGAGTTATGAGCCGGGCAAGGTCATACACTGATATGGTCCTGACATGTTCGGTCTTACATCCTGATAGTGCCCAGTTCTGAATACCTCCTGAAAGGTACCCTGCAATGGAATCAATACCAACACGGTGCATCATCAGTACCGCATCAGCAATCTGATCAGGGTTGTATCCGACAAGTACCTGGTTCATATCCGGACTGACAATCCATCCCGCATATGTGGAAAAGTTGACTTCAATATCGATATTCAGACTCCCAGGGACGTGAACTCCCCCAAATGCGTCATACATGCGGATATCCACGACTTCAGTCTCTCCTGACTCCAACAAATTTGTGACCTCACCGGGGCTGAGCGACTTCAGAACAGGCAGTTCAGAAAGGAGAACCGGGCCTCTTCGGTTGACCTCCGAACATCTGCTGAAATGATCAGGGGCAGGTGGCATGTCTGTGGTCAGAGTTTTGACAAATGTCTCACTGTCTTGAAGGAGAAGAACCGGATTTGCAATCCTCTCATATCCGATGGTACTTGTTTTTTTCGAGGAAAGGGATCTTCCACAGAATGATCCTGCACTATGGGCAGGGTACACCTCACAGTGATCGGGAAGGGTCATGAGTTCTTCATGCAGACTCGTGTACAGTGCTGAAGCAAGCTCATTTGCTCTCCCTGGAAAGAGATCAGGTCTGCCAGCATCACCGACAAACAGGGTATCTCCGCAGAAGACAAGAGCAGGGCTATCAGAACGGCTTTGATGGATGATAACATAGGAGACATGCTCCGGCGTATGGCCGGGTGTTTCTCTCACCTCTATCCTCATGTCACCGATGGTGATGACTGATCCCTGTCTGACCGGAATATGAGGGAAGAGCGCCTTTGCACGTTCTGGCATATAGATCGCAGCACCGGTCTTATGAGCAAGTTCCAGATGACCGGATATGAAATCGGCGTGGAGATGGGTCTCCAGGACTCCGGCAATCTTCAACCCCTCTTCTTTGGCTGCCTCCAGGTACCGGTCAACATCACGGGATGGATCAACAATCAGGCATGAACCCGCTCCCCCAACAAGGAATGAACTGTGGGCAATGCCGGGGATGAAAAATTGTCTGATGATCATACGAGCAGTATATCTGAAATTGCTCTCATCATATTTGAAAACGGAGGCCTTTTGTATCCAGACTGGTAGCTGTTTTCACTCGTCTCCTGATCTCTCTGCAGTCATGAGAGGAAATACCGTATAAGGTACTGATATGTTGATCCAACTCCTTCTCTGACTCTGCAATCTGCCGTTCTATTCTGCTTAAGTCATGCCATGTACGACAGAGTTTTCTCCGCTTTTTGAGCATGGCAAGGCGGGATCCTGCTGCTCTGATTTGTTCAGATATTCGGTTCTCTTCAGGAGAGTAGTGGTCAATTACCCGGATAGGAAGAGTTCTAATCAGGTCCATCAGGTGAGGTGAAGCCTGACCACGAGTGGAGAATGCGATGTACCATCTGACAAGTGACGAATGAAGAAGCGTGATAAGGAACTGATCCTCCCCTGGTATGATGACCTCAGCATTGTGTTCTGGTGCCAATCCCATAGTTGCAGAGAGTTCAGAACCTGTCCAAGTGATTGATGTCCAACAATCAGCCTGGTCTTTGATCTGGTCTCCTTCCGTTCCCGGGGAGAGTTCGTCAAAAAGGTACTCGCTCAGAGTCATCGTTCCCTGGGAGAGATGATTCATCATTTG
>CAZVAS010000001.1:62950-66299 GCA_964625165.1 uncultured Methanospirillum sp. | reverse complement strand
TCTCCATTTACTGAATCACCGTCTTGGGAACACGAACCTGGAATGTTGTTCCCATCCCTTTTCCCGGGCTTGATACTGTAATGCTCCCACCATAAAACATGACAATCCGCTGGACAATCGAGAGACCGAGGCCATGCGATGAATGATCATGTCGTGAGGGATCAGCTTTGTAAAACTCCTCAAACACCCTGTTCGCCTCATCCTGAGTCAGTCCGATTCCGGTGTCCGCGATTGTAACCGCCCAGAACTCACCTTCATCAAAGACCCTGCAGGTGATGGTCCCCCCCCTGATATTATACTTGATGGCATTGGAGATGAGGTTATCAAAAATTGTGGTAACATGAAACGGAGAGATATGAGCGATACATTCAGGCGGGATGTGATTGTGGACAAGGAGATTGAATTGTCGTATCGAGAAAGCGTATCCGTCGATCACTTCGTGAACGACACGGCTGAGTGAGATATCAGCCGTTTCCATGGAGAATGCCTCCTGGTTAAGATGGGAGAGTTTGAGAATCTGCTCAACAAGTCCTTTCAACACATTCACATCGTTGACAAGGACATCAAGGATCTCTTTCAGTTCTGAGTCCTTTTCATGTTTGAGAACGTGTGGTAAAAGCGCTACCAGGGGGGTGAGTGGAGTCTTTAGATCATGTCCGATCTTTGTGATCAGTTCGTTCTTCTGCATCAGCAGATGTTCTACAGTATCAGTTGTGCGCTGTAGTGCCACAGTCCGGTCAACGACCAGCTCTTCAAGACTGCCGGTCAACACATTCAGCCTATCTGTTGCCTGTTCAAGTTCTACGTTCTTGGTGACCGCTGTACCGTATATCGAGAGGAGAATATTCAGGATGTCATCTCTGTCAGATCTGACAGTGTACTGATTCCCTTTGTATTGTATTTTGATCGAACCGTTCTCATCAGTAGGAGTCTTTCGTGGGTGAAGAACTGCATCGATGCCGGCAAGAAGACCTGCAGAATCGTATGGTTTAATGATAAAGTTGTTGGCTCCACAGCTGATGCCCCGAATGACATCCTCAGGGTCGTAGAGTTGAGTGACAAGGATTACTGGCAGGTGGGCAATTGCAGGATCAGAACGTATGGCCGAGCAGAGTTCGTACCCATCCATTCCTGGCATAACGATATCTGAAAGGATCAGATCAGGCGTCCGCTGTCTGACTGCCGCAAGAGCAGCGGTTCCGCTCTCAACCACACCGGTCTCATATCCGGCCTGGTTGAGCAGATAACAGAGCATATCAGCCTGAGTCCTGCTGTCCTCTGCAATCAGAATATATCTCCTTGTATCGTTCATCTCTTCTCACCGTTATCCGGCCAGTACTCGGAGTTCCTGTGCAATCTCTTCAGGAGAGAGGACAAGCGATGCTGCACCGATCCGCATAGCCTCCCCCGGCATCCCGTACACTATAGAACTGGCGCGATCCTGAATAAGGGTTATTGCCCCTCTCTTTCTCATCCCTAACAGTTCCTGTGATCCATCTGTTCCCATACCGGTCAGAAGCACACCTACTGCCGCAGGTCCGATGTTTCCTGCAACAGATCTGAACAGATACGAGACTGAAGGGCGGAGATTATGCTCTGGTGGGGCATCTGACTGGAGAATCCGCAGATCACATGACACCCCGGTCTGTAATCCGTCAGGTGCCACATAAAGGACTCCTGGGAGAAGTTTTTCATTATCCCCAGGAACCTTCACTCTGAACCCTGTGGATTCGGAGAGCCATTCTGCAAATCCATGGATGAATCCTGGTGACATATGTTGGACCAGAACCATTGGCAGAGGGAACTTTGGATCCAGCAGGCGCAGTATTGTCTGGATCACAGGCGGACCACCGGTAGAAGCACCGATAGCAACCATTCGCGGTGGAACACCCTTTGAAATTCTTGTAAGATCTGGAATATCGTGTTTCTGGCGATGAGTTCTTGCTCTCCTGATAACCTTGATCTCTACATATGTCCTGATCGCGTTGATGATCTCCTGTGACTTTGCTGGAAATTCCTGACTCGTAGGATGTGGTGGCTTTGGGAGGATTGCCAGGGCACCGGCTTCCATAACCCTGAATGAGGCAGCAATCTCGGCAAGATTATCAACACCGCTGATGATGATGATTGGGACCGGCGATTCCTCCATGATCTGCCTGGCAGCCTCAAACCCGTCCATTCCTGGCATGTTGATATCCATCGTAATGATATCAGGAGTGAGGATCTTTGCAAGCCTGACCGCTTCTGTGCCGCTTGAAGCTGTCCCGATCACTGATATGTCAGGCTCAGATTCAAGAATACCAGATAAAAGATCGCGTGAGACCTTCGAGTCATCAACAACAAGAACGTGAATCATGGAGATGCTTCTAGAGGATATGTCTGCTGATCACTTCAAGCAGGTTACTTTGATCAAAACTGCTTTTAACTATATACGCTGTCGCCCCGACCGTGATCCCATGCTCACGGTCTTCTCTGGAGTCGAGTGACGTAACGAGAATAACCGGGATCTCTGCAAATGCAGGATCTGCTCTGATCTTTTCTGTCAGGACAAACCCGTTCATCCGTGGCATGTCCACATCAGAGACAACAAGATCTACCGGCTTTTGTTTTAATTTGATAAGTGCATCTACTCCGTCAACCGCGGTCTCGACCAGGTATCCGGCTCCTTCAAGAATATTTTTAAGAAGCATACGCGAAGTGATCGAGTCTTCGGTCACGAGGATACTCCGCTGACCTGCCTGTTCGTCCTGTATCAATGAGGGCTGGGGCAGATGTGGCATACCCATAATTGTTGCAGCCAGGTCTTCGCAGTTGATAACCGGAATGACGACTCCGTCACCGGTTATCGAAGCACCACTGATATGCCTGACACGTTTCAACTGAGGGCCGAGGTTTTTTACAACAATCTCCTGTGCTCCTGTCACCTCATCTACGAGCAGTCCGAACCTGACTCCGGCTGCTGATGTCACCATCAGGTGAAGCGGTTTTTCTGAAGAGATCCCTGAATCAGGTAGTCCGAGTATCTGGGCCAGGCTGACAACTGCCAACGGTTCATCATCGGTCTCCACTACTGTCCTGTTCTCAATGGTCTTCAGATCTTCAGGCACAATACGCATGACCCGTTCAATTGAGCGGAGCGGAAGAAAGTACTGGTGGCGGCTGGTTGTAACTCCGATTCCCCTGAAAGTTGCGAGTGAAAGCGGTAAGGTTAGCACGAATGCTGTGCCGCCAGGTCCTGACTCAACCTTGACATTGCCACCGATCTGTTCGGTCTTTTCAAGTACAATTGCCAAACCAAGTCCCCGACCTGATACTGTTGAGACAGTTCTGCTTGTGGAGAGACCTGATC
>CAZVAS010000001.1:50053-62850 GCA_964625165.1 uncultured Methanospirillum sp. | reverse complement strand
CGTGCTGCCCGGGGGTACATCTCAAGGATAGATGAGGCTGGTACAAGGATGACCTGTTTTATCTCATCGATCAGTTCGGTTGTTGCGGTCTCCAGGAGATAATGATCACGTGCTGCTGCCCTGGATATTGAGGTCAGTTCCTTCTCAAGATTCTGGATGAATCCATGATTGTAATCCAGAAATTCTGCGATGTGTTCGCATTCTGCCAGCTGAACTCCTGAGGCTTCAGCATCGGTGCGTAGATGCTCTATATCTGTAGTTATCTGTGTCCAGGCCCATCTCCATGCAAGAAAACTGTGAAGCAGATCCCGGATGGAGGTTGAGCGCTGACTTACTGCAAGGCGTGCGCCCATCAGATCATCTGCCCTGGCAAAGAGTGTTTCAAGGCGATCTGATGAGATCTTGATGGTGGGCCCTGTCTTTAAGCCACCAGATGGCTGGGGCTTTTCAGGTACCGGTATCTTCAGGAGAGGCTCTGGATCAGGGCTCTCATGTTTTTCTTCGATAGGATGAACTGTCGTATGCGGGGTTACAGGTTTTTTTTCCTCGATCTGTCCTGGTTGAGGTTCAATTCGGAAGGGTTCCACGGGTTTTTCAGGTAATATAGATGGAGGTTTGAAAGATTCCTGCCCTGATATTCCGGGTTGAGAAATCGCCCGAACAGGTTTTGGTTCTGTCGATGAACCTGCAGAAACACCTTTCAGTTTTTTGATCAGGTCAGCGGTCTTTACCCCTTTCTCCTGCGCCAGCAATTGTTCCAGGGCATGAATTACCTCGTGAAAGAGATCGAACGAGTCTGGTGAAAGGGTGAGAGTTCCTTTCTTCACCGCAGAGAAGACACTCTCCTGCTGCTGGCAGAGTGTCTCTATCTCTCGTAGCCCGACCGCCCGGGCAGCACCTTTCAGACTATGGGTCTCTCTGAAGACCTGTTCGATCACCTGATCATACTCATCCCGAGGGGTTCCGCTCTGCTCTAACACGATCAGACCTGAAGCTATGGCTTCCAGGTGCTCCTGTGCCTCTCCCCGGAAAGTCTCAAGCAGTTGTGCCAGAAACTCGTCCCCGTTCAGAGCCATGCCAGCCTCATCAGAGTTTGAAGCGTTCGGTGATCTGCTTCAAAGTAATCCCAAGGTCATGGAGATCCTTGGCAGTCTTTTCAACCTGCCTGGTCACTTCGAGGTTATTCTGCGCAGCCATCCTGATGCTCTCCATTGCTGAAGAGATCTGATCCATCCCGACAACCTGCTCCTGGCTTGAGGCCGTGATCTGGATTGCATTTTTTGCTGCCTCATTCACGTTCTGTGCAAGGGCTGCAATAGCGTCACGAGCTTCGTTGCTCAGTTTCAACCCGTTAGCAACGGTCTTTGTTCCCTGCTCGGTAGAGATCACGGTTGAGCTGATTCCTCGCTGGATATCTGTGAGGATGGTCCTGATGTGGGTGGTTGCAAGTTTTGACTGCTCTGCAAGACTCTTGATCTCCTGAGCGACTACACCGAATCCTCTTCCGTAATCCCCTGCCTTTGCTGCCTCTATCGATGCATTCACGGCAAGGAGGTTGGACTGTTCTGCGATATCAGTAACCGTCGCGATGATCTCTCCAATTGCCTGGCTCTGCTCGCTGAGTTTGACAACACTTCCCGCAATCGATTCCATCTGTTGCTGGATATGGGTCATGCCTGCAAGGATCTCATCAACTGATTCCTGCCCTGCCTGTGCAACCTGACTCACTGCAACAGATTTGTCTGATACATTTCTTGCCTTGGCGTTGGTTATCTCGGTGGTCTTTCTGACCTCCTCAACGGTGGCTGATGTTTCATTGACCGAGGTTGCTGTCTGAGCGGTACCTGAAGAGAGTTCTGCAGTGACCGAGAGGATCTCACTTGAAGCTGCCGAGAGGACATTGACCGATTCAAAGAGTTCCTCGTTGATCATCTTCATCATACGAGAGAGTTCAATTCCGATCTCGTTGAGTGCGTTTTTGAACTCAACAAAGTCTCCCTTCACATCAAGAGTCTCATTCATTCTGGCACTGAAATTGCCTGATGCAAACTCCTGAGAGACCCGCATTGCTTCGTGAAGTGGTTCGACAACCGCATCAAGAGTCGAGTTCATACCCACCACGATCTTCCGGTAATCACCTGCATGACGTCCGGGATCAGCCCGTGCCAGAAGTTCTCCTCTGACTGCCATGTCATTGAGGGAGCCGATATCGTCTAAAAGAAGGTTGATCGCCTCGATACACGTGTTCAGATTATTTTTGAGTTCGTTGAAGTCACCACTGTATGGATCGGTGATCAACGATGGGATCTCGCCTTTGGCAATCCTGTCTATATACTCGGCTGTGACATTGAGCGGTCCAATGACAGCATCAAGGGTGGCATTTACACCTTCTACGATCTTTTTAAAGTCTCCCCGGTGTTTTGATGCATCTGCCCTGATGCTGAGTTCTCCCCTGATGGCTGCCTCGCTCTGCATACGTGAGTCTTCTATCAGAAGATTGATGGCAGTGACACAGGTATTCAGGTTATTCTTGAGCTCGTTGAAGTCCCCGTTATATGATTCGGTGATGATCGGGGGCATATCTCCTTTGGCAATTCTGTCTACGTACTCGGCTGCGATGTTGAGCGGTCCTATGACAGCGTCAAGGGTGGCATTAAATTCCGATATGATGACCCTGAAATCTCCTTCATGCTGGGCCGGATCTGCCCTGACTGATAGTTCACCGTTCAGGGCTGTCCTTGTGAGAGTCCGTGTGTCGGTGATCATGGAAGTGATGGACTCTCCCATCCGGTTTAGTGCAGATCCCAGTGTTCCGATCTCATCCTTTCGTCTGAATGAGACCCGTGCCGAACAGGTTCCCTTTCCGATCTGTTCAGCAACTGATACTGCTTCTTCGAGTGGTGTGGTGATGCTCCGGGAGAGGTAAAGCCCGAATCCGAGTGAACAGACTGCTACGATAAGAGTGACGATGATGAAAACTATTGCTGAAAAAGTGGCAGTAGCGTTGCTGTTTGTCCTGATATTGTCTGCCTCTTTGACTGAATTGGCGATTCTGGTTTCGATAATAGAGTATATCTCGTTGCGTATCGTGACGGGTCTGCCTGATGCAGAGAGTGTCTGTATTGCTTCATTCTGCTTCCCGGCGTCAGCAGCATCAAAAGTTGGCTGGTAGGACTGGTTCAGTTCCTTTATAAGTATTGATAATCTGTCTATATCTGCATTAGACGATGAATCTGTGAAGTTCTCTCTGTAACTGTTGATACTGTTCTCCAGAAGAGTAAATGAACTTGAAATGTTCTCTTTCAGTGCAGTTCGTTCTTCAGGGAAAAGGGTGTACCTGAGAAGGTTCGTTCTGATGGAACCTATCTGGACATCTACCTGATCAAGAGTGTGAACAGGCAGAAGTGCATGTTCATACATGACATCGTTATTTTTGGCGATGCCCTGCATATTTACGACTCCAAAGATTGCAATGGCAACCATTATCAGACAGACTGCCAGAAATCCTCCTACCAGTTTATACCCTATCCGGGTGTTATCAAACAATTTCATAGAAACTCACATATATTCCCGATATTTTTGCCATCGGTGTTCATTCATCTCCTACCACCATCGCAGGGTCAGAGAGCAGGACTTTAGCATCAATGATCATGAGTGGACCTGGGAGAACCCCTGTCAGATATGCTGCTCCGGGTCCACTGATGGTGGGAGGAGGCCTGCTTACCTGATCTGTACGAATCATCCTGGTTCTCACGATTGCATCTGCCAGTACTCCAAATGTCATCTTATCACCTGAAAGGACGATGATCCGATTAAAATCGGTCAGTCCTTTGGGGGGCATTCCAAGGACAGTCCTGAGATCAACGATTGACAGTATTGATCCATGAAGGCTGATGATGCCAAGGATGAATGGTGGAGTTCCCGGAAGATAGGTGATCTCTTTCAGCAGGGCAACCTCCCTGATATGTTCCATACCTATTGCATAGTGCTCGCCTGAAAGGAGGAACTCCAAAACTTCTATCCCTAAATCATCTTTTTGCTCTTTATTGATAGGAACAGCAAGTTCACGTGCCCTCTGTGACAGGATCTCTGAGGCAGAAAGAGGAGAGACAATTTCACCAGAAGAGACAGACCCGTTGCCGAAATTTTCATTCATCAGGATGTCACTCCTGCAAGTAGTGCTCGAACCATCTCACGGACACGAACTGCCGGCATCCCATCGGTCTCATCCACCGGTGTATCATCTGACATAGATGAAAGCAGATCGAGTGCAATCTGAAAATGTCGTCTGGCCTCAGGCTGCCTCCCCTGCGACCGTAGGGCAGTACCAAGCATAAGGAGTGCAGGAATGTGATCTGGTTCAGCATAGAGAGCCTGTCTGAGTGACTGTATGGCAGCAGAAAGATCCCCCTGATCCTGCTGGATCACTGCACGGAGGTGATACGCTCCGGCATAGAGAGGATCTATTGCAAGGATTCTATCGCACCATCCAAGTGCGTGCTCCGATTCACCCTGGTCTGCAAACATCTTTGCCAGCATTCCCATTGTTGAAATATTCTTCTGGGATTGGGTATCATCTTCCAGAAGTAGGAGTTCAGCCTCGTTCAGTCTGCCTGCCTGAATCAACAGGTCCGGGTTCAGATCCTCTGGGGTGGGAGGCCTGGTTTCACGTGATGGCTGTTGTTTTCGGGATCGTATCGATACAGTATCCAGGGTTCGTGGAGGAATGCCTGGATCTTGGTGTAGTGATCTCCTTTTTCGATGGACCTGTTTTGCCCTTACAGAATCCGGTATAATTACTCCGGGCATATTTTCCAGATTATTTTCTATTTCTGTAGTCACCGGGGGCAGGATTGTATGATGGATATCTTTCTTCTCATCTTCAGTTCCTTTTCTGAAGAGAAAGACCGAACTCCGTTTTACCTGAATGAAGAACGGATGTTGTGCATAGCTGATCTCCTGTGGACTGACAACGAGCCACCCTCCCTCAATAAGTGAGGAGTTTAGCCGGTCAACAACCCCTGAAGCAAGTTCGGTTGAAAAGTACATCAGCACATTACGACAGAGGATTAGGTCCATCGTCATTGTACCGGTCAGTGGAGATGGATATCGGTCATTTATGAGATTCAGCCTGCTGAACCTGACCATCCTTCGTATCTGATCTGATACCTGAAATCTCCCATCAACAGAGGGGAGGACATACCGATCGATTGGGACTGGTGACTCCTCCCGGAATGACCACCGCGAATAGATTCCTTTCTCTGCCGCATGGAGGGAACCGGGATTTATGTCTGACGCAAGGATTGTGACCTCCCAGTCATCAATATCCGGGAGCAGGTGGCTGATGAGGATCGCGAGTGAGTACGGCTCTTCACCTGTGCTACAGGCAGCAGACCAGATACGCAGGTACTTTCCAGAAACCCGACGTGCTCTGATCAGATCAGGAAGAAGTTGATCCCGGAGCTGCTTAAAGAGATGTTTATCCCTGAAGAAGTACGTCTCGCCGATGGTCAGTTTTTTTATGAGAGCCTCTTCAACAGCAGAAGCACGGGCTGGATCATCGAGTGCCTGAATACATGAGGCAGGATCGATGAGGCCCAGATCCTGGCAAGCTGTAAAAAACCCCCGCTCAAGATCTGACATCCGGTCCGGAGCGTATGCAAATCCGATCCGTTCGTTGACAAACCTGTACACTCTCTGAAGATCATTTGAGGGGAGTGTGTCAGGCATCAGACTGTTCCTCCTCTCTGCCTGTCAAGTATTGTTGAGAGTGCTCCTTCTTCATCGGGAAGAAGGAACAGGTCCGGGTCGGTGATCAGAATCATACCCTCAGAGGTCTTTGCCACTCCCTGGACTCCGGTCATCCCCGGGAGTATCGAGTCAGCGTTTATTAAATCTTCAGAAATATCCGTAACCCCGATCACCTGATCCGCGATCAGAGCTGCCTTTCTCCGGGTGGTCGATGTAACAATAAGCAGGTCAGCAGGATCAGGAGATCTGCCTGGTAGCATAAACCGGGAACGGAGAGAGAAGACGGGAATGATCAACCCATGATAGTTGATGATACCTGCTACTGCTTCCGGAGCTGCTGAAACCCGGGTGATCTCAACCATCCTCACCACATGATCAGCAACCGGCACCGGAATGCCAAATTGCCTACCGGCAACCATGAAGATGAGGAACTCTGCCATTTCTATCTATTGTGGTGTTTTTTCCTCCACATATAGATATATGGTACCGGTACGATGAATCGTCAGATCTCTTTCCCGCAGATTACAAACTTTGCAATCAGGGACTGCATCTGGATATCGCTTGACGCACCTTCCGAGAGTCTGAAATCTGTCTCTCCAAGGTGATCGATCATCTTAACCTTGACACCCTCGGGCAGATCCCGCTTAATGAGTGCCCGGTAGAGCTGACCGATTAGCTCCTGTGGAGCAATCCCCCTGTCATGAAGCAGCTGATCCAGAACCCGGCCTGCACCCTCAAAATTACCAGACAGGCAGAGGAGAATAAGGTCCTCGATCTCATCAGGCCGTGCGGTCGCTGTGATCGCATATATCATTGCGGGCTCTATCGCCCTCTCCAGGATTGCTGCACCCTGTAATGCGTTGATAGCTTTGCGCATATCACCCTGGGCAACATAAAATATCGCATCCACAACCTCAGAACTAACATCAAGGTTCTGGTCCGCTGAGATCCGGGCGACCATCTCGGTGATCGCCGCCTTTGAGAGCGGTCGGAACCGGTAGATGGCGCACCTGCTCTGGATCGGATCAATAATTTTAGAGGAGTAGTTACAGGATAGTATAAACCTGCAGGTCTGGGCGTAGGTCTCCATCGTTCTTCGCAGGGCAGACTGAGCATCATTGGTCAGGGCGTCTGCTTCGTCGAGGAAGAGGATCTTAAACGATGAATTGCCGAAGGGTGAGGTCCGTGCAAACTGCTTGATCTGGGTACGCACCACATCGATACCCCGCTCATCTGATGCATTCAGTTCCCTGAAGTTCATCTGCCAGTCATCACCGAAGAACTCCCGTGCCAGGGCAACGGCAGCGGTTGTCTTCCCTACACCTGCCGTACCAGTGAACAGGAGGTGTGGCATCTCACCCTTACTAACATAGGATCTCAACCGTTCGATGATCTCGGGCTGACCAACGATATCAGCCAGTTTTCGTGGCCGGTATTTTTCTATCCATATTGCATGAGTCTCATCCATATCTGCGATCCTTTGGTTGTACTATTCAACGTCCTTCATAATAGAATCACGATTTTTCACAATAATATGAGGCGCCGTCTCTTCACCTTTCAGAATCCTCATACATGACTCTCTGCTCAGGTATGAGTCTCCATCTTCAGAGTCGAGGTCCATTGCACGCTCGAAACAGTGAATGGCCTCAACATGATCCCCTGCGTCACGAAGAGTGTGACCCCGCATATTCCAGACCTCGGCATTTTCTGAATCGGCCTCAAGGGAGAGAGCATAGAACTCATCAGCATGTGAGAACTCGGTCAGGTCAGCCCAGGCATTCGCAAGTGCAAATAATGCCCGTGGATCCTGAACACTGAACGCTTCAGATCGCTCAAGACAGATCCGAGCTTCATCCTCTCTGTCAATATCCATCAGGACCATTCCCTTTCCGTAGAGATCCCAGAAGTTTTCCCCTTTCAGGGAGAGTGCAATGTCGTATTCTTTGATAGCTGCATCCCATTCACCAAGAAAGAGAAGTGCATGAATCTTTCCTTCCCTTGCAGCATGATCTGAAAAGTCAAGTGCCAGTGCCTTATCGTATGCGATACAGGCAGCCTGTCCTTCCCGGTCAGATTCCAAAGCATCACCAAGCAGACGCCAGCATTCAGGGTTATCAGGTTCTATCCCGGTTGCTCTTGTCAGGCTCCGCGATGCTTCATGAAACCTGGAGCATTCGATCTCTGATCTACCCTGAACAATCCATGCATCATACCTGTTTTCATTGAGGGATGTTGCCTGTCGTGATGCAATCAGTGCATCTTCAGCATTCCCAAGGTCCAGAAGAATTCTTGAACGTGACAGCCAGAGTTCTGCGTCGTCTGGTCTGATTATCAATGCAGATGTGTACCGCTCAAGTGCCTTTTCAGGATCTCCGAGAGTTTCGTATGCTTCCCCTGTAAGCCGGAGTATATGGATGTCATCAGGTCTCAACTGATGTATCTGTTCAAGAAACGCTGCAGCATCCTCATGGAGTCCGCGTTCTGCAGAAAGTCTCGCAAGCCGATAGAGACATGAGACCCTGCCTGAATCACGGGTTAGTGCATCATGCAGGATCGAGAAGGCAAGATCCTGTCTGCCGGTTTCAACAGCCAGATCTGCATGAGCGAGATCCAGATGGTCATCATCGGGGATCATCGACCTGCCTTCTTCAAGCAGTGCAATGGCCTCTTCAGCCTTACCTGTATGCCAGCCTTTTACTTTCGCTTCATAGAGGTACCACACATGGTTCTTTGGGTCCCTTTCGCGACATTCTGAACAGATACTACAGATCTCTTCCCACTCTTCGAGTAGAAAGAGAGCCCTTACTTTTCCTTCATACGCCTCCAGTGAGTCAGGCTTTATCCCAAGTACCTGGTTGAACGCTTCAATCGCTTCCTTTGGCCGGTCAGAAGAACCGAGCGCTCTTCCAAGATGAAGGGCAATGTCAGGTTCAGATGGTGCAAGCCTGTTTGCCTCGCGAAGACACACAATCGCCTCCTCGTACTGTCCCTGGATTGCCTGGACCAGTCCTTTCAGAAGGAATGGCATGTGCCCCGGATTCTCGAGTTTTGCTGCGATAGAGAAACAACTGAGTGATCGCTCGTACTCCTCGGTAATCATCAGGGACAGGCCCTTTTTGAGCCAGGGATACACTGCCTCCGGACTGATCCTGATCAGTTCATCATAGCAGGCTATCTCCCCTGTTCGATCACCCATCTGTTCAAGAACCCGCGCCCGGTGATAAAGCACCTGCTGATCTTCAGGGTTTATCTCAAGAGCCCGGTCGAAGGATCTGAGTGCCTCTTTAAGTTCTCCTTCACGCTGGCAGCAGAGACCTATCTGATCCCATATTGCAGGATTTTCAGGATCAAATACTGAACCATGCTGCAGTGCTTCTTTCGCTTCCCTGAACCGTCCGAGTCCGAACATCGTAACACCGAGTTCAAACCAGGCTTCAGAAGAGAAGGGGTGAAGCCGGGTGGCCTGAGTAAACAATGTAAGAGCCCGGGTAAGTTCACCGTTCTGGGCTGCTATCATACCGAGTTGGAGATGCACTCCCGGTGTGTGCGGTGAGATCTGAATAAGCCTGTTAAAAACCGTTCGTGCTTCTTCCTGACGTCCTGCCATACGGAGGGTGAACCCTTTGTTGAACAGAGCCAGGGGATCATCATGTTCTTCTTCAAGGATCTGATCGATGCATGAGATCGACTGCTCGTACTCAGAACGTCTGGCATGTTCGACTGCCCGGAGCATTATCAGGTCTTTTTCCTGCTCATCCATAAACGAACCTGTTCTTTGATAGCGGTGATTGTATTTATCACCGGTAAAGGCAGGCCTCTGTAATTCAGCCTATCTGCTGAGAAAACAGTGTACTGCTGGTTGTATTAGGTTGGACACAAAAAGAGAAAAAAGGTTAGTTCAGAGAACTGGTTGTGTTCTTCTTTGAAGAAGACTTGAAGTCTGACTGGGCACGGGTCGGCATAGCTCCTACCGACTGTGTAATGTTCAGACTTTCATCTGATGAGGAATTGAACTTCTCTGATGGTGTGGTATTGTCCGCTGAACCACCAGTCTTGCTGGTGATCTGCTCCTTGAGTTTCTGTGCAACTTCGTAGGTTGAATCAAGTTCAAGGGCTTTCTCAACTGCTGTCATTGCCTCATCGTACTTGCCGAGGTTGTATAATGCTCCGGCCTTGTTGTACCAGAGAACAGCCAGTGACTCGTCGAGTTTGAGACCAGCATCAAATGCCTCTACAGCCTTGTCATCCTGTCCGAGTTTCATCAGAGCCATACCTTTGGACATGTAGACACGTGGCTGCGGATCGATTGCGATCGCCTCGTCATATGCCTTTACTGCATCCTCGGTCTGGTTCAGGTTTCTGAGAATTGCTCCCTTGTTGTAGTAGTATTCAGAGGTATCCTTGTCGATTGAGATCGCCTGATCTACTGCCTTGAGTGCCTCGTCGTACTTCTTGAGGTCATTGAGAGAGATACCGTATGCATTCCAGCCTGCGCTGTTTGATGCGTTGAATTCGACAGACTTGTTGAATGACGATGCTGCTGCTTCCGAGTCTCCGTTCTGGGTATTGATCATACCAAGAATCCACCAGCCGTTTGCCTGCATGTCAGGTGTGAATGTGGCTGAGGTGAGGTTCAGGGCACGCTCGAGTGAGTTCTTTGTATCATCGAGTTTGAGCAGCTGATATTCGTCGAGCCCTTTAAAGTACCAGGCATCTGCGAATTCTGGAGCGATTTCAGTGAGCTTGGTGAATGATGCAACAGCATCCTCGAAAGATCCTGTGTCTCCCTGAACTCCTCCAAGATAATACCATGCATCAGTGAGATTGCTATCGATGGTTGTTGCATTCTTGAGTTCTTCGATAGCGGTTTCGTACTGCTTATCCTTCAGGTCAACACGTGCCTTCCAGTATTCAGCACTTGCAAACTGACTCTTGAGGGCTAATGCCTTGTCAAGAGAGGTCCGTGCACCAGCAAGGTCGTTCTGATCAAACTGGATACGTCCTTTGTAGTACCAGGCGTTGTGGTTGGTCGGGTCTAGTTCGACCGACTTGTCAAAGTCTTTTGCAGCCTCTTCCAGGTTGCCGTTGTTGTACTGGATGACTCCGAGCCGGTAATAGACCTCGGCATCATTTGCTGCAGTGGTCTTGAACGGTTCTGAATAATCGCCCTTGATACCAAGCAGAGTGTTGAAGGATGTTTCAGAATCGTTTACTTTTCCAAGGTATCCTTCTACATCACCCTTTGCAAACCAGGCGTCTTTATAGTCTGGTTTAAGTTCGACTGCCTTGGTGTATGCTTCGAGTCCTTCCTCTAACTTAGCGTTGTCAGATTTGGAGATACCAAGCCAGTACCAGGCACGCTCATTCTTGGGGTCGGCCTGCGTGATCTCTTCAAATGTTTTTGCCGCGACTTCGCTGTTCCCGGCGAGAAGATTTGCGATTCCGTAGTTGATCTTGACTCCAACATCATCCTTGAGAGAAGACTGTGCCTTTTCAAGTGCAGTCAGGGCACCTGCTGCATCGGGTGGAACCATTGCGTACAGAAGTGTGTATCCGATCATTGCCCATGCGTCTGCATAATCAGGGTTTACTGTGGTTGCATTCTGGTATGCTTCATAGGCGTTGGAAAAGTTGCCGTTCTGAAGGTATGAGCCACCCAGTTTGAACCATGCAGTGGCATCTTTTGGATCGAGTTCGACTACCTGTTTGAATGCGGAGATTGCATCTCCATATTTTTCTTGTTGCAGGGACTGGTTACCCTTCTCAAACAACTCAGTTGTTGAGGTATTTTCGGCAGCGGAGACCCCTGCAGTGAGACATAGCAGGAGCGCCAGTGCCATGATCGACGCTATTCCGCGGATCTTCATGCCTTATATGTCACCTGTCCAGTGCAGATATACTTTCTTATTACAGGAACAAGGCAGGAAGACGAAGAAATCAGGAGTAATCAGAGGTCAAGATTCCATGCAGGTGAAAGACTGGAAATAAGCTGATCGCAGAGGTCAGGTTCACCATCCTGAAGGAGATAGATCATTACTTTCTGGTTCTTTTTAGAAGACTCAAGGATACGGTGGTTTACCAGACAATTCTCAGGTTCTGAGCCTTCATAACATTTCCGCGGCGATATGGTGCCATAATGCTGATTCATCCGCTGGACAAGGTTCTGACACCATCCAATGAACACGATCTTTCCTCCTGCCACGAGTATGTAAATACCTGATCGGTCCCTGAATCGTCCCGGCATCCTGAACCTGCAGAACGGACCCTCGCCCCACTCGTGAACCATCAGACCATTTCTATTTGGAAACCGATCCCATGGATTATACTCGGTGATCCCTCCCCGGGAATTACGATCAGGATCGATGGTCCAGACAAGTTCCGGATTCAGATGAAATTCACGTGAGAGATCCTGCAGCGTCGGTTCATGTCCTGCGGCCATTACTTATCCATGGCCGGTGTCTGCTAAAGTTGTTTTCCTGATGTAATATTTTATTATAGATATATCATGGGAACATGAGTTGATCCTTCTGTGTTTGACAGGATTTATCATGACATACGGAGAATACTGTGCTAGGTGAGATAGTATGTGCTCTGTCGGCGGCCCAATGGATATGGAACTTGAAGAACGGCTGAATGCTAAAACCTACAGGTGTAAGGATTGTCAGGGAACATTCAAGGGTATTGGAAAGAACATCATCTGCCCTTCCTGTGGTTCAGATAACGTTACAGAATCTTCATGATAGTACCTGTATCAGGTGCCGGTCTCCTGATTCAGGCTTCAACATCTTTTCTTCTTATAGGGACTGTTAGTGAACCGTTCACACTCTTTATCGAGACAAATTCTGACGAGTTCTGTCAGTATCTAAAGAAGGGGGATCTTGTCGTGATCTCGGCACCTGAAGGTGGTGACCTTCGACAGGCACAGATCCTCTTGGAACTGGTGATAATCTGGCATGTACCTCTGGTAGTACTCCCATCCGGGCATCCAGGTTCATGTCGGCTCAGGATGGTTGTATCAGCAGGAGATCAGATCGTGATGAGTTGTC
>CAZVAS010000001.1:33748-49953 GCA_964625165.1 uncultured Methanospirillum sp. | reverse complement strand
ATTCCAGATATAAATTTCGAAAAATGCCGCAGGGTTGCCCGAGCAAATGTGAGTGGTTTTCCATGCAGATCCGACACAACCACTCTGCAGGCTATCTTACCGAGTGTTGCCTGGTTCCGTGATGATTCAAGGGCTGCATAGTAGATCCAGGGGATAAGAATGAAGACCACAAGGATGAATGTGGCAGCCGGCATCGGAATCAGTGAGTGTATTGGAACTCCATCATCCGATACTACTGCCTGCCTGCGGATTATCATCAGAAGCATCCTCCATCCTTCACCCAGCCCCAGGTATGCCGCGGCTATGGCACTGATTATACAGAGAATCAGCAGATCAATTATCGCAGCAGCCAGACGACGCCAGAATCCTGCAAGTTCCCTGCCTTGAGAACTGCCTCTGATGAGTTCCGCCCAGCCCGATGATGAATATGTATCAGCCACGATCAGGTATATGAGATAAATCAGGCATCAACCTATCGAAAAAAGAAGTGTCGTATGATGAACTGTTATGTCTCTGCTGACCTTCTTGTGAGTGTCCGGATCATCACAGTCAGTATTACACAGAAGCAGACAAAGATGAGAAGGACCGGCCAGAAGAGTGGGGCCGGAGAGTCAGAGGCGAGTTGGGCGATAATATTGAGAGGGTTTCCGGGAAATGCCAATGTGAGCAGGAGAAGAATTACTGCTGCGGTCGAGAAGATAAACTGTGCCTTTGTCCGGTCCTGATAATACATTGCAAAGACGGCTGCGACCAGAATGAGAGCAGATGACACAAAGATCACCTGAAGCAATATCTCCGGAAGAGAACCTATCCTGATCCTGTTTAATACAAGCAACACAAGCCACAGTCCTGATTCGGCAGGGACAAGAACAATACAGGCAGCGATCTTACCCCAGACGATCTCGTTCATCGAAGCCGGCGTAGTACGCAGTGTATCTATCGTCTGTTGCTGGTATTCTTCAGTGATCAGATCGATAACCAGACCTGCTGATATGATTGCAGGCATAAAAAGAAGAAGTGGTATCAGCAGAGCGTAGATGAACTCGTAGAATGTATTCGTGTTGACTGCTCTGGCTGATGTCAAGGTGACCGGATGCTTTGTTATTCGGTCACTTCTGATATCACGAAGGATATCTTCGTACTTCAGAAAAACTTCCTTGAGTTTTACTTCGATGACAGCAGACTGAATATCATTTTTTATGGTATACAACGTCAGGCTGACAGGATCTTTACTCTCTGGTGGGATTTCTGACGTCCATATCACTGCAGCAAGTTTCCGTTCTTTGAGTGCACCAAGTGCCACAGAGAGGTTCATCGGATAGGACTTGAATGAAGGATTTTCATCAATCAGCCGGGTCAGAATCGTATCATTACCTACCACTCCTACTCCGAATCTGACTCCTGAAACGCTTCCGTATGCTGACGGATCATACATTGCAGAGAGTCCGACCATCAGGAATGATGAGAAGAGCGCTATAAAGAGTTGCAGAAGGATTGCAAGTAGGATAGTCTTCTCGTTTGCAAGTCCGCGGAGCTCTTTTTTGGTGATTGCCCAAGTTCTATCCAGGTTCACCATACCCACCCCCTGAGCATGTAAAGATTATAGATCAGATGAACAGCAGTTGCAAGAGCAAGCCCGAAGGGTAATGCCCTCGGTCCCTTGTACAGGACCGAGGCTCCTGTGATGCATACTCCGGACATATGGAGCAGGAACGGCATCCAGAGCATACCGATGCTCAGAAACAGGGCTGCCCCGAATACTGAGTCTGATATCTGTGAGATGGTGACAAATAAAAGCAATTTTTCACCGAATAGAAATCCCAGTGCTATAAGAGCAGAAGCCATTACCAGCACACGGGCATTCAGAAACCCCGGCATCGCAGTGATCAGTGCAATGATACCTGCTCCTTTTGCCATCTCTTCGGTCCAGGCCGCAAGCAGCATGATCAAAACCAGTGAGAAGGGCATCGGGAGGTTGAAGAAGAGGACCAGGTACATCATCTGTGCCATGAGGACGAAGGGTATACTGATCAGGCCGATGAGAAAGAGAGAGAACCACCAGTACCGGGGTTGCACCAGCCCGGCAAGGTAGAGTCTGACTTTTGAAATCATTCCTGACTCGGTAAAGAGTTGCTCCTCCCTGAAGTTCCTGATACAAATCAGGAAGAGGATGAGACTTGTCAGGTAGTACAGAGATGTTGCGTACAGGTAATCCATCAGGGTGTAACCGGTTCCCTGCAGCACGTACACGACAAGGGTGACGGGAGAGAGAAGACTCACAATATGGACATTTGCAAACAGGCTCGGGAAGAAGAGGTACGATGTGGCGATGGTTGAGAAGAAGATCGAGATGAAGGAGAGTTCTTTATAACTGCGTGATACCATCCCGATGAAGAGGGCAAATGCAAGGAAGAAGAGAATAACCGGGATAAGAGGCAGGATGGCCATGATGTCTGCCTGTACTGCAAACAGGATTGCAGATGCCAATAGCACCATGCCGATAGCATATGGCAGCATCTTTCCGAAAATGAGGACCGCCGGTTTTATCGGTGCTGCAACAAGCGCTTCTCCCTGTCTGAGTGTCCTCTCATTCATGATGCTCATCATGAAGAACTGGGATGTGAAGTAGAGCGGAAAGATAAAGACAAAGATGAATATGATGGTGTCGAATGGGAGAGGCGGAGATAGCAGGGAAGGAACTTTGTATGGTATCTGGGTTGAGTCTGTCTTTGAAAAAATCCCTGTATACCTGCTCACCTGCTCCTGATCTTTGCTCATCTGGTTGGCAAGAGACATCCTGAGGTCTTCAGAGTCTGCGGGAACAGATGAGATCGGAGGAGCCACATTTTCTACCGGGAGATCAGGTTCAGGAGCCTCATCCTGTGCCTGTCCGGGAACTCCTATCTGCTGGCCGCTCTGGGTTGCGAGAAAGTTCAGTTCGCTCGGTACATACTCGTTCTGAATCCAGAGAGGATACGCAGCGAAGAGATCATCCTGCTGCTGATATATTCTGTCAGAGTAGGCCTGATAATCACGTTCAAAACTCTTCTGTGCAGCCCTGCCTTTCTCCCCTGATGATCGCAAAATTGTACCGGTCTGGATCTTGAGATCAACTCCGGCGTTCTGTGGGGGGACTCCCTGTAACCCGCTTGTATCATATACCGTATACCTGGGATCTCCTCCGATGATCTCTAGGTACGTAGGACTGTCAATTCCGATCCGGTATAATCCATCCTGCAGATGCATCCCATGTTGTGCAGTAAACCCACTGACCAGGACCAGAAGAATCACGAGTATCACCGATATCGGCAGAAGATCTCTGCTCATAGTGGTGAAGAAACGTCTGACCTCCCAGCGTGAGAGGGTCACGAGCTGATGCAGCATCTGCATAGTGGTGAGTGATTGAACGCCACGATATATCAATCATCAGTCAGGGTGGTCGCGTATCTTTTATGGGATGCAGGGTACAGGAGAAAGAAGCATGATCGAGGCGTCACATCTCTCCAGGAGATATGGTGAGGTTACAGTTCTTCATGATGTATCCTTTACCTGTGCGGAAGGGCAGATCCTGGGAATTATCGGGCACAACGGAGCTGGGAAGACAACCCTGCTTAAGATCCTTTCTGGCCTGATAATGCCTGATTCTGGAAGTCTCACCATTGGCGGGGTAGATGTTCTTGCAGATCCCATGCAGGTCAAGTGTCAGCTAGGGTATCTGCCTGAGGAGTCACGTCTGTATGAGACCATGCTGGTTCCTGATTATCTTCGGTTTTTTGGTGAGATCTACGGACTTGACCGGGTGACCATCGACGCCAGAGCCGGGATATTACTAACCCAGTTGTCATTGAACCCTGATGGCAAACGGATCGGCAATCTCTCCAAGGGGATGAAACGCAAGGTTGCGATCGCCAGGACACTCATCCATGATCCTTCTATCCTCATTTATGATGAACCAGGTTCTGGTCTAGACCCGATGACCAGTCGGTTCATTATCGAATATCTGAAAGAACTGCGCAAGCAGGGTAAGACGATCATCCTCTCTGCCCACAACCTGAATCAGGTCGAAGAGATATGTGACATGGTGATGATTTTAAAACGGGGAGATGTGGTTATCAGGGGAACAATGCCTGAACTACGAGAGCAGTTTGGATCGATACGATATGAAGTCTGGTATCTCCTTCCAGATGAAAGTTCAATGATGCTTCCTGAAGGAACTGAAAAGAGTGGAAATCTCTGGATGTCAACAGTTCGATCAGTTCCGGATCTGAATGTCCTGACCTCGGATATCACAGGACATAACGGTGTCGTCGAACGTATCGAGTCCAAGTATCCCTCTCTTGAAGAGATATTGATGAAGATCGGAAAATAGGGAGAAAACCGGTCTGTCAAAGACCGTCGCAGATATTCTTAACAAAAAAGTTGCCAGGAGATTATTTTTTCTCGTAAATTTTTACAGCATCTTCAACAGATGCGTCCTGCACTGTGATTGCATAGATTGCATTACACATCCTTACAGCTTCATCAAGGCTTTTCTGATGTATGTTACGACCTGTTGCGTTTCCTGCGCATCCGCCGATATGGATCTGTTCCCAGAGCTGCTTTAGGAATATTTCACCATCAACACTGGAACCTCCTGCACAGACAACCCTGGTTCTTCCTGCTGCCATTGTTGCCTCTTTCATAAGTTCAACAGATGAAGCCCCCTCTTTCTTGGGTGGGTTTACCTTGACAAAGTCAGAACCCAGACATGCTGCAACTCCCGCAGCCCCTGCGATCAGGTGCGGATCCTTCTCGTCCTTGACTGCCTTTCCTCTGGGGTAGATCCAGAGTACGGTGACGAGACCGTTCTGGTGTGCTTCAAAGACTGCATTTGCAGCTGCTGTAAGCATCTCTGCTTCAGCCTCTGAACCAAGATATATTGTATATCCGATTCCGACGATCTTCAGACCACTGGTCTTTCTAAACCTGACAACCTGTTCTATGGTGGTCAGAAGACCTGAGGATGGTTCCTGTTGAGAAGTTCCGACAAGGTTCGTCTTTGAGTTCAGTTTCACAAGATATGGAACATCGGGATAGTCTGCCCCATATCGCGCAATGAGACCGAGTTGGGTGGCAAAACATCCGATCTTTGCTTTTGCAGCGATACGGAAGAGGTGCTCGGGATCGTTGTCGTCCTCGTGAATCCCCTCACCATAAAAGTCTGCGTTCAGGTGTTCGATCTTCTGATCCCCGGCAAAGAGCATGAGCCTGCCTGTATCATGAGTAATAGTTTTAAAATTGCTGGTATAGGTTTTCTGTTGATCTTTTGGTACATCCAGAGGTACAGAAACGGATTTACTCATGCAATCTCACTCACAGTTGATGCAGATAAATTTTCCCAAAAGATATGGCTGCACAGGGTTCACAAAAAAGCAGTTGTTGCTATGGAGTGTAGACAGGTCGAATGAATATTGCCTTTAGTTACCTGACCTGAATCACTTTTTCTTCACTGTTTCGCAAACGGGTTCTCATCCAGGTTACCGCATCCATCCGGTTCTTGAACGCTGCAATATTTATCTGTTCTCCGTCTTTCATCAGAGCTTTCAGTACAGCCTTCTCCACGATAACCTGACCCTTTACCTCCCGGGTCATCTCCACAACCTGGAATTTAGCTATAAAATCCAGGTTAAGCAGTTGTGATCCGGTATCCAACCATTTGGGCATGTATGTATTATGAAAGCCTGCAGACGGCAGTTCGCATCGTGTAGTTTCACTCTTTGCGCTTCTGATCGAGAACCCCGGAGATGTATTCGGTTGCCTTTCTGGCAGTCTCCTCAAGTGTTCCCATGATCTCTGCACCTGCCTGATCCATACTTCTGCCGATATGTTTCCGGCCTTCTTCTGTGGTTAGCAGGTCACGACCCACGGCAAGAAGATCATCAAGGCCTCTCCCAAACGAAGCCTTTGCTACTGCAAGTCTTTCTGTAAGATCATCCCCTGATACAGAATCAGATGCCTGCCCGGAAGGTTCTTCCACCCATCGCCCCTTCTCAAAACGGCCCCCCATCATTATGTAGTATTCTTTTCTTCATGGATTTATCAACTCTTTTGTTTCTCCTCGGGACATGAAGGTCGGTTGCGCCCCCGCGGTCAGAGAATCATACCCTCAATAATTATATAAATGGCTTCTTCCTGCTCATGATGAGCAGATCTTCTCCTGAACGGTATTTGATATTATATAAGGAATGATATTACTCAATGTACACCCTGCTGATATTTTTTATCATCATCATCCTGATCTCTGTGATCGGGATAAAATTCCGTGTACCTCCATTTATCACCCTTGTTGGTGGTGCGGTGGCATTCGGATTTGCAGTCGGGGGTGATCCGGATGCGGTCTTTACCCAGGTTGCAATGGGTTGTGCCAGTGTTTTTAACAGTCTGGGTATTCCGATCCTTGCCGGTTCAGTTATTGCAAAATACCTTGTTGAACAGGGATACATTCAGCAGATTGTATCTGATATACGGAAAGTTCTGAAAAGCCCGTTGTCACTATCTGGGTTTGCCGGATATATTATTGGAATCCCATCAACATGCCCGATCACGGCATTTATGATCCTCTCTCCTGTGCTCTCCCACCTTGCACCTGATAAGAGGCGCCAGAACAGCCTGATGTATCTGGTAGCACTAGGTAGTGCACTTGGGGTTGCCTTTGTATATCCTACACCTGTGACATTCCCTCTCTTCGACACCTTCGGGCCAAAGCATCTGTCTCCGCTGACTTTTGATATGGTCACAATCACGCTTTCGGTATTTTTCCTGGTCCTGTTTATCTGGTGGACAAGATGGAGAACCCCGAAAGTTGCTGAAGAAGAAACTGCGGTCCAGAACCACAATGAAACACCTTATACATCCAAAGAAGCATCTGAAACAGATGAGGTAACCAATTCTGAAGGTGCTGAATGGGGGCTTGAAGGAAGTGGGTACTCTGATCAACAGCACTTGCAGCCTGGATGTGAGACAGACTCAGGTCTTTGCAGTGGGAGATTCCACCCCAAGGCCTGGGCACCATTTCTGGTTATCTTTGCAGCGATCCCGGTTGGTCTGTTCCTTCTCCATCTCTCCCATTTCACGCTTGTTCAGTTCATCATGTTTGCAGGAATGATCGCAGCAGTTATGGTAGCTCTTCCTGAAAACAGGTGGACCGGATTTGTATCAGGAGCAAAGCATGCAGGTGTTGTTATCTTTGATATCTGTGGTGCAGGAGCTCTTGGTTATGTGATCACCCAGAGCACCTTTGCCCAGGATTCACTGCAAGTATTAGCAAGCCATGTACCCCTGATTCTTATCCCGTTTATTATGGCTGCTCTTATCCAGACAGCACAGGGGTCGCGTATCGTTACGTCAATACTTACCGCGCAGATAATTGCAACCACCGGGATTCCTCCGATGATGAACCCTCTGGCACTCTTCCTGATGATCATCGCCGGTGCAGGAGTCATCTGCTTTGTGACAGATCCGTACTTCTGGCTGCTTCACCGGACAACCGGGGATGAGGTGAAGACGGTCTTTAAAAGATACACCGTTCCCCAGGCGGTCTTTGGGGTCTGTACATACCTGGTTGCGTTCGCGATCCAGTTCTTCTTTCCCTGATTTTTTTTGGAAGAAAGCGGTTTTTATTCTGTAAAAAACTGCTCCAGCGTACTCTGCTTCGGGTCATGGTACACAAGGCCGGAGAGCCTGATCCCAATCAGCCGCACCGGTTTTCCTGTCCAGAACTCTTCAGTCAATGAATGAACTGCTTTTTTTATCGCTGATAGATTATCATCTGGATGTGGTAGTGAGACTGATCTGGTGCTGGTGATAAATCCGGTGTATCGTATCCGAATCCCGACAGTTCTCGTCCGTGCATGTGATCTGAGCAGTTCTGCATGAAGTGAACATGCCAGCATCTCAAGGGTTTCTGATATCTGGTCAGGATCATCGGTATCCTCTGCAAAGGTTGTCTCCCTTGCGATAGACTGACGTGGCCCCTGGTCTTTGAGTCCGTAGGTATCAAGGCCTGAAGCGATCTCACGAACCCGTACTGCCCATCTCCCCAGTATCTCCTGGAGGATCTGGATATCGGCTTCTGCCAGATCGCGGAATGTAACTATTCCTCGTGATTCCAGCAGTGCAAATGACTTTCGGCCGATTCCTGGTATCTTTGCAACCGAAAGAGGAAGGATAATCTGTTGCAGTTTTTCAGGATGGATGATGGTTAGTCCGTCAGGTTTCTGCAGATCAGAAGCAATCTTCGCATATGATCGGGCAGGTGCAATACCTATTGAACAACCCAGCCCCTCACGTTCCCGCAGTATATTCTTGATATTTTTCGCCTTTTCTTCCGCCAGATCATAAGAACCACAGTCAGAAAAGTCAAGGTATGCCTCATCGATGCTCACCTGTTCGAGGTGAGGTGCACATTCCTGCAAAATTTCCATAATCCTGGCTGAAACAATACTGTATTTTCCACTTGGGCGGATATACACCGCATGGGGACATAGGTGCCAAGCCTGTGATATTGGCATGCCTGAGTGGAGTCCGTATCGTCGTGCCTCGTATGAACATGTGCTGATAACTCCGCGACCCCTACCCTCCTGAGGATCAGATCCGACTACAACCGGTTTGCCAATAAGAGAGGGATCATCGCGGATCTCAACCGAGGCATAGAATGAGTCCATGTCAAGATGGGCGATGATCTGATTTTGCATATGGTTGTCTGATCATATCACCGGGTGATACCCGATTATCTTTGCGGCAGAAAATCAGTGTTCAGCAGTCACGTTTCCTGGAATATTTCCTTGTGGCGAAAATGATCTGGTTCTAAAAAATCACCTCAAAATGTATTATTTTATGTTTCTAAAATTTCAAAGCAATATTTCAGTATCTTAATAAAAATAAGAAATACTTTCGCCCTGTTTCTTAAAGGTTCATATGTTCCTCTGGATGAGGAATATGTGTGCAACGCCACAGGCCGGGCGCACACGTCACCAGAATCAGCACTCCAAACCCCCCACGAATATTCCTGATCCATCCTGAACCCGGCTGAAGGCTGCACACAAAACCCCCCATCTTTTCTTGATACATTCTTACCAGGTGTAACATTAGTATCAGATCACCTCTTCAGCATTCAGAGCAAACATGTAGTCAATCGCTTTCAAAATGCTTCGTTTTTATAATCAGTAAATGCAGGTGACTATAATGGAACAGGCAGAACATTCCGGGTGCACCCCGGACAAATGTGAATCATGTACCGGTTGCGGTGGCAGTATCGAGTCGATCACTCTCAAGGTTGAATGGCGTCATAAGGATACACCTGAAGAGACAGTGCATGAAATTGAGGAGGTCATCTATGCACTTGCCAAGGATCTTGCAGTCTCCGGAGTTGAAGTGGTCTTCTTCAATAACTCAATTAGTCCCGACATTGTGTCAGGCTCATCAGAGTTTTTTATCAATTCAAAACCTCTTGCAAGTCTTACCCCTGTTTCTGATGACAAACCGGTTTCAAGGGAAGAACTCAGGAAAGGGATCTTTCAGGCTCTTCTTCAGAATATCTGATCCTCTGTTTTTTTCACAACGCTTATCTGATAGGGTTTCCTATGGAGTGACATACGTAGGAGATATTATGGACAGGCGGCTGATTACTGAAAAGGATGGGTACGAACTACTCACCAGGTACGGTATACCGGTTCCGGCATACCGGTTTGTGACCACCCATGAGGAGGCAGCAGTTGCTGCTGAAAGTATCGGTTTTCCCGTTGTTGTGAAGGTTGTATCAGAGCAGATTGTCCATAAAACTGACGCAGGAGGTGTTGTCCTGCATATCTCCTGTGCTGAAGCCCTTCAGGAGGCTCTTCTGGGAATTGATCAGAAGGTTGCTGCATACGACTCTCTCGCCATTATCAGCGGGTATCTTATTGAACAGGAGATGAGACCCGGAATAGAACTCCTCATTGGTGGAAGATCAGATCCAGCATTCGGAAAGGTGCTCACCGTAGGAATGGGGGGTATTCTCGTTGAACTTCTTCATGATTTTTCAATGAGGGTTCTGCCTGTTGATACCGTTGAGTACACACGGATGATCCATGAGATGACCGGATACCGACTCATATCCGGATACCGTGGGCATCGTCCTCTTGATGAAGAGGCACTCCTGGATATTGTAGAGAAGATAGGCAGACTCTTTCTAGAGGATGAGAGGATCATAGAGTTTGATATCAACCCTCTCATCCTTTGGGAAGATGGAGCCTGTGCGGTTGATGCCAGAATATTTGTTAAAACTGCACCTGTTGAGTCAATCCCTCCAACACAGATCCTGCCACCTGTTCCTGATCTTCTTCATCCATCATCTATTGCCGTGGTGGGAGCATCCCGGACGCCGGGTAAAGTCGGGTATGCTGTCTTTCGAAATCTTCTGAACTTCCAAGGGGAACTCTATCCGGTAAACCCGAGTGCCGATGATATTCTTGGCAAGAAAGTATATCCAACGATCAGTTCCATCCCTGGTCCGGTTGAGATGGTGGTCATTGCAACACCAGCAGAGTATGTACCCGGAATCGTCAAGGAAGCGGGAGAGAAAGGTGTTAAGTCTGCTGTAATCCTGACTGCAGGATTTAAAGAGACCGGGGAAGCAGGCAGACTTCTCGAAGAAGAACTCCTGAAAGTTGCCAGGGAGACCGGGATTCGAATCGTTGGACCGAACTGCCTGGGCATCATCATTCCCCCGCTTGATCTGAATGCAACTTTTGATGTCCAGTCTCCTCTTTCAGGGCAGATCGGATTTATATCTCAAAGTGGTGCGATCATCACGACCGTTCTTGACTGGTCAATATCACGTCGCATCGGTTTTTCATCTGTAATCAGTGTAGGTAACCAGACAGACATGGGATTTCTGGAATACCTGCAGGTTCTTGACCAGGATCCTCATACCTATGCTGTCATTCTGTATGTAGAAGAGATCAGGGACGGACAGGCATTTCTCCAGTATGCCGAGAGCATGCGTGGGAGAAAACCTGTCATCGCACTGAAGTCAGGGTCTTCTGTCAGGGGTCGGGAGGCTGCTTCATCGCACACCGGTTCCCTTGCCGGGAGTTACGAGACATACATTGCAGCTTTTAAGCAGAGCGGGGTGATCCCGGCATATTCACTTGCTGAAGCTTTTGATGTCGCCCGCCTCGTGGTCTCTGAAGGATATCCGAAGGGGCGGAGAACGATCATACTTACAAACGCAGGAGGATTTGGTGTACTTGCCTCCGATTATGCAGAGAAGAGCGGGATGGAGATGATCAATCTTCCTGAACAGGTTGTTGAGGAATTGAATAAGATTCTGCCTGAGTCATGGTCTCATAAAAACCCGGTGGATCTCCTTGGGGATAGCAATGCCTCCCGTTTTGCCAGGGTTTTTGATGTGATGATCAAGTATCAGCAGCTCTGGGATATTGCCGTGGTAATTACGGCACCGGTAGCCATGATGGATCCAAAGAACCTTGCTCATGAGATGATCAGACTCTCCCGGTTTACCCATAGTATGGTGGTGGGGTGCCTTCTTGGCGGTGATTCAATGAAGTCAGCAATCGACATGCTGGGCGAGGCTCATATTCCAAATTACCAGGATCTTCAGGATGCGTTCAGGACTGTCGGAGCGATCCTGGAATCATGTAATCTTGATGATCCGAAAGAACCATCTCCTTAATTTCGGATAGTAAGTGAAAAAAGTCAGATATAATTAAGATTCAGGTTAATATGCCGAACTTCTGGGCAAGTTCATCATACTCGCTCTTTATTTTTGTTCTGAATGCCTGAAACTCTTCAGGGCCATATGATTCAGGATCCTGCTCACCTGATGATGCTCCATATCGATCCTCAAGAAGCCGCATAAGTCTTGCAGATACATCATTGGCTCGATGAAGAGTGATGAAACGATCAATCTCGGCCTCACTATACCCGGCAGTTCGTGCTGTTTCTATAACTGACTGGATTGAATTAAGTTTTTCAAGGATTTCGTTAATGAATCCAACACACCGCTTCGGTGTGATCGGTTTCATGATATAATCCTCGATATAATAGGAGAACTGTTCCGCCTCTTTGAATGTAAGATTTTTTCCGGTCTGCATAATGACCGGAATTTTACGGAAGTCCTTATCTGCCTTGATGTGATGGAGGGTTTCCCACCCATCCATCGGTTCCATCATCATATCAAGAAGAATGAGATCAGGTCTGTATTCATCCTTCAACAGATCCAGGCACTCTCTGCCACCGAGAACACCCTCAGTAGAAAACCCGTATTTTTTCAGGCCGATAACAAAAAGCTCGTTGAGAGCAGGTTCATCATCAACAATCAGGATTGCTACCGACATGGTTTCTCTCTTCGATCAATCTTATTTGGCCTTGCCCCTTGATTAAATATGTGGGGTCGGGGTTATGAGAAATTCAGATCTGTGATTGAAGACACTGCTCAAATCTGTTCAGGATCTCGGGCATATTTCGTCTTCCATAGCCAATCCTGAAATGAGGAGTTTCTACATGGAACACAGATCCTGGAAGCAGAAGTACTCCCTGATCTTCACGCACCTTGTCACAGAAAGATTCGATTGATGCATCTGTCGTAAGTCTGGGAAATGCTGTGGACCCGGCAGTCGGAGCAGACCAGGTTATCTGATCTGCATATGTTTTGAAAAAGGTGTGAAGAATACTCATATTGTCATGGATGATCCCAAGATTTCTTCTGATGATCTGTTCCTTCTGCCTCAGTGCAACAGTTGCAAGGTATTCTGAAGGACCACTGTTACAGATTGTTGTATAATCTTTGAATGCCTGAAATTTCTTTCTGAACTCATCATTCTGGGATGCTGCCCAACCAATTCGCAGACCCGCTAGACCGAGTGATTTTGACATGACACCAATTGAGAGGGCTGATTCATTGAGATCTGCCATCGGCTTGAGGCCCTTCCTGGTATCATGTTCAATCCCCCTGTATACCTCATCTGATATGATGAATACCGAGTGATCGGCACAGATCTCTTCTATTGCATCCCAGTCTGATCTAGAAAACTGGTACCCGGTTGGGTTGTGGGGGGAGTTTATCACCAATGCCTTTGTTTTTGGGGTGATTTGTTCATGCAGGGCCTCGATATCAAGATACCATGCTCCGTTCCGCTCTTCCATCTGCCAGGGTGAGACATGGCATCCCAGAGATTTTGGAACCTCGTGAAGAGATTGATAGGCAGGCATCTGGACAATGACATGATCCCCTGGTTTGAGGAGAGTATGCATTGTGATGAAGATGGTCTCTTCAGCTCCAGATGTGACGATCACCTCATCATCATCCACTGAATTATACCAGTTTGATATCTCTTCACGAAGTTCAGGAGATCCAGGGGCCTCTGTGTACCCTAGTCTAAAGGTTTGAAATTTTTGTCCTGATCCTTCTTCGAGTGCGAACAGTTCCTGAACTGAAAGAGTTTCACAGTCAGAGGAGCAGAGCAGGTATGGCGCGGAAAATTCATATTGTGCCATATACCGCTCGAGTCTGAAATCCCTGATATCCATACGAGATATTTGATATCTGGGTGTAAATCGATTCTGGAATTCAATCGTGTTACACTGATGCCTGGTGCTTTCTTCTGTGTCTGAACATTCTGGTAATACTGGTAATAAGCACAGCAACTGCAAGGCCATTATAGAAAATTATGATGATAGGATTCTGGAATGTTGAGCCCAGGAGATTTGCATGAATGATGGCTAGAAGAAGAGCCGGGTACACAAGCCGGTGAATTAACTTCCACCTGGTACCGATTTTCATCCTGAAAAGTCCTGCAAAAAAGGCAGCATAGATGATGATGAGTGCAACCCTTCCTCCATTTACAAAGAAGAGATATGGCGATGAGAGATCGGGAAAAAGGGTTGAAGGATCTCCAGAGAGGATCAGGAATATAATCGGGTGCAGGGTTATGAGCAGGAGTCCGGATATTGCAAAAAGATGGTGAACTGGTAAGAAAGGTCTTCCCAAAAGGTTCCGGAGTTCAGGTTTGAAGAGGTTCATTATCACTGAACATGATAACGAGAGAAAACCCCATAGCCCGGCAATGCGAAGAACTGTATAGAGAGGTTCTCCCCCCTTATCAGCATCGATCACGATCAATGCGATGCATATGTACACTGCTATACAAGAAAAGTACAACAGCACCCTGGTTGGAACCCTCATAGCAGATGATATGAATCAGGGAGATATGAGGATTATGTAAGGTCCTGAATCATCTCCGAACCTGCTTTCTCCTGATTGGTATTCTGATCAGTTGGCCCTTACCCGCCTGATAGCACTTGTTGAACCCTGATACCCTTCATCTCCGCCAAAGTATGTCTTTACTTTGTACTCTCCACGGTCATAGGGAGTAAAGGAGAAAGAATATTTTCCCGACGAATCGGTTGTTGCTGTCCCATATGTCTCCCAGATGAGATAATCAGAGTCCTCTTCTTCTGAACAGAAGTCACAGCCATATGGTGGGATTGCGACGAGATATTTTATCTGTCTCTCTGGAACACCTTTCCCCTTTGAATCACGTAAAAATCCAAAGAGATTGACCTCTTCACCCACACTTACTGGTGCACCATACGAGTTCAGGGTATTAATTGTTGAGAGCGAGATAGCGCGGGGAGAAACTACAATATCAGATGATGCACTTATCTCGTCACTGTACCTGACAGATACAGTCCAGGTACCGGTAACATCGGTCGGAATTGAATATGTGAATGTTCCATCATTTTTTACCGGTACCTGTGTGAAGGCGTCAAACTTGCTCTTTTGTGGTGCTTTCACAATAAGTACGGCAGAACCCGGGTTTAATCCCAGAATGGCTTTGTCAATCGTTGCATGCAGAACGATCGGATCGCCGACTTCAATGCTTGCCGATTCAACCGCTAATGAAATATAAGGAGATCCAATCTGATTATTCTGGGTATTATTGATGGCAGTATTTACCACCGTATTTACGGTTCCGGTTGTACTGACATTTGCCGCAGAACTTATCGCTGTCAGGCATGCAATAAGAAGCAGGCTTAACAGGATAAAATGTTGAAAATTTACTCGTGAGTGCATTTTTTCTCAACCAACACGTGTAAGATCATCTCTGTTCTTATCTCATAAGGTATCTGATCGTAGTCTATGATAATCATCAGGTCTCAATTCTGAAGACCTAATATGCATCAGATATATTAAAAGCACATGACCACTGATATTTATCCATAATTCTGGAGTTGGTTGGATTAGTCCTGTAGATAATACCCCTGATACGAATGATATACCCGATTCAGGGAGCATGAATTATGAGCGTCCGGACGGAACAGTAGAAACTATTCGTGTTCGGTTGCCAAAAAAGAATAATCGGGAGCAGTTTGGTCTTGCAGAACTGATGATGGGTGCAAACCATATCAGGATCCGTTGTTTTGACGGGGTTACCCGTATGGGTAGGATCAAGGGTAAGATCAAGAAACGTGCCTGGATTCGGGAGGGTGACATTGTAATCATTACTCCATGGAGTTTCCAGGACGACAAATGCGATATCTCATACCGCTACACTCCACCACAGCGAGATTGGCTAAAGCGGAATAAATATATCTAATCTTTTTTCTTTTTGTGTTTTTGTAGCCTTGCGGGTACGGACTTTCAGATTGCTGCTATCTGATATTGCGTAGATTGGTTTAGTTCAAAAAAAAGAGAAAATAAAAAAATATCGAGTTCAGATGCGAGGAGCCGGATTTGAACCGGCGAACGACTTCTCGACTAGGCCCTGAACCTAGCTCCTTTGACCTGGCTCGGAGATCCTCGCGCTATTACAGGTGGACTCTTCTCTTTATTATAACTTTTGAAAAAAATAGGTGTATGAAAATATTAGTGCAGATTATTGTGACTGCTGATATCGTTTCATTTCTCGGTCCCGAAGCTCCGCACGCTTGATCTTCCCTGACAGAGTCTTGGGAAGTTCATCCATATATTCGATAAGTCGTGGATATTTGTATGGGGCAGTCACGCGTTTCACATGCTTCTGGATCTCTTTGGTCAACTGATCTGAAGGTTCATATCCTGGCTTGAGAACGATAAATGCCTTAACCAGCATTCCTCTGAGTGGGTCAGGTGATCCGACGACTGCTGACTCCTGAACTGCAGTGTGTTCCTGGAGAGCACTTTC
>CAZVAS010000001.1:16676-33648 GCA_964625165.1 uncultured Methanospirillum sp. | reverse complement strand
GGTTTGTGGGTCATGCATGGGAAGGTTGCGATACAGGCACATGTCTCGCTCTGCCCGTATCCTTCATAGATCGGAAGTCCTGTCTCTTCTTTCCATATCCTGATAACTTCAGGATTCAGGGGTTCACCTGCAGATACACAGTGCCTGAGTGAGCGGAGATCGTATTTTGCCAGATCAGCGATGATCAGCATCCGGTAGATGGTGGGTGGGCAGCAGAAGGTTGAGATCTCATACTTCTCGATCAGAGGAAGCAGTTCAGTAGCCTTGAACTTGCCTCGTGCATCGTAGATGAAGAGACATGCTCCTTCTATCCACTGACCAAAGATCTTTCCCCAGGCACACTTTGCCCACCCGGTATCTGATGATGTGAAGTGAAGATCGTTGGAGTTGAGATCCTGCCAGAGCCGGGCGGTAACGATATGACCCAGAGGATAGCCGTGGTTATGAAGAACCATCTTTGGTTCTCCCGTAGTTCCCGAGGTGAAGTAAATGAGCATCGGATCAGAGGAGTGGGTCTTCTGCTGGACAGGCATACTGATTGCTGAACGAGAGACGGGAGCCGGATACAGAAGTTCGTACTGGTAACTGATCCAGTTTGGGAGTTCTCCGTCAATGAGCATGCGGTGTTTGAGAGAGGGGCAGAATCTGCAGATCTTCTCAACCTTGTCAGAGTTCTCCATGTCTGTGATAAGCATGCTGAACTTTCCGGCATTGACACGATATTGGAGATCCTTGGCGGTGAGCATCGTAGGTGACGGACAGACGACTGCACCAAGTTTGATCAGAGCGATGACAAAGATCCACCATTCCGGAACACGGTGAAGCATGAGCATGACATGGTCACCCTTCTTGACCCCGTACTTGATCAGAATATTGGCTGCTTCGACCGAGAGGTTACGCAGATCACGGAAGGTATACTTCTTCTCCTGCCCCTCCTGGTTCACCCATATCATTGCCAGCTTGTTGCGGTCTACTTCAGCCCATCGGTCGATGACATCAAAGCCGAAGTTGTAATATTCAGGAACATCTATCCTAAAATCACGAACCGTATCCTCGTATGAGGTCATCCGGTGTGGAATCTCCTGCTTCATACCTTCCCATAGGTAGGTGGAGAGCAGTTAAGATACTATCAGGATGATGTACAGACGAGCCATGCTGAGTATATGAACCAATATAAATAGCCGCCATGGATCAAATGTCTGGATATTTCGGTAAAATCGGAAGATATGGGCTCTATTTGATGATAATCACCATTAGTATTATGATATGGCAGATCCCATCATATCTGCAATGGAAGAGAAACAATACGAATCCCTGAAGATCGAAAATATTGTTGCTTCAGGGGCAATCGCTGACTCTATTGATCTTGAGGTGATCTCCAATAATATCGAGAACTGTGAACTCAATACAAAGCGTTTCCCCGGGGCAGTGTACCGGATGGAGAACCCCAAGATCGCTTCCCTTATATTCTCCTCTGGAAAAGTAGTCCTTACTGGAATCAGAGATAATCAGTCACTTGAGGTCGGACTCAAACTCATCATCGGCAAGATGAAAGAAGCTGGCATCGCCTGCTACGATGAACCACGGGTTGCAGTCACCAACATCGTCTGTTCATACGACATAGGCAACAAGATCAATCTCAACAAAGTGGTAATGACCCTCAGTCTCGAAAATATCGAGTACGAGCCTGAGCAGTTCCCGGGTCTTGTATATCGTATTGCCGATCCGAAGATCGTTGCACTCCTCTTCTCCTCAGGAAAGATCATCCTGACGGGAGGGAAAAATATGGAAGATATCAAGCGTGGGTTAGCCTTCCTCGAGCAAAAACTTGGCAGCATAATGTAACCGGCATTGCCGGATGATACTCTCTCTTTTACAGGGAAAAATCCTTTTTGTCAGTCCTTCCTGGGGCCCCCAACGGGGCACCGTTGGGGTTTATTTACGACTGCCAGAACCGGTGAGTTCTGATGAAATTTCTCTCAGCTTTTAAGATCTCACGGTATAGTGCATCCCCGTCTGTCCAGGTTGCAAGGATCCGTGATGCGGTATCAGGGCCGACACCTTTAGCTGCAAGAACCAGTACTGCCTTCTTCCCGCTCGAAAGAACAATATTTGCATTCCTAATCAGGCGGCGTTCTATCTCCTTCTCCTGAGCATCTTTGTTCTTCTTGTTAGCCAGGCCGTAATGTTCTTCTTCGTACGGTTTGAGTGCTGCAATGAGTTTTGCGTTGCAATTCCCGCATACCGGGTGATCAGGCACGCGGTCTACCACTGTTCTGACCTTCCATTTCCTGCAGTTCATGCAGGCAAGTATAACCTCCTGCTTTGCAAGTCTGTGTTTAATTGTGGCGATGACGGCCTGATCCGCTGTAGGAGGTGGGATCTGATCCCGGTGTGAAAAGATCCCTGAAGCACCGATCATACTTGGAGGACCCAGTACCAGGCTGATGGTGCCCTCTTTTATCGCAGTGATGATCTCTGCTGCATGGCTCACGTCCATATACCGGGAGAAGAGTTCCCGGTACGTTTCAGCCTGAATAGCAGGCATAGAGAGGAGTTCCCCGAGCCTGTGCATACTCAGGCGTTCAAAATCAGCGTCAGCGTCAATTGCACCAAACTTTTTTGCGATCTGCACAAGTTTCCACTTGAAGAGAGAAGTTCGTTTCAATGCGACTTCGAGGATGGCACGGAGGTGTTCAGGTTCAAGGTCTGATATAATCTTCTGCACATCACCGGCGACAACTTCTCTTGGAAGCCTGAGCAGGATTCGGTATGCATCAAGTTCTATCCCAACTGTCGTTCCCCATCGTGCGGAGATCAGAATCGAGATCACCCGACCGAATGCCTCATTGGTCTGGTGTCCGGCACAGAGATTGATCACAACACCTTCCGGGATCTGTTCAAGGGTGACAACTTCATCAGTAGGAATAATCCCCCTGTTGTTCTCAACAGCAGAAAGGTAGGCCTCTGCATACCTGGTCACCACTGGATCATCTGAATAATCACTGAACATCCGGGTTCGTCTGAGTGTCCCAACCTCTCGTGCGACATCGAACGGTACCGGGATCTGCTCACCTTCCCAGGATGGAAGTTCACCTTCTGCGTTCTTCGCAGGCTCGACCGTGATCTTTCCCTCTTCCATCTCAAGTACACGCCAGAGATGGCCCCGGGCGATGAAGACTGCACCGGTGTGCAGGTACGTGACCACGAACGATTCGTCGAGAGAACCGACGTTTCGCCTTGAGACCATATCATAGATCGGGAACTTGCGTTCATCAGGGATCATCGAGAGGTTGTTGGAGAGATATTTGCGAGCTCTTCCTGTTGTGATAACCCTGCTTCCATCCCTTCTCAAAATATAATGTTCAGCAAGTTGTGAGATTATTGTGGGAACAACTGACTCAGCATCCAGACTGATGGCTGATCCAGAAAGGATTGAGATGATATCATCTGTCTGGATCTCGCCGTACTCTACGGCCATTGCAGCAATCTGGTTTGCGATTGCATCTCCGGCCTGGTACGTCGGTACCACCTCTTCCACCTGGCCTTCCAGTGCCCTCTTTGTGATCACCAGGGATTCAGCAAGGTCGTCAAATCCGCTGGCGATGATCGTCCCATGTGAAACTTTTCCGATCTGATGGCCTGCCCTTCCAACCCTCTGCACCAACCTGCTCACTTCACGGGGAGAGCCGAACTGGATAACATGATCCACATGACCAATATCGATCCCGAGTTCCATCGAGGATGTGCAGATAAGAGCCCTGATCTCCCCCCTCTTGAACCGCTCTTCAGCCTCTATCCTGACATCCCGGGAGAGAGAACCATGATGGACATCAATTCCCCCGTCTTTGAGTAAACTTAGCCCGAGGGATTCAGCCGTGGCACGTGTGTTGACAAAGATGAGAGTCGGTGGTCCTTTTTTTATGTGATTCCTGATAAGTCGGACCTGATCCTCGAATTTATCTCCGGTGAGTTCTACTTTGATGGCGATGTGCTTCGTGACCGGGACCTCGACTATAGTGAATGGTCGTTTTCCGGTCATGAACCGAGCAACCTCTTCAGGATTACCAACGGTTGCTGAGAGTCCGATACGCTGGAACTCACCAGCGTATCGCACCAGCCGTTCCAGTGCAATGCTCATCTGGGCTCCCCGTTTTGTCCCTGCGAGATCATGAATCTCGTCGAGGATCACAAATCTGACCTGTTTCAGATGTTCACGCAGGCGTTTGCCCATATAGATCGCCTGCAGAGTTTCAGGAGTAGTCACCAGCAGGTCAGGTGGTGAGAGCGTCTGTTTTCTTCGCTCACTCTGGGTCGTGTCACCATGCCTGACACCTACCGTGAACCCGAGTCTGCTGCACCACCATTCCATTCTCCTGAGAATATCACGGTTCAGTGACCTGAGTGGCGTAATATATAATGTTGTAAATCCCCTTCCACCACCCGCACCTGCAGAGAGCATCTGGTTAAAGACCGGGATCATCGCACTCTCTGTCTTACCCGTTCCGGTCGGGGCGATCAGGAGCAGGTGCTCACCTGCCAGAACCCGCGGTATAGCACGTTCCTGGACCTCAGAGAATTCATCAAATCCACGTTCCGCAATACATGCGGCTATTCGTGGATCAAGTACAGCCCGGGTGCTCATGTCTGATAACAGAAGAGAGTTCACCACCATATGTGCCATCAGCTAGAAGGCACTCGGCGGTCTCGATCACTACTGCACGTGAGAGAGGGGAGAACGGGGATCTGAAGGTCTTCTCGATTCCGTATCCTGAGAACTCGTTGAATGCAGGAACCATCAGGATTCGGGTCTTTACATCCTCTGATTGTGGAGAGTCAAAGACTTCACTCCGTAACTCTGCCAGAACATAGCAGGGAGATCTGAGAGCAATCCCCACTTCATCAGTCAGGGATGCAACAGGGTGATGATGTCCGGCCAGGATTAGATGCCCGGCAAGAGAAGGGTCTGGTTTCGTGTGACCATGCATCACCCCGATACCATCAAGGACTGAGCCCTCTTTTGGAAGAAGTTCCCCGGGTCTCAGGAACTCCTCGATCCCGGGATCATGGTTCCCCGGGGTCACTCTGATTGTTGTATGCTTTCTGAGATTTGAAAAGAGCGATGGAAGTTCACGAAATTCCTGCCATGAGGTACCAGGTACCCGGTGTTTAACATCCCCAAGCATCAGAAGGATATCGGGTGATATCTCTTTCACCAGTTCACATAGGCGATCGATTCTTTCTTTCCCTCTGCTCTGTAAGTGGACACCGTGAAGCCTGAGATCTGACTCAATACCCATATGGATATCTGCCACCACCAGTATCCGGTGCTCTCCGGTTATCTGGAGTGCCGGTCCTGAAGGAAAGTATTCAGTCTCCATGAATCTCAAAGGATCTTGATAAAACCTGAAGAGGGCTGGTACAACTCGTCCTCGGCTATCAGGGCCCTGATTGTATCGAGCAGGAGAGACTCGGAGATCTTCTCCTTCTGTGCAAATCCTGTTAATTCCTGTACTGATATTCCCCGTGGACCCGAATGTTGCCTGATGAGTTGCAGCACCTGTTCACTGACATTTTGTTGTTCAGTTGACTCATTGCCTGAATCTTCGGTCTGATCTGGAATAGATCTGACCTGTCCGGTTGCCCGCTCAACAACTCCTGCAAGAACTTTAAGTTGTCGTGTACTGGTCCCATACCGGGTCATGATTCTTCGTTCCTCTTCATCAGGAGTTTCCCCGGCGAGGAGATCTGCAAGTCGTTTCAGTCTCTTGATCGTGAGGAGTGAAGTTCGAAGAATCCACTGGTCACGGGCCTGCCGATCTGACTGGTGAATGGTATCAAGTATCAGTCTGAACCCGGATTCTCCTGGTGTGGAATCCGGTTCAATAGTTGCGGTAATCGAGACGAAAGTCGGGGGGGTGAATGAATCAAGTGCCGCTATCAGGTCAGGTGTTCGCGATCTGATTGCAATAACAAAAACACCGGTCGGATCTGCAACCCTGATGAACCATCCGGATTTTCCGGTTCTGTTGATCTCTGTCAGAGCGCCGCAACAGTACAATCTGGAGATGTGTGCTCCGGAAGGGGTGATGAGTTCTACAGATCGGTTCTCCTTTTTTCTGACTACGAAATCGGTCTGCTGAATCTCAAGGGCAAATACTCTGCTGCATGGTTGAATTGTTGGGACAGAAGATTCTTGATTTTTCATAAATTATGGATGGAATTGCAGGCGCTACTACAATTATAATTGCTTAGTTCATTCTCTTTGAGCAGATACATATCTTAGTTGCATCTCTTTCATGTATCGCTGATCCTCAATGCATATTCTATATGAAACAGATATTTTTTCTTTCTCAATAAAGAAAGAGGCGTTGAATACTGAAATCTGCGCTACTATATAATCTGGAAAATATTTTCCATTGTTAATATCGTAATTTGACTTCGGATATTTCGATCTGACGTTACATCTGCTCTAATTTCCAACAATTATATATATGTTCTGGATAAAACCAGTGGTTACGTATCGCGGGAAAACCGGAGGCATCACTGATATCTCTGGTGAAGATAACTGCGTATACCGTACGTTCTGACGCGGGTTATTCATATGATGGGGAATGTTAAGCCAGTTTGGTACCTCGTTCTGACCATTTTACTCGTTGCAGGTGCGCTCCCTGCAGCAGTTCTGGCAGATGGGGGAAACAAAACGGCAGGGGAGGCGGTCATTGCCTCGATGCCCATTTTGTTCATTCCGAATGAAGGGCAATTTGAAGATAATGTATCGTATCAGGCTCAGTCATCACCTGATCAGGTGATCACTGTATTCAAAAATGGTATTGAGTTCAGCCCCGCTGGCAACAATACAACGACATTTAAACCTGTCTTTGTAAAACTTGTCGGAGCAGAAAACAGCACCAAAATCATCGGTTTAAATCCGGTGAACGGAACCGCGAACTACTATTATGGTTCCAACTCATCAGCCTGGAAAAACGGGATTAATCTCACAACTGAAGTTCAGTATACCGAACTCTATCCTGGTATTGCTCTGAACTTGTCAGGGAAGGGAGGAAGCCTAAAGAGTGAGTATGTGGTTAAGGCGGGAGCTGATCCGGCTTTAATTAAACTGGAATACTCAGGTCAGGAGTCTCTCTCCCTGAATCAGTCTGGTGATCTGATCATCAAGACTGCCGGACGTGATATCGTAGATCAGGCACCTGTTGCATATCAGGTGATCAATGGATCTAAGGTCAAGGTTGACTGTTCATACAAGATTGGAGCAGAAAACACAGTAACCTTCACGCTGGGATCTTACAACAAGGAAGAAGAACTTGTCATCGACCCGGTTTTGAGATATTCACTCTACTTTGGTGGAGATGGTCGTGATCAGGGTAACAGCATTGCTGTTGACAATGACGGTTTTGCATACTTCATCGGTACAACCTGGTCTGACCACCTGAAGTACCTCAAAAACCAGACTATGACCTCTGGTATGAGTGCACAGGGGCTTGCTCCTGGAAGTGTCCAGCCATATTACGGTGGTGGTGACAAGGATGCATTCATCATCAAGATCAATCCTGATGGGACTGATCTCGTGTATATTTCGTACATCGGAGGCAGCGGAACTGATGAGGGAACCGGTCTGGTCATTGACAAAGAAGGCAATGCCTACATCGGTGGTGGCACAAACTCTGCTGATTTCCCTGTCAAGAATGCTTTCAGAAACAAGATCTCAGGCGGCTATGATGCATGGGTAGCCAAGCTTGACCCAACCGGAAAAGATCTTGTCTTCTCCACCTACGTAGGTGGGACATCTGATGACTTTGCATACGGGATTGCAATAGATGATAAAAAGGATGTTTTCATTACCGGTGAGACCAAGTCCTGGGATTATCCTGTTGTAAACAGATACCAGTTATCCCCGTTCGGTGGCCTGAGTGATGCCTTTATCACCAAGCTGGTTCCAGAGGGTAACTCTATCGTATACTCCAACTTTATCGGTGGGAGTGCAAACGAAGCCGGAAGTGCGGTAACCATCGATCCGAATGGATACGCATGTATCGTCGGTCAGACTGAATCACCCAACTTCCAGGTTATCAAACCGTACCAGTCCAAGTTGAAAGGAACATTCAACGCATTTGTCACAAAGTTTGATCCTGAAGGAAAATACCCTGCAGCCTATTCCACTTACCTTGGAGGAAACAACTGGGATGATGGAAAAGGTATCATTGCACATCCCGATGGATCACTTACTGTTGTCGGTTCAACAAAATCATCAGACTTCCCGACTGTAAACCCGATTCAGCCACAATTAAAAGGACTTCAGGATGGGTTTATTGCAACCCTGACTCCTGATGGATCAGCATTAAACCAGAGTACCTACTTTGGAGGTTCAATGGTTGATTCCATCAGTGCAGTTGCTCAGGATGCCACCAACAATATCTATATTGTCGGAACCTCCGATTCACCGGATCTTCCGGCTACCCTGGCATACCAGTCCAAACTGGGTGGCAAATCTGATCTGATGCTGACCAAGTTCAACCCAAGTATCAGCCAGATTGAATACTGCACATACCTCGGTGGTTCAGATATTGATGAAGGCAGAGGGGTAGCAGTCACTGGAGAAGGAGATGCGTATATGACCGGATATACCACCTCGATAAACTTCCCCAAAGTCTGGCCATACCAGCAGAACTTTGGTGATGGTGACCGTGATGCATTCGTTGCAGTAATCTCCAACCACGATATGATCCCGGTGACCGACTTTATCGGTGTTCCAACCGAGGGAGACGCACCGCTGACTGTGCAGTTCACTGACACTTCACTTGGTATCCCAACCTCATGGGCCTGGGACTTTGGTGATGGTTGCAACTCTACAGAACGTAACCCGGTTCATATCTACGAGAAGCCAGGTGTTTACACAGTCTCACTCACTGCTTCCAACATCGTATCCACTCAGAAGAAAACCAAGGAGAACTACATAACAGTTCGAGAACCGGTGAAGCCACCGGTTGCAGACTTTAATGCAAACCCGCAGTCCGGTGTTATCCCGCTTAGTGTCATCTTTACTGACCTCTCCACCAATCAGCCGACTTCCTGGTCCTGGGTCTTTGGTGATGGTGGTTCATCACAGGAACAGAACCCAACTCATGTCTACACGGTAGCAGGGACTTACACCGTTAATCTGACTGCAACCAACAGAGCAGGTTCATCCTCGAAGGAGAAACCACAGTTCATCAATGCACTGCCGAATGTTACCAAGCCGGTTGCAGACTTTAATGCAAACCCGACCACCGGCAATGCACCACTGCTGGTTAACTTCACCGATCTCTCAAAGAACAATCCGACTGCATGGAGATGGGACTTTGGCGACGGGCAGACTGCAACCCAGCAGAATCCGACCCACCTCTTCCCCAACCCGGGTGTCTACTCAGTTACCCTGAACGTGAGCAACACTGCAGGTTCTGACCAGATCACAAAGCCGAACCTGATTAATGCAACCAAGGCCGGATGTGCACCTGTTGCACAGTTCAGAGGAAATCCGACCGTAGGAATTGCACCTCTCACTGTTAGCTTTACCGATCTGTCAGGCGGTAACCCGACCAAGTGGGTATGGAACTTTGGAGATGGCTCAACCTCTGAAGAACAGCACCCAGTACATGTGTATCAGGCAGTAGGCGAGTATACGGTAACCCTGACTGCCAAGAACGAGTTTGGAGAGAACACGAAAGTACAGGAGAAGTACATTCATGTTCTTGAGAAACCGGTTCCACTCAAGGCAGCCTTCATGGGTGAGCCGACATCCGGTATTGCACCACTGAATGTCAAGTTCACAGACCTCTCTACCGGAAATCCGACCGGATGGCTCTGGAACTTTGGTGACGGTACCAACGGAACCGACAAGAACCCGAACCATGTCTATACCCAGCCGGGAGACTACACCGTCCTCCTGACTGCGATCCGGGGCGATGACCGCTCAACAGAGATCAGGTACAATTATATCCACGTCGATCCGGCTGGAAAACCACCAGTACCAGACTTTGTAGCCTCACCGGTGAGCGGCAAAGCACCGCTGACAGTCTGCTTCACTGATCTCTCATCCAACAACCCGACAGCATGGAAGTGGGACTTTGGAGACGGACAGGCAGCAGTTGAGCAGAACCCGACTCATGTCTTCCAGACACCTGGAACATACACGGTCTGTCTTGAAGCATCCAATGCGTTTGGATCAGCCAAGGCATGTAAACAGAACCTGATTACAGTATCTGAAGCCAAAGAACCTGCGTTCTTCTATGGTCATATCACTGTTGACGGTGACCAGGCTCCATGTGATACCGTTGTCGAGGCACGGGGCAATGGCGTAGAGACCGGAATATCAGGTAACCCAACCAAGACCATTGAAGTAGGTAACTACGGTATTCCAGACCCGTTGAAGGTGCAGGGAACCATCAAGAATGGTGAACCGGTAACCTTCTGGGTAAAGACTCCGGGAGCTACAGAGTTCGTGAAGGCTGAATGCTACGATCTCTACGGAAAGGCCAACTGGACTGACTCATATCCGTTCCGTGGTGGCGATAAGACCCGGCTTGACCTGCGTGTCGGTGGAGAAGGTATTCCACCAATGCCGGTTCTTCCACACGAGTTCTTCGGAGAAGTTACCTTCAATGGCCAGCCACTCCCGGTTGGATCAACCATCTCTGTGAAGGGTGACAACATCATCCAGGGACATGTTGGCAATCCGCTTCCAGTCACCTCACCCGGTGTTTATGGATTTGAGAAACTCCAGCGTCTTGTTGCACAGGGAGATCTGAAAGGCGGACAACCACTCACCTTCTGGATCACTCCAACCGGAACAAACGAGGCTATCCAGGCACAGGTCAGGGATGTTGAATCAGGAGGAGACTGGGCAAGTTCATACCCATACTTTGAGGGAGGACTTACCAGGCTATCACTGCGGGCTGACGGAGGAAAACCTCCGGTCCCTTCAACTCCGATGACCGTGTCCGGATCAGTAATGATCTTTGATCATCCCGCTCCAAGCGGCTCCCTGGTCACTGCTGATGGAAGTGGAGTAAAGATCGGTATTGAGAATAACCCGGTTCAGGTGAACGTGGCAGGTAAGTATGGTGATCAGGCCAAACTTACTATCCAGGGAGATATTCCAAGCGGATCGCCAATATCGTTCAAGATCTATGATGCAACCACCGGTCAGGAACACGTAGCAGAAGTAAAGGATCAGAACGGCCAGTGGGTCAAGTCATATCCATTCACTGCCGGCAGTGATGTTGTTCTTGATCTCCGTACCACTGGAATTATTCCAATGGCCGTGAACTCATCTTAATCGACTCCTCTTTTTTATCTCTTCTATTCCGGTAGTTCTGTTTTTTCTCGTGTCTGAACTCAGTGTCGAAAAACATTTTCAATATGTAATGCAAACTTTACTTTGTAGAATTACCTACAAATTACTCCGGTATCAGCCTATCATAATCGAATATCAGGTGAATATATGAACGAAGAGATCCTTGCGCTTACAAAGGAAGCTAAACAATACGCAGACCTCCTCACCCCTCTCCGGGATGAGATCTCCCGGGTAATCGTCGGTCAGCGTGATATCGTCGATCGTCTTGTTATTTCTCTGGTCGCTGACGGCCACGTCCTGCTGGAAGGAGTACCCGGGATAGCAAAAACACTGCTCATCAAGACACTGGCACAGGGTATTGATGCCTCATTCTCGCGAATTCAGTTTACTCCTGATCTGCTTCCTGCAGATATCACCGGTACAAAAATATTCAATCAGCAGAGCTCATCATTTTCAACTGTTAAAGGCCCTATATTCAGCCAGTTTGTTTTGGCAGATGAGATTAACCGTGCACCTCCAAAGGTTCAGTCTGCACTGCTTGAAGCCATGCAGGAGCGGCAGGTTACAATTCAGGGAGAGACCTTCAAACTCCCATCTCCATTCTTCGTACTTGCAACCGAGAACCCGATAGAACATGAAGGAACGTATCCACTTCCGGAAGCTCAGATGGATAGATTCATGTTCAAGATCATCATGGGATATCCTTCAAAATCAGAGGAGGTAACAATCCTTGATCGGTTTACTGAAGGAATAAAGATCACACCACAACCGGTCATCACAGCCGATACGATTCTTTCACTTCAGCAGTTCCTTCCAAGAGTGTATGCAGATGTTGAGATCAAGAATTATGTCACATCACTGGTAGACGCAACCAGGAATTCTGAGCGGTATGGTCTCCAGCTCGCCGATTACATTGCATATGGTGCATCTCCTCGTGCAACAATATTCCTGGTACTAGGAGCAAAAGCACATGCTCTGCTCCGTGGACGCGGATATGTGGTTCCTGAAGATGTAAAGGCAATTGCTGCGGAGGTACTACGCCACCGTATCATCCTCACCTATCAGGCAGAAGCAGACGGAGTAACAACCGACTCTGTCATCACACAGATTCTCAAGAGTGTTCCGGTTCCCTGAAGGAGGATTGAACAGATGCCAGCATGGGAAGACCCTGTTGAACTGGTCAGGCTCATCCGTTCGGTTGACCTAATCACCCGGGCACGGGTAACTGGCCAGAAAGCAGGAGTTCATATCTCTCTTTTTAAAGGTCAGGGCATTGAGTTCTCTGAGATCAGGGAATATATCCCCGGAGATGACATCAGGGCAATAGACTGGAAAGTTACTGCAAGGTACGGGATTCCGTATGTCAAGGAATTTACGGAAGAACGGGATCAGACCTTTTACTTTGTGATAGATCTGTCAGGTTCACATGCCTTCGGCAGTATGGTAAGCAAATACAGAATGATGCTTGAGATCTATGCAAGTCTGGTGTTTGCTGCGGTGCGGTACCATGACCGGGCCGGTCTCATCATCGTCACTGATCATGTGGAACGGTTTATTCCTGCACGAAGTGGCAGAGCTCATGCTGTTCACCTCATTCATGAGGTCATTAACCACACTCCGAAGAGTACAGGATCAGATATCAGACCTGCGTTCCATCATATCCTTACCCGCCTTCGTAGGATGGCTTCAGTGATCCTGCTTTCAGATTTCTACATGCCCGATTTTACCCGTGAACTTGGTCAGCTCAGGCAACACCATGAGGTGTATGCCATCCGGGTATCTGATCCACGTGAGTCAGATATCCCGGATGTAGGGCTGATCGAACTGGAGGATGCAGAGACCGGTGAGCAGATTCTCATCGATACTTCTGATGTTCAGTTCAGGGATGATTACCAGAGAGCAGTTGAGGAGTCTGAAGCTAGTATTTCTGCCGTGTTCAAAAGGTGTCATGTTCCCATGGAACTGGTACGGACCTCTGATGACTGGCTCACCCCTCTACAGAAACTCTTTGCTGATACACCAATGGCGGGGGTACGATAATGGCAGGTTTTTATCATCCAGAATGGCTCATCCTGCTGGTTGCTCTTCCAGCCATCTATTACTGGTATCTTCATGAAACCAGGAGAAAGAAGCAGGAGGCAATGGTTTTCTCGCATCTTGGATTCATGAAAACAGCTCTTGCCGGGAGAAAAGGCTCCACCCGGCCACAGGTTCTTCTTTTCATCGCGTTAGCAGCCATCGGGTGTATCATTATCGGGCTTGCTGATCCGCATATCCCCCTTGAACAGGCAAAGGAGGGAGTTAATGTCATCCTCGTTATGGATGACTCCGGGAGTATGCAGGCCACTGATTACAAACCTACCCGACTTGAAGCAGCCAAGAATTCAGCTGGTCAACTGATTCGTCAGCTTGATGACAAAGATTATGTCGGAGTCATCACGTTTGAATCAGGAGCAACGAGTGCAGCATATCTCTCTCCTGATAAGGATCGTGTTCTTGACAAACTGAAGGCTATCGAGCAGAAAGATGGAGCAACAGCAATCGGTGACGGGCTTGCACTTGGCATTGATATGGCCGAGTCGATTCCAAATCGGAAAAAGGTAGTAATCCTTCTTTCAGACGGAGTCAATAATGCCGGTGTCATATCACCTGATCAGGCTACACAGTTTGCAAAAGATAAGAATATCCAGGTATTTACTGTCGGCCTTGGATCTGATCAACGTGTAGTACTCGGGTATGACTGGTTCGGTAATCCGCAATACGCTGATCTGGACGAAGATGCCCTGAAGAAGATCGCATCAGAGACAGGAGGAAAGTACTACAAGTCAGTCAATGACCGGACTCTTTCAGAAATTTATGAAAACCTTAACAAAGAAATCAAACGTGAAAAAGAAGAAACCAGCATAAAAGATTGGTTTTTTGTTGTCGCTATGATTCTTTTGGTATCAGAGATAGTGCTCAGATATGGGAGACGGAGGATCATTCAATGAAATACACATTTGCAGCCGTTCTGATCCTGGCTGCCTTAATCATATATCCTGTACTCGCCAGTGATGTCACTCTAAAATCCAGTCAGAGTGAATATACCTTTCCGGCGGGAGAAGAGGCAAGGGTTCCGTTTGTTGTTGAGAGTTCATTTCCAAAGACCAATGTTGGAACACTGGAGTACACGCTGACCAGAAAACAATCGCAGGGAGGAGTGTCATTTTCCCAGTCCAGTTCTCATTCACAGTCATTTCCGATCAGTCCCGGGAGCTCACAGAATGCAATAACTTTGAGTTCAGATGATCCTGCTGTCTTTGAAGTGAGTCTGGCAATGCATTACCGCGACAGCGGTAAGGATTATGTCTCAACTCTCCCGCCATTCAATGTCCAATTTGTTCCTAACCAGTCACAGCAGCAGGGTGCACAAGGATCATCACAGTCAGGCGGTAGTGCTGGGTCACCATTAACCTCCAGTACAAGTGAAGAAAAACCAGCCGGACAGGGTCAGAGTTCTGATCCTTTTGATGAGATGGATAGGCAGATGAATGCGATGCAGCAGCAGAATCAGCAGCTCATGCAGCAGATGCTCTCGAGTCAGGGGGCATCTTCTGGTGCTGGAAGCCGCTCACAGCCGCAGAATGCTCAACAAGCACTACAGAATAATCAGATGAATGCAGAGTCCTCTGCACTTCAAAAACAACTGGCGCAGGAGACGAGCCAAAACAAGAAGGATCAGCAGGACCTTGCGGATAAGATGCATCAGGACCCGATGCTGAACCAGGTGAATCAGGATCTGAAAGAGGCTGGCTATCAGCAGAAAGATGGAAGCATATCTGCAGAGAGGAAGGGAGAAGGGACTGTATCTGCTCAATACAAAAATGATAAAAACCAGGAACTCTCGTTACAGGGTGATATTAGAAATGATACACTGGAAAAACTTACAGCAAGTTCGAATGAGTCACTCCCTGTCCCTTCATCACTAGCTGACGATCCTAGGTACCAGGCAGAAACAAAAAATCTTAAGCAGGCTGGCTTCAATCAGACCGGTGGAACACAGACGATAACACCGAATGAGACAAAAATTGATGAGCAATACAACTCTCCTGATGGAAAGAACGCTACGGTCTCCTCGGTCATCAGGAATGGCACTGTCGAATCGGTAACCGTTAAAAAAGAAGATGAGACACCTCTCGGATGGTATGTCGGGATTATCCTGCTGATTATTCTGATCTCCCTCTGCTGCTGGGCAGGATACAGGTATTACCAGAAAAAGAATGAACAGCCGGATGAAGAGCCTCCAGTTACTGCTGAACCACTTGACATCAGGAGAGTAACTGAAGAGTACCTGGCCACGGCTGAATCAGCTATCAAAGATGGAAGGATAAAGGATGCCTATGTCGGTTCCGGGCAAGCACTCAGATTCTTTATCTCACATACAAGGGGCTCCGGGTCAGCAGATACAACTGACGAGATTCTCACTCTCGCACGAAAGAAAGGGATAGACACCGGCATGATCTCCCGGATCCTTGATCGTTGTATGATGGTTGAGTATGCCCGTAGTGAAGGTTCATCAGATGAGGCAATGGGTTTTATCGGTGATATCAGAACATTTGTATCTGAAAACCTTCCTGATGAATAAGTTGCATACTTATCACCAGATTTAGCACTTTTTTTAGTTTTTCCTTTTGGAACCATCAGATATATTGCATGTCAGACAGAGACCTTGAAGATGTAACGAGATGTTTGCGGATTATTCACGCTGTCAGGTATGTAGAAATTTTACAATTGGTATGCATACTCAGGGGTATAGGTCCGTAGTCTGCACCGAACATACAAAAATCAGCCTGATATCCATGGTATCGGGTAAGAAGAAAGAGTGTGGGTCCTGTAATTTCTAGTGGTTTGTGGGAGGATAGGAATAAGAAATGGGAGAGATTCGTCAGCTGGGCATTGTTATTATCGCCGCTGTTATCATCGGAGTATCAGGATTCTGGCTGGGCGGACTGATCGCCTCATTGTTTGAGGGTGACCTGGTTGTATCTGATTATCATTGTTCCTGGTCATATGATGGAAATCTGAATGAGTCATACCAGTATGCGGTCAAATCAGACGGGGTTTACCGGAGTCTGAACCGGGTGTTCAATATTCCTGTCAGTTTTGGTTTGTCAGGAACAGCACCAGTTCAACTGATTCAATCAAAAGTTCCTCCCGGGACCTACTCATATCTCAAGGATTTCTCGGGAACTGTTCATATGGACGGGGCCGGTAAAGGTGATCAGGACCTTATAAGAAATCATGCCAGCGACAATGAAGCCGGTGCGTTCAAACCAGATTACTATTCGGCTGGAACCTGGCCAGTCTCATTCTCATGGATCATCTCTCCGCCGGTTGAGCGGGGAACAGATGCCGATCATATCAACATCGATCTGGCAACAGTTCATGTTCCATATAAATCTGTCACAATCACGATCCCGGCTGATCGGGTGAAACAGGTCTTCCCTCACCCTGCAGGAATGAGCGTGACAAAGGCCGGTGACTCGTATGTACTTACCGGAAGTGCATCTGCCGATGTTCCGCTCGGATTTGAACTTCTCCTCGATCGTGGAACCGGTGATACGATTCATGGCAGAGTCA
>CAZVAS010000001.1:1787-16576 GCA_964625165.1 uncultured Methanospirillum sp. | reverse complement strand
AATCTTATCTTTGAAGGTGATCCGGAAGAGTTCGGGAAAGAAGGGCTCTACGCAACGCTACTGGATATGCACCGGCAGAAGATCATCAGGATTGATGAAAAACCTGACAGTAAAGATCTGACCATCACCATTTTGAAGGATCAGTCACCTGATGCCTACGAGCAGACAGTCCTCAATTCATTTCGCAGAATCGCATCAGACAATGTAATTGATACAGGGGCACTTGCATCGATGGCAGATGCAGCCAACTCTGACTCTTCAGTCAGAACCACAATCCTTGCATATCAGCAGGAGATTCAGTCACTGACATCATACTCAAGTTCATATCTTGAGTCACACTATATCGAGGACGGACGTGGGTACATTCTGCCTCTTCTGATATTTCCAATAATCTGGTTCCTGTTCTCAATCTTTGCTGCCATTGCGGGGAGTAATGGCCAGGTAGGATTTGCAGCAACCATCATGTCCGGTGCTGCATTCCTACAGGGGCTGGTTGCCATACTCTTCCCTGCAACCCTCTTTGGCAGATGGAAAGGGGATACATATGCAGAAAAACTCAGGTGGGATTCCTTCAGATCCTTCCTCTCTGATGCGGCTTTAATACGACGTTATGCTCCGTCTGATATCTCGATGTGGGGGGAGTGGCTTGTGTATGGAACTGCTCTTGGTGTTGGTGATCGGGTGGTGCGAACGATGAAGGATCTCGAGGTGAACCTGCCTGAGTTTACTTCGTCCTCTGGTTCTGCCATTTATGCCCCGACTCTGTTGTCCACTGCATTCATGCCGGTGACCACTTATTCTCCACCATCCACCGGGTCAGGATTCAGTGGCGGAGGAGGAGGATTTGGAGGCGGTGGAGGATTTGGTGGTGGGGGTGCAGGAGGGTGGTAACCAATCATCACTCGCCGAACAGACATCCTTGACCCATATTTTCTTTTTTCTCTAACCTCTTTCGAGACCGAAAGACGGCAAAGACCTTTGTATGGTCAGGTCTAATTAATAAAGGAATTTTTGAGGGGTATCCTTGCGAGAAGTCACCAGTAGTTTTGATGCAAAAGAGATCGAGACCTCAGTTCGTACTTTCTGGACTAAGAACTCGATCTACAGCAGGGTGAAAGATCAGAACAAAGGGAAGAAACCTTGGTTTTTTGTTGACGGTCCTCCATATACAACCGGAAACATTCACCTGGGAACTGCCTGGAATAAGATCCTCAAGGACAGTATTCTCAGATACCACCGGATGCTGGGATACGATGTTACTGACAGGGCAGGCTATGATATGCATGGACTGCCGATTGAGGTCAGAGTCGAACAGGAACTCGGGTTTGAGAGCAAAAAGGATATCGAAGCATACGGAATCGAGACCTTCATTGAGCGGTGCAAGCAGTTTGCCATATCGCACAAGGAGACCATGTCTGATCAGTTCCGTTCGCTTGGAATCTGGATGGACTTTGACAACCCGTACCAGACAATAACGCCGGACTATATCGAGGCAGCATGGTGGGCTCTGAAAAAGGCTCACGAGAAGAATCTTCTGGAACGGGGTCACCGGGTCGTAAACTGGTGCCCCCGCTGTGAGACAGCCATCGCAGACTCTGAAGTCGAATACTGGGACGAGCAGGACCCCTCACTCTTTGTCAAGTTCCCGATTATTGGAAAGACAGATGAATATCTGGTTATCTGGACCACAACTCCATGGACCCTTCCTGCAAACGTAGCTGTTGCAGTTGACAAGGATTTTGTCTATGCGAAGGTAGCCGCAGATAAGGAAGGAAAGACCGAGTACCTCTGGATTGCTGAATCACTGGTCGAGGATGTACTCAAGAAAGGCCGGTACCAGGACTTCTCGATCCTTGAGAAGAAGACAGGAAAAGAACTCGAGGGAACCCGGTACGCATCCCCGCTTGGAGATCTTGTCCCAAGACAGAAAGAGATCGATCATCGTGTTGTCATCGCTGGCTTTGTCGAGATGGATAACACCGGAATGGTGCATATAGCACCGGGTCACGGGTGGGACGATTATCTTCTTGGTGTTCAGGAAGGACTTGATGTCTTCTGCCCGGTTGATGGTGCGGGACATTATACCAACGATGGTGGGGCTTTTGCAGGCAAGTTTGTACGTGATGCCAACGAAGAGATTGTCGAAGCTCTCGGTAGCTATCTCCTTGCCCGTAAGAAGATCACACACCGGTACGGACACTGTTGGAGATGCAAGACACCGATCATCTACCGTGCGACTGAACAGTGGTTCATCTCTATCCCAAAGATCAAGGAACAGATGCTCGGTGAGATTGCAGCTACGACCTGGTATCCTGACTGGGCAGGAAGTGCCAGATTCCATGACTTTGTCTCAGATGCCCGTGACTGGTGTATTTCACGGCAGCGGTACTGGGGGATCCCGATTCCGGTCTGGGAATGCAGTGACTGTAGAAAGCAGATGGTCTTCGGCACGATGGCTGAACTTAACAAGGCAGCCGGATCGAACCTGACTGATCCACACCGGCCGTATGTGGATACAATAACAATACCCTGCTCCTGTGGAGGCACCATGCACCGGGTTGAGGACATCTTTGATGTCTGGTTTGACTCGGCTATGGCATCATGGGCAACTATCGGATACCCGGGGAAGACCGAAGAGTTTGAGAAACTCTGGCCTGCAGACTTTATTCTTGAAGGGCAGGATCAGACACGTGGCTGGTTCTACTCCCAACTCGGTGCTTCAACAATTGCATTCAACCGGTCCCCATACAAGCAGGTTCTGATGCACGGGTTCGCTCTTGATGCAGATGGACGCAAGATGAGCAAGAGTCTTGGAAATGTGGTGAGCCCTGAAGAAGTAGTTCAAAAATTCGGGGTTGATGTACTCAGGCTTTACATCCTTTCAGCCAATGCTCCATGGGAAGATCTCAAGTTTAACTGGGAGAGCGTTTCAACAGTCAACCGAACGATAAACATCCTCTGGAATGTGTACCGGTTCCCACTCCCGTATATGATCCTTGACGACTTCTCCCCATCATCAGCCACAGGAGTCTGGAATCCAGATTTCATTACACGTTCCCTGCGGGAGATGCCTGATGAGGATCGCTGGATCATCTCACGGATCAACACGGTTGCAAAACAGATCACTACGGATATGAAGGAGTACAACCTGCATCGCTTGAGCAGGTCGCTCCTCAACTTTGTACTTGAAGATCTCTCCCGATGGTATGTTCAGATCGTGCGTCCCAGGATGTGGCTGGAAGAGGATTCTCTTGATAAGAAGTATGCATATGAGACGATCTACTACTGTATGCGAACCATATGCCGCTTGCTTGCCCCCTATGCTCCACACATCGCAGAGGAGATCTATGGGAATCTCAGACTTGAAGGAGACCCGGTATCTGTTCATATGCTCTCCTGGTACTCCGGAGATGAACGACTCATTGATCTCGATCTTGAGACCCGGATGGGTTTGATCCGGTCATTTGACGAGGCAGTTGCAAATGCACGGCAGAACGGAAAACGGAAACTTCGCTGGCCGGTAGGGACTGTTACTGTCGCTGCAAGAAATGATATGGTCGGAAAGGCTTTTGGCAGTATGTATGATCTGGCATGCCAACGAGCCAACGCCCGTGAGATCGTAGTCATTTCAGGCCAGTACGATAAGATCCTCTGGAAAGCAGAACCGGTAATGAAGAAGATCGGCCCCTCGTTTGGAAAGATCGGACCACAAGTGAAGGCCCTTATCGAAGGTGCTGATGGAACCGAGATGCGGAGGCAGATTGCAGAGAATGGATCGTACACTCTTGCCGGTCCTGAGGGTGATATCTCAATAACAACTGAGCACGTGATGTTCAATGAGGTAATGCCTGAAAATATCTTCTCTGCAGAGATGACTGATGCAGCGGTTTTTGTTGATGTAACTCTGACTCCTGATCTTGAGGCAGACGGATACACACGAGAGATCATACGAAGAATTCAGGAGATGCGTAAGCAGATGAACCTGAATGTCGAGGAGATGATTGATATCGATGCAATCGTGCAGGATGCCCATCTCTTCAACCTGCTGACCAAAACCTGGCAGGAGACAATCAGTAAAGAGGTCAGAGCAACATCGCTCAAGATTCATCAGGACAGTGGATCACGTGACACATCACTCTGGCAATTAGATCGTGACTGGGATATTGAAGGTGTCATGGTCACAATCGGCATTTCAGTATCTCCTAAAAAATAATTTTTCTGGAAATGTCGGTATTTTCATTATACCGGCATAGTATCTGTCCTGACATTTTCAATTTGTCTCCGTGTATGATTGATTTATATAGTAAAAAGAGGTAATCAACCCTAGCAAGATGAACGTATGGTATCTGGAATGAATACTATGAACTCACAATCTGTAATCCTGGTACTTCTTGGTGTTCTGTTTTTTATTATCGCTCCTGTATCAGCAATCGATTACTCTGCCTGGAAAGATGTTACCGTAAATGAAACTCCGATGAATCACTCTTCCAATACAGTTTACTCGATGAAAATTCCCCCTGGTAATTCAATTCTGATTGAAAACACCAATATTGGTCCATTAACGAATGTATTTAACAAAAATAATCCTGGATCCAGGATCTCAATTGTTGTAAGTAACAATCCTACTGGCCAAAAACTTGATTCCACTGCTTCACGTCAGTTCCTTGAAAAGTTCATGCTTGGGGCAAAGATCTCATTGATTTATGGAGATCAACCACAGTATCTGAGTAATGGCGGAGTGATGGTTTATGGCACAAGCGGTGACAAAACACTCGGCATTTATATCCTTAGTACAAATAAAAAGATCATCATCGTGACTGGCTTTTATGATTCGATGCAGGATGCCAAGGCCGGTGTAGAAACGCTGGGTATGCTTGCAGGATCAATTCAGATGTTAGGTCCTGCTGCCTAACCTGTAATCTCTTTTTCTACAGTTTTGCAGTTTTGCTATAGGTGTCGACAACATTTGTGTTGAATAAAAGAACCGGTCTGTTGACGACTGACCAGAAGAAGCAGAGAAGAAGATTGTAGGTTAGAATAAAAAAATATGGTGAATGTGGAAATTATTGCAGGATTTCAGCGCCTGTTCTTGTTTGCACCAGGTGCATGTGCTGACTTTGTATCCTGCTGTTCTGAAACCGGAGCCTGAATATTCTTTGCTCCGGACTCATTCTTGACATTCTTCTTTGACATTAATTTCATCTCGTTCTATTCGAACTTTCAATGAACCTGATAGTTCATCTACATCTTTCTGTTGCCTGCAACAGCGTATAAAGTTATGCCTTGTTTTAGATTCAAATGCTGTGAAATCTCGGCTTAAATGCAATATTAACAAATATATGGATTTTTTATGTAATTTTACGTACGTATATTTGCAATTATTAAAATGCTCACGAATTTCGTTCTCTTTTATCCTATGGCGCATATTGATTTCATCTGGTATTTTTTCAGAGCAATCTGACAGACTATTTGGGTAATGTGGAAAGACAGTTACTCCATTCTATCTCTCTGTCTATCCACCGAACAACTATATACTTAAGGTCGGTATTATGCAGTATCAACTCTGTGGAGGGTATGTAGATGATAACAAAATGGGTACAGATGATGCTCATCTGCCTGGTCATCCTCATGTGTGCTACGGCTGTGACGGCCTTTCCAATCAGGAATCTTCCGATACTTACCGGACTAGTCATTGGAAGCACATCAGATCCTGGAATAAGTTCCAGTCTTTCACTCTCAACCAGTACGAGTATTATCTCATCGGGATCATCAGGACCATCCCAGTCCGGGTCTCCATCCGGTTCATCAGGGAGTACCCTGAAGGCTGAGATACCTGATCAGTGGCAACCAGGAGTGAGGGAGGGTGTGTATTATGATCCACTCTCAAAGACCTCATGGATCTATGACAGAATTCTGAAGAAATACTATTGTCCGGAGAAAGGCTGGCTCCTCATCGGTGAGTATACAACCGGATCCAACCCCAGACTGATTCGACAGTTTTATTATGATCCTGCAGATGTTGTTTTCATATCTATAAAGAATGGTGAAAAGGTACAGATAAATCAGAACGGAATTTATGATCCTACAGGTATCACACCACCTGGAACTCCAAAGCCTACGATTCAGCCACAGCAGACGAGCTCAACCACCATCCTCATGAGCCCTGAACCCGCGACTTCTGAAAGTAGCAGTCAACAGGCAAAAGATCCCTGTCTTGTTCAATGTTCTGAATGCCCGGGTGGAACCTGCAGGGATTGTAATCAGAATGGTATCTGCGATGAGAGCGAAGGAGCATCAGTAACTCCTACTCCGACCGGAGGAATGAGTGAGTCTGCCCAGTCAGGTATTCTGTTCAAGAAGACTCTCTAATCTTTTTGTAATGCCGAACGATAGGATCTGTTTCATGGCTCTATCGGTTAGGTGTGGTTATCAATTCCAGAATTGTATCAGGCATAAAATTTTTCTCATCTGACCTGGTCATATGGGCAAATACAACTCGTATATTTCTGAAACAGATCATGGATCAGATTACTGCAGATTATTCACAATCCTATTCTTTGATAAATCACTATTTCGCGTCAGATTTCATTGGAGATTAATGAGAAAGTAAAAAAGATTAGGTGTTCTTAATCGGGTTGGTATCAACCGGATTTGTCACCCGCTTGTCTGAGGTCTGGCTGGGATCAACGGTCCAGCTTAGCTGAGGCATGTCCATGAGGGCATCATCCTCTTCGGCTGTCAGGTTTGCCCTGACTTTGGTTCCGGTGAATGGTCCCCAGGTTCCGTCAGCATAGGCAAAGATACCATTCAGAGCCGTACTGTTCTCAAACGTGATCTGGACAGCACCTGCCTGATATGGTGGTCTGTACTCGGGTGCCTCCCACCAGAATCCGTCCATGATCGGCGAACTGTTGGATGAGAAGTTACCCTGCATGTATCCGTTGTTATCCTTCACCTTGTATGATGCACGGATGATGTCATCACCAGTGAGGCGGACTGTCAAGTTCCCGAGCAGGTCCGTCTTCCATACTCCTGATACGTCAGCGATCTGGGTGCCATTGGCCCACCAGCCTGTCCAGAAATTAGATCGCGTGTAAGAACTGAAATAATCCGAGTACAAACCTCCGAACCAGTTTGGACCCCAGCCTCCTCCTGATGATGAAGAATGTGATTCACTCTGTTGCTGGTAACATCCTCCTCCAAAGAAGTTCCAGTCGCAACCTGAAGATGACTGATAGCTGTCCTGCTGTGACCACCATGCGGCTGATACTCCACCAGCGGTCATTACGATGAGAATCATCGCAATTCCTAAACATACCCACAACCTGTTCATACCCGATAATATTCGTTATGTGTAAAAAATATTTGGTTTAGATCATCATTTGATAGAATGAGAATATGCCATTTTTGCCTCCTGTGTCTTTCCAAGCGCAGTATATGCATTACCAAGGTTTGTCCAGGCAACATCGTATGAATTATCTATCTGAATGGCATTCTGATATGCCTGAATTGCCCCTTCATAATCTCCTGCCAATGATAGAGCATATCCTTTGTTGTTCCAGGTGAACGCATTTCCAGGATCCAATGATAATGCTTTCTCATAATATTGTATGGCCTGGTTGAAATTTTCCGCGCGCGTTTCGATATTTCCTGCTTTTACCCAGGCATCAGTCAGTGACGGATTGATAGTGATGGCCTGAAGATAGAGTTTCAGTGCCTCATCACTCCTGCCTGTTTTATCCAATGCAAAAGCAAGGTTCGTCAGGCTGTGAGTATCATCTTTGTCAATAGCGAGAGCCTTCTGGTACGCAGAAATCGCTTTTTCGTACTCGGACTGGTCAAGCAGGTAGATATCCCCGAGAGTGTACCACAGGATGATAGATTCAGGATAGAGGTTCAAAGCCTTATTAGCTGTTGCTATTGCTTCATCACTCTTCTTCAATTTTGAAAGAGAGAGAATCTTCAGTCTCCATGCCTGAAAATTAGTAGGGGATGCATCAATGGCCTTGTCCATCAATGCTACCGCTTCTTCGTATTTTCCTTTACCATAGAGAGAAAGACCTTCTGTAAGGAGATCCTCCGGACCCGGAGGCCTTGTGGTAGATCCTGAACTTATCGTACTGGCCTGAATGATGGATAAACCTGAATATTTCAATGGCAACTCATCTGTCACTCCCGGTAGAACAGCAAAGGCAGCATCACATAATCCGTCCCCGTCAATATCAGGACAAGTCTGTGAGTATCCTTTTCCATCAGCCAAAGCCCAGACATTACCTCCGGTATATGGTCCACCAACTATGTTTGTACCTTGGGTTTTTTTACCGTTCCATGCATAATTTGGATTACCGCCCTCCTGGATATTCACGTTATTCTCGTTCTCAAGATAATTGTCTGAAATAAGGTTGACTTTTTCAGATGTGACACTGTTAGAAATGAGTATACCTTCGCCGGCATTTCCTGCAATTCTGTTCTGACTGACGATATTGCGTCCTGATGGCTGGAACATAATGCCGCTGATCTTGTTTGATAGAATGGAATTATTGGTGATCGTGTTCGTATCTGAATAATAGAGATTCAATCCTCGAAGATTTCCTGTCAGGGTGTTATCAGATATCAGGTTCTCTGAACTCTCTTCCAGGTAAATTCCAGGGGGTGTGTTCTGGTCACAGATGTTATTGAGGATAGAATTTTTCAGTGAGGATTTCAGGACAATCCCCCCATTTCCATTTCCTGAACAAGTATTTTTCTCGATGATGTTGGATGTAGACCCTCCCTTTAGCAGTACTCCCTCCTGATGGCTGAGAATTACCGAATTATCGGATATCCGGTTGTTAGATACTTTGTCTAAAACCATTCCAATGAGATTTTTCTTCAGCTCGTTTGAGTTAAGGACTGAGTCGCTGGTTCCTTCATCCATCACAAGTCCATACTGTGCATTCCCGCTTATGGTGTTCTTTTTTATGTCTCCATGTGATACCCCTGACAGGATCATCCCGATGGTATTATAGGGCAAGCGACAGGTATCTATCACCAGGCCGTCGGTATTTCGGGCTGAAATTCCTACATATGTTCCCATCACGGCGAGATTCTTTATTGTGATATTCTTAAGCCTGCTTTGATCTTGGGATTCAATCACAATTCCCCGCTGAAGAGGGGGAGATTCAAGTCCGAACTGTACCGCAAATCCTTCAATCTGGTGATCCGATCCATCCAGCGAGACATCAGAGGACGATATCCTGATGATGGTTCCTGACGAGTCAAGAATATCTGACCCAAGTATATATTCTCCTGGTTCTGTTATCTCAACAGAACCAGTGATCACAGAGGAGGTTCTGGTCTCTTCAACCGGTGGTTGTGTAGGGGTAGGGAACGCAGTCTGAGTCGGTGTTGGTGAGATTGTCTGCTGCTGGGTTTGGTTTGCCGAAGTATTATGCAGGTATTCATACATCTTTACTGCATTGGGAAGACCGTACCCGTACACAGGGCTCCATCCCTGCTGATCAAACGGTGTTGCAGTCTGGAACATCGCCTCCTTTATACCTTCTCCGGATGTTTGAGGAAAAAGGCTCCATACAAGTGCTAATAGGCCGGCGATATGGGGAGCTGCTGCACTGGTTCCGGTAAATGGCGAAGGAAATTTTCCTGCTCCTGAAACTTCGACTGAGTTGAGCCCTGTGATATCAGGTTTTTTACGCTCTACCTGTGCTGGATATGCTATGGTTACCTCGCCCTGTGATGAAAACTTCTCAATCGTCGGAGACTGAACTGCGGGAACTGCTGCTACAGATATCACCTCATCAACTGCTGCCTGGCCGATGATGGAGTCTGATGAAACCATGTATCCATCCGGAATGGAAACCAGGTTCTTGTCGATCTTCAGAATCAGTTCAAGAAGTTTCGGTTCTGCCTCTTCTGTTTTTTTAACCCTTATTTCAGCTTTGAGTGGCTTGTCTCCGATGTACTGATAATATAATTTTTCAAGAGATCGTTTCTCTCCACTCTCAGTCCGTTCACTTACCGCGATCTCTGCTCCGGTCTGGCGATCATACAGATACAGGCTGTATGGATTTTGACGCTGCTCATACGAATCATCCCATTCAAGGATGGTTCCGATAAATCCGCCTGAGTTCATATCAACCGGAATGCCCGGAGATCCATTGAATGAGTTGAAACCTCCCCCTGCATCGGTGAACATCCCCTGGTAATGTAGTTGGCCATTGTTTCCTGCTGCAGAGACAAAGAGAAGGTCTGGATGTTGAAGAAGGATCTCCTTTAGATGAGCGGCACTTCGTCCATCTTCAAAGTACGGAATCTCAAGAAGTCCGACATCATCAACAATGATGTTACATCCTGCCGCTACAAGACTATCAATTGCTTCTGAAAAACTGAGATCATTATCACCTGAATCTGCATAGAAGAGCGAAGCGTTTGGTGCCAGATCATGAATGATCTCAAGCATTGCAGTTCCCTCATCCAACTTACCGGCCTTTAAAACATTGACATCAGCAGGGAGATCACCGGTCTTCTGGGCATCTGCAAGATGTTTCACTCCGTTTGAGATGACGCCTACCCTGATTCCATGTCCGTCACCTCCGGTAAGATTTCTCAACTGGTCGGTCTTCAGGATCTCATCCCCGGCAGTTGTGACACTCCCGATTGCGGATACCGGAGAGATGATGCAGAGAATGCAGATGATGAGTATGATAAGCCCGATCTTTTTCGGGAACCCTTGTTGTAAGGAAACCGAAGAGATGGTCATGATGTCAGATCTCCGATCTTGGTGTTTTTCAGATCCAGGGGCTTTATGGATGAATCAGAGAGATCTGTAAGTGAACTGGTGTTTATCGCGTTAATATATTCCACCGTACAGAATCCTTGATTCTTTGAATTTGTATTGGCAGACCAGGTACTTTCGTCTGAATCAATAACTGTGTAGATTCCTTTTTGAAATGTCTGTTTTTCTTTACCTGAAGTATCTGGAATAGCAGTCCATCTGGTATTTGGCACTCCATCTTTTCCCTTTTCACCGGTGGCCTGCCAGGGTCCGTACATTGTTCCGTCTGAACCCTTGAGACCGATAGTTCCCGGAGTGGCGACACCCTGACCATTATTCCAGTGATATGTGGAGATGGACAGGATCTGAACATCTGATTCAAAAGTGATCAGAGTAGGCGATGTTGGATTGTTTGTCACGGCGTCGGTGTTCTCATTGGTCCATGTTGATCCCATCTTCATTGCCAGGATAGGTGCCTGTGCAGTTTCGCTGATTCCTCCCTGAGATGCAGGCGGCTGGGTTGGCTGGATGATGGGTTGAGGCGATTCACTCTGGCCGCTCTGATGGTTGGTAACACTTGGAGCCGGTTGTACCAGACCCTGTGGATTCTCACTCTGACCTCCGGTTGAGGTTGTTCCTGAAGTACCTGATTCTATCTCATCACAGATCTGGTTGTGGTTACAGTCACGGCAGTATCCGTCTGGACAATCCTGACAGGTAACCAGGCATGGATCATTATGGAGTGTGCCAGAGTCTGACCCGCTGCTTTCGGTCCCGCCGGTCTCCTGGGGTATCGGAGTTTTCGTATGAGTGGGTTGTATTGTCCTGGTCGGAGTCGGTGTCTGTGTAGGTTGAACGGCCTCCATTGTGCTTGGATTAATGGATTGCCCGGTTTCCATATCGATGAGGCTTATGGATCGGGGGTCATAGTAGTATTGGGCAACTATCCGAGCTGGCTGGATGCCAGAAAAACGGGTGACCAGATACCATCCCTTGTCTTTGCAAAAGAATTTCCTGATGACCGAATCGTATCTCCAGTATGTCCGTGATACCGGATCATAATACAAGCCGGTTTTTGTGTCCCTAATCCAGCGGTCTGGTGGTTGTTCCTGAATTCTTGGCGGTACAGAAGCACTGACTGATACACCATTACTTTCTGAAGGTGTATACGAGACGACTTTACTGGAAGAAATTCCAGATATCGATGAGCCTGACTGAGATATTGTGATTGATTCAGTAGTATCAGATATGCCGGACTGATCTCCCCTGGCAATATCTGGAAGGGTTTCTGCTGATATCAAAGATGTTACTGTAACAATAAGTAGAAAAAGACCAATAAACGGTATCAATTTTCTGAAACTATCTGCTCTCATGCTTCATCCACCCTCGTATGATGAGGGGATATTCGCTGGTGAGTATTTAACAATACCGCAAATATTGAGCAGATGCAGGATGCCTATCTCTTCTGTTCAAATATCAATGATTTTGTAATATATGGTGAAATTTATTATTTTAATCAAATATTCGAAAAAATTTTCTCATGGGTAAGATATGTATAAATAATTCACAACTCACTACAATCGTATCTCATGGATGGTGTCACTATGAACAGGTTCTGTAGTCTGAAAGTCCTGATGATTGTCCTGCTAGGATTTCTGATCTGCATCACCGGGCAGGTTTCAGCATTGAATGCTCAGTTTATGATGAAACCTACACAGGGACAGGTACCGCTTACGGTGTTCTTTGTCGATTCCTCTTCAGGGGTTCCATCAGACTGGCGTTGGGACTTTGGTGATGGTTCAACCGGAGAAGGCAGACAGATTATGCATACATATCTCCGGCCCGGGAAATACACAGTTTCAATGACCGTTTCTGATGAATCCGGTTCAGATACCAGTACCATCCCTGATGCCATTTTAGTGGTGAATAATCCTTTTTATTCATCGATGCCTGCAGTACCTGGAATAAACCCATCCTTTATGGCAGATTTTAAGGTCAGTGTACGATCAGGCACAGCACCACTTCAGGTTCAGTTCACTGATCTCTCAAGGGGAGATCCGATATCATGGAGGTGGGACTTTGGAGATGGGGATACAGATTCAATTCAGAATCCTGTTCACATCTATACGAAACCTGGATCATATCCTGTCTCACTTTCGATCAGTAAAGAAGGTAGTACCAGTTCAAAAGAGGAGAAAAATTACATATCTGTTTCTGAAGGACAGAGAACTGCATCTATGAATTCAGGTACTACTATTCAAACCAATGAACAGGCATCTGGTAATAACTATTCTCAATCATCTCCGTCTGTTCCTGTGAAGGCTACGGAAACCCCGGTATCTCTGGTGTCCATTACCCCTACAGTACCCCCGGTTTCATCTCCATCGGGCGAGAAGTACTCATTACTAAACAGTCCTCTGATTGATTTCTATAACAAAACTCAGGCATTGTTAGCATCCAGCCCCTCTGGAACACGAGATCTTCTGACCATAAGGACAAACCCTGACACAGTACAAGTAGGACAACCATTCGTATCTGAAATATCAGGTAAACCCGGTGAAGATGTGTATTTCTGGATCGTTGTCCCGGAGAATGTTGCAGATTCAAATAATCCGCATATTCCGTATTTTGAAGAAAACCAGAGTGACATCATGAGAGATTATCCGTCTGGTCCCTACCAGATAGGAGCGTATATTCCCTCCGGGGAGGGTGAGGGAGTTTCTTTGAGATCTCTCATCCCTACCGAATCTGTCAATCAGGGGACAACCTCATACGGAGAGATCAGGATAAATCAAACCGGAAAAAGTATGATCTCATGGGGAACAATTGGCACAATTCCTGGAAAGTACTTCATCAGAGCAGAGTCTAAGAGTGCTGACACATCATCTGCAAATGTACAGACTGCAGCCGCTTCGTTCGTTTTATCCTAATCTACGCCCTTTTTTCTTCTCTGATAATATTAAGATTATACTGCAGAAAACCTGTTCCTGATATCATGCGGTGAGAGGGAGATATTTGGTGCAGTACTGTTACCTGGTTCAATGATCACATGAATAAACCTGGGACCGCACGGCAGACTGCTCCAGACATCCTTGAGTTCTTCTGATGAGTGAACTTTTATGGTATTGATAATTCCACACGCTTTTGCAATGAGTTCGAGATCGATCGTCTGATATGCAGGTGAGCACTGGTCTCCGGTACTTCCATATACTCCGTTGTCAAGGCAGACGATCGTGAGATTTTTCGGATTAGTGGCAGTTACCACCGGAAGGATGGCAGTTCCAAGCAGACTGCCATCACCATCAAGTACTATGACCTGGTCGCGGGTTGCCAGCGAAATTCCGAGACCTATTGGTGTTGCCTGGGTGTATGATCCAAGCATGTAGAAATTTCTGTCACGATCCCGGGCAGCATGGAGTTCTTTTGATGGGACTCCGATATTTGAAACTACGAACTCATCTTGTAATAATTCTGCTATCGTGTTGATAGCATCCACCCGCTTCATCTCCGGTTTTTTGAATTCACCGGTATAGGTAAGATTTGTTCGCCGTTCTCGTGGTTGAAACTGGCACCGTTTATCGGGGGCATCCCCCTCCCAGACCTGCGGAGATATCAGGGCAACGTGTGGTCGATGTTTTTCATACGCATCAATAATCACGTCTTTGATCTGGGGGATGTCTTCAGGTGTGAGGATACGTGTGTACGCGATCCCATAGAGATCGAGAAGTTCTGGAATTTTCTCGTTAAACGGGATCTGAGCTGCTATCTTCTCCTGATAGTATCCACGCCAGCTTGCAAGGATAGGAAGGGGAAGACCATATAACGCCGGTAGCGTGAGGAGAGCGTTGAGAGAGTTACCAAGCCCTGAACTCTGCATCTGCAGAATGCACCGTGCATTCATAAGAGAGATGCCAGAACAGACACCTACTCCATCTTCTTCCCTTGAGATGGTGATGTATCTGAACTCATCCTCAAGAACCATACAGAGATCTTTTGTCCTGTCACACGGGAGAGA
>CAZVAS010000001.1:0-1687 GCA_964625165.1 uncultured Methanospirillum sp. | reverse complement strand
ACACCGCCGGGGATTCCATATGGGGGTGCACGGTTGGTGAGAACATCAGCGTACACCTGGGATATTGCTTCTTTTGGGTTTTTCATATCATCAGCAATTATTTCCCGGCGTCCAGCCTGATACGCATGCACCATCGGTGTAAAAGGCTCGTTCTGGATCAACAGCAGACGTGGAAGATCTGATCCGAATCTTCCATCTGCAACCAGCCTCATAGATGCTTCCCATGCTGCGATACCTCCGGTTCCGCTCCCAACCGCCTGCACGTACCAGTCAGGAAGATGATTCATGGTCACTGCCCCTTCGAGCATCATAGTGCCCATTCCATCCCTGCGTGCGACATTTTTTGCACCGCCCTCCGGATAAATTCCCGGAAGAGTGCATAGCATATTTCCTAATTGTATTGCATCTGTATAATCGCCATCTACGGTTATGAGGAGGAGATGTTCTGCTGGAGTACTGGTCCATATCCTATCTCTGGCTTTTTGAGGAACAACTACAATTACTGGTCTTCCGGTATTCGCCGATACCTCGGCAAATGCCCTTCCAGTATTTCCGGCTGATGCAACCAGTATCACTCCTTCTGCCCGTTCTGCCAGTCGCACCATGGTTGCTAAAGCCTCGAACTCCTTGAATGATCCACTGGTGACATATGCGTTCCGTTCGGGCCAGTACCCGGCAAAGGCTATCCATAGATCAGTCAGACCAAGTTCATGTGCAAGGGCTAAACTTTTGTAACAGACAGGTCCTGATCGGGTAGAGAGATTGCCGTCTACCGGAAGCCAGTCTGCAAATCTGAATAAACCAGGGAGATCCTGGATAGTTAATTGGGGGGTCGAATATTCTGCCCTGATGAGTCCAGAGCAACCCGATGGACAGGTCAATTGATATTCATCAGGGAATTTTGTACCGCATTCCGGGCAGAATAACTGATACCGTAACGTCATAACCAGAACTCTCCATTTTGTATCAACTTCTTCATCTGTCTGCAGATCTTTTCTCCCCTCTGTCTGTCAGACTGCCGAAGAACAATCGGAATATCTCCTTCAGGAAGAGTGAGTATACCGAGATCTCCTGTGTATACAGTTCCTCTGCAGAGATGAACACATGTTCCACAGGTAAAGCAGCGTGTATGATCGATCTCACCTGATTCCCAGATTGCGTCAACAGGACAGGACTTTCGGACAAGACATGGGTCACAGTTGATACATCCAGCCGGATCATATCTGATCGTCCGTGCAGTTCCGGTCCAGACCCGATCGTACGAACTGCATGCGACCTGCTGCCGATCAGCGATATCCATCACTGGCATTGCGATACTGGCATCCCTGATCCTAAGTGATTCGATAACTGATTCATCAACAAGAGGGATCGCTGTACCGATACTTGTCAGGCATTCCGGCCCTGCTGATGTAAGGAATCCACCACAGTAATCAGGATCCATCGCAGTCATCTCTCCATGAACTGCAATATTTGGGCGGACATTACTACTCCGGGTTCCCTGACCGATAACATGTCCAACCCCTCCGTTGACCAGAATGGGTGTTCCGGGTGAGAGAAACCGCAGTGTAGGATCGTTCTCTATTGGATTTATTTCACCACAACCGGAAACCGTCGCCTCTTTGCTATTTCCTGCTAGTGGATTTGCTGAGAAGATCGTATTCACCGGTTTTTCAGATCTGTTGATGAT